>JANOQY010000220.1:0-4768 GCA_031414995.1 Betaproteobacteria bacterium
CTGCCGCAGTCGTTGAAACCACTCCTGCAAGCGCAGCGCAGTGCACGGGTCTCAACGCCCTCTCGGATGCTGCTGCCGCTGCGAAGCTCGACATCGCAGAGTTGACACTTCGCCAATTGCGCGTGCAGGCAAAAGTAGATAACGAGGGTGTTTGTGGGCTTTCCTATGAAGCGCGCAACAAAATCATGGCGGCGTATCGCAAAACTTTTCGCAATCCGGATCGCGCAACATTCCGGTCCCCGGCCAAGGAGTGGGTGCGAACTTGGGATATGGACGAATTCGGACAGCTGCCCACCTCGACTGACATCCTGCGCGCCGAGTCGGACCGGAAAGCGTTGCTAAGTAACCGGACCGGTAGCGGCGTAGGCGAACAGGCGCGAAATCTGGCAGCGGGGATTTCGGCAAGTGGGTGGTCGTTTCTCGGCCCGGGCAATATTGGCGGTCGGCTTCGCGCAGTACTGATTGACCCCCGAGACCCCAACAGGATAATCGTTGGTGCTTCCACCGGCGGCATCTGGCTCTCGACCAATGCCGGCCAATCATTTTCGGCAGTGGCAGATTTTCTGGGCAACATTGTCATCGGCACGATGGCGTTTGACCCCGTCAACCCGAATACGATTTATGCCGGAACCGGCGAGGGATCCACCGCCTATCAAGGTGTCGGTGTGTTCAAAAGTGTCGATAACGGCCTCACGTGGACATATCTAAATTCTACATCGACCGATACCAGCATCAATCCGTCAGGTTTGGATTGGTGGTACGTCAATCGTATCGCGGTCAGCCCAGCCAACCCGCAAATTGTTCTCGCGGGGACGACAACGGGCACTGTGACCGGCGGCACGACCGCGAACGGCAAGGTCTACCGCTCAACGAACGGCGGCATCTCTTGGTCCAAGGTGGGCGATTTTCAGGGGCTTGATGTCAAATTCGATCCCAATAATGCAGACAATGCCATCGTCGGATCCGATGATGGCTATGTTTATTATTCCAGCGATGCCGGTGTGAACTGGACGCGGAGCGCGCAGATTGTATCGACACCGGTCGGCCGTGGATCGCCGAGGTCTGCACGGATCGAACTAGATTATGCGAGGACTGCGCCCGGAACGGTTTATGCATCAGTAGATAACAACGCCGAATCCAGTACAACCAGCGTGCGCGGGCAGGTTTGGAAGTCGCTCGATGGTGGTGCGAATTGGGCCCTGCTTGCCGAACCCAAACATCTAAGTGAGCAAGGCGACTACGACAACGCCCTGTGGGTGTCGCCGATAGATGACAGGCATTTGATCGTCGGCGGATTGGATCTCCATCAGTCCTTCGATGGCGGTATTACCTTTGAGCGCATCAGCACCTGGCAGCAGGCAGGTGCTGGATTGGCGCAGCCGCATGCCGATCACCACATTATTGTGCACGCGCCAAACTACAGCGCGTCCAACCCGGTGGTGTATTTTGGCAATGACGGCGGTCTATACCGTTCAACGAATGTGTTCGTCGCAAGCGCCAATAGCAACTCGAGTTGGCAGAACCTGAATAATAATTTAGGTGTGACGCAGTTCTATGGCGGTGCTGGCAAACGCTCAGCCGGCGGCAGGATTATCGGCGGCACACAAGACAACGGGGCTTTGGCGTATACGGCTGGCACCAACTGGGAGCGCACGGCCGGCGGTGATGGCGGGTTTGCCGCAGTCGACCCGATCGACGACACCATTATTTACGGCGAATACGTGTACGCGTCGGTGCACCGCAAGGTTGGCCAGGCAACCCGCCAATACATCTGCAATGGCATTACCGAAGCGTTGAAGGACGCTAGTGCCAACCAGCCGTATTGTGGGGCGACCAACGCAGAAACTGCCAGAGCCAACTTTATTGCGCCATTTATTATCGACCCGAACAATCGTGACCGCATGCTGGTCGGCGCGAATTCACTTTGGTTATCCGCCAACGTGCGCGTGGGTTCCCCAACGTGGAACGCGATCAAGCCACCCATTACCATCAATGGAGTAAGCACGTTCTACATCAACGCCATCGCGGTGTATGAACGCGATTCGAATGTCATCTGGGTGGGACACAACTCGCCGGGTCAGATATGGAAAACCACCGATGGCCTGTCGGCATCTCCGACTTGGGTACAAGTCGGTAGCGGTATCTTGCCAAGTGGCACCGTATCGCGGGTCACCATTGATCCTGACAATCCCAATCGCGCCTGGGTCACCTACACCGGCTTCACCACCGGACGCATCTGGCAAACCAACGATGGCGGTGCGACTTGGCAAAATATTCACGGCAATTTGCCGAGTGTTTCGCTTCACGATATCAAGCGCCATCCAACCCAATCAAATTGGCTGTATGTCGCCGCCGCGAATGGCGTATACACCAGCGAAAACGGCGGGCAGACCTGGAGCACCACCAACGACGGGCCAGCCAGCGTGCGGGTTCGCGAGTTATTCTGGTATGACCAGACCACGCTGGTCGCGGTGACCTACGGTCGTGGCATGTTTCGTACCACTGTTGCCGGTGCTGGTCCGGCCAATTATTCCGATATGTGGTGGGCGGGAACTGCTGAAAACGGCTGGGGCATGTCGATTCAGCAGCATGGCCAGACCCAGTTGAACGCGATCTACGTGTACGACAACGCGGGCAAGCCAATTTGGTACGTGCTGCCCGGCGGCATGTGGAACAGCGACTTCACAACCTACTCAGGGCCGATTTACCAGCCCGCCTCCGCACCATTGAACAATTACAACGCCGCGCAGTTTCAGGTGGGCGCGCCTGTCGGCAATATCAGCATCAACTTCACCAGCAACTCCACCGCAGTGTTGCAATATGTAATCAACGGCGTATCGGGCCAAAAGTCAATCCAGCGTCAGGTTTTCGGCCGCGGCACTTCACCCATTACCGTTGGCGACATGTGGTGGGGTGGCACCGCGCAGAATGGCTGGGGAATCAGCATCACGCAGCAGGCAGGCATCCTGTTTGGCGCGTGGTACACGTACGGCCTTGACGGCAAGGCCACGTGGTACGTGATGACCGACGGCACCTGGACTGGCAATACGTATACCGGGAATTTCTTTAGCACCACCAGCTCGGCTTGGCTCGGCGCGATTTACACGCCTAGCCAGCTCCAAGTGGTGCCTGCCGGAACACTCACGCTCAATTTTAGCGACGCCAATAACGCGACGATGACGTACGCCTTCAATGCCGGGCCGTTCGCAGGCACCACCCAAACCAAGCCCATCGTGCGGCAGCCGTACTAGCATGCAATCACAAGGCTGCGAGCTATGCGATGGTGACGGCGGCGAACTGATTGTTCGTCACGAAAAATGGCGGGTGGTGCGGGTGCCGGGTGTTGATGGTGCGGCATATCCGGGCTTCTGTCGTGTCGTCTGGAACGAGCACGTAAAAGAGCTTACCGACCTTACCGAAGCTGACCGGAAAGTTTTTATGGACGCGGTGTTCACGCTGGAAACTGCGTTGAGACAGGCATTGCAGCCCGAAAAAATGAACATCGCCAGCCTCGGCAATTTGACGCCGCATCTGCACTGGCACGTCATTCCGCGATATCGCAGCGACCCCGCTTTCCCCAAACCGGTTTGGGCGATATCTACGCCAGCAGCGCCAAGCCTTGATACACTTGACGTTAAGGAAAAAATATCCCCCGCCCACGCCAGTCAACAATGGGTGTCGGCGGTAAACCGCGCATTCGCAACAAACTGACACTCGTCCTGCCAATTGGCTTGGCGAAATGACTGCTTTCAGTGCTGAACAGGCACAAACGCGAATCGGGATGGGATCGCAAGGAGATTGGAATGGTATTGCAAGTTTCACCAAACACAAACCCTGGTTCGTTGTTTTTTTCGGACGCGCGTTCCTGCAAAGATTGGCTGAAGTCGATCCCGCTAACGAACGTCCCGCAGGCGCAACAAAAAATTGTTGATGCGCTGCGCAATCTGAATCGGGACGCCCACGTCGTCGCGCTGGAACGATTAACCTGCATGGAGCTTCTGCGCGACAAGGTCGCCTACCTGCTCACCGAACAACGCACACGTTACGCTGGGAAAACCATTCCGCTTTCGCATGGCGACATCGCTGCGTGGAATGTTTCGAGCACCCTGATTACGGAAATGGAGGCGGGCTACAGGCGCTGCTGGGCCGACGCCACGCTTGAAGACGCGCCCCTGTTTGCCCATGGTGCGCTGATCATCCAGCGCATCATCAGATACATCGGTCTGCAAATGCTGATTGCTGGATTCATCTATCGCCGTTTTGATCCGGCCTTGTGGATGCGTCTGCACATGCAATGGATCGAGGCCGAGACCCGACAGCTAAGCGGCAAACGCGTCAAGGATTCCATCGGCGCAATCGATGGCAACTCGACTGTTGAACAAGCCTATACGGCGGTGCTGCTCGGGCAAGCCGCCAATATCCATGAGCTCTCACCACGACAAATTGATTTTGTTGATGCTGTCTTGAAACGGTTTGGCCACAAGGTAACGGTCGCACGCGCAGGGGCCGCGAATCCGCAGGGCCTGGTCTGTGCAGTCGATCTGCTCTCAAACGCAGGCGCAGGCTTCCACCCGCCGACCGCCGACGCTGAACATGTGCGCACCTTGATCGTGGAAGAGTTGTCGAAATCCTTGCGGAGGCGAATTAAGAAGCTTGCCGAGGGCGATGACCCGACCTCACTCGATCTCCCCGCCGAGTGGAGCGTGGCGGATGCGCAAATTCAACTGACACGACTGCACCGCATCTGGTGCGAGGGCACCAGTGCGCG
>JANOQY010000221.1:0-7014 GCA_031414995.1 Betaproteobacteria bacterium
CAACCTACAAGCACATCGGACCAGAGGTCAAGGATGTCAGCAAGCGTTACGCCGGCAACAACCTGGCATGCACGTCCTGCCACATGGATGCCGGCGGCCGCAAGTTCGGTAACCCGTGGGTTGGCACCTTTGCGAGCTTCCCGCAATACCGCGGACGCGAAGATGCCGTCTCCACCACCGAGGAGCGCATTAACGGCTGTATGGAACGCAGCATGAATGGTCGCAAGCTGCCGTTGGACAGCTTGGAAATGAAGGCAATGACTTCGTACCTGCACTTTCTTTCGACCGGCATTCCGGTAGGTGCAAAACTTGATGGCGGCGGTACATTGAAGCTCAAAGCCCTTGCGCGCGCCGCTGATCCTGCTGCGGGGAAACTCGTCTACGCAACGACTTGTGTGGCTTGTCATGGCGCAAACGGCGAAGGGCTGCGCCGCGGCAAAGTGGGCGATGCTGATGGTTATCAATTTCCGCCGCTATGGGGTGCCGACACTTACAACAACGGTGCGGGGATGGCGCGCGTTACCTTGGCGGCAGGCTTTATCAAGGGCAATATGCCCAGTGGTATCACCCACACCACCGCAGTATTGACCGACGAGCAGGCATTTGACGTGGCCGCGTACGTTAACAGTCAACCTCGACCAGTCAAAGCAAATCTGGACAAGGACTTCCCTGCACGCAAAAACAAGCCAGTGGACGCGGCGTTTCCGCCCTACACGCCAGGCTTCTCGGCAGAGCAGCACAAGTTCGGCCCGTGGCAGCCGATACAGGCGGCGCGAGAAAAAGAAATCTCTCCACCCAAATAACGGCATAGCGCGCGAGTACCAATCAGTTTTTCCGCAAAAAAAATCCGGAAAGCATCGAATCGAATGTCTGACTTCACGCTGCGGTGCCTCACGCGCCGACTGAAGACTTGAATGTTGAATAGGAGAGTTGCATGCTAAATAGAAGGCAGTGGCTTCAGTTCGCTGGCGCGGCGGCCGTCGCAAGCGCCGGAGGCATTGCCTGGATGTATTACGGATCGCGCCGCACTCAGGCGCTGGCCGCTGGGCAGTTTCGTCCCTATCCTTTCGACCCGGTCACCGCTGAGAATTTCCAGCAAAAGCTGTTTGTCCCCGTGGCCAGCGGGCCGTTTGGCGTCCTGGATGTCGCTGGACCGCTAAAAATCCGCGCCACGACTGCGAGCTTCCCGATACTGTCCGGACGTGAATCGCCAATCCTGCTCTACCAGACCGAACACGCGGGCAAGTCGTATCAAAACCCAATCCTGCGCATCGAGAGCGGCGCGCGCTTTACCGTCAGCCTCGACAACGCGTTGCCGGAGCCGACCATCATCCACTGGCACGGCCTGCACACACCCGCAAACATGGATGGTCATCCGGTGAACACCATCGCGCCGGGCGGTCGCTACGATTACGACTTCACGATTCGCAACCGCGGTGGCACCTACTGGTACCACACGCACGCGCACGAGTTGACCGCCAAGCAGGCTTACAACGGCTTGGCAAGCTTTTTCCTGGTGGACGACGACGACCAGCGCAGATTGAGTAAGGTACTCGATCTGCAGTTAGGCGTTACCGACCTGCCCCTGGTCATACAGGACAAGCGCTTCGACGCGCAGGGAAAGCTGCTTTACAAGCCGAATGCGCATGATTCGATGATGGGCTGGCTGGGCGATATCGTGCTTGCCAACCTGACCCCAAACGCCGTCCAGGCTGTCACGCCGCGCACCTACCGTCTGCGCCTGCTCAATGGCTCTAACGCCCGTATCTACCGGCTCGCATTTGTCAAAGGCAGCGTGCTGCTGAATTTCACCGTCATCGGCACCGACGGTGGCCTGATCGAGCGGCCAGAGACTGTGACAGAAGCCTTTCTTGCACCGGGAGAACGCCTCGACGTATTGTTTGATGCCGGGCAAGCGCAACCCGGTGAAGATATTTTTCTCAAAAGCCTCGCGTTTGATCCAATGGAAAACGAAGGTACCGCTGGCGGCATGTCAGGCATGGGCGGAATGGCAGGAATGAATAAAGGCATGGGGCAGATGATGGGTGGCATGAGTTCATCGCGATTGCCGCCGGGCTTGGCGTTCAACGTGCTAAAACTGTCCGTCACCGCCGGGGAACGCGTCGTCGCCAAGCTGCCGGCAACGCTGTCGCAAGTCAACGTCATCCGCACCGAAACTGCTACGGAGAGGAAGATCGAATTGTCGATGGGGCATATGCGCTTCCTCATCAACGGTCGCAGCTTCCGTATGGACGAGATCGCGTTCGACGTGAAACGCGGCGCGGTGGAAATCTGGCGTATCAGCAACCCGGTAGCAGGCATGCCGCACCCAATGCACCTGCACGGTTTTTCGTTTCAGGTGCTCGAGCGTCTGAACAGCCCCACCCAGTTAGCGGGCTTGGCGCGTTTCGGTAAAGCGAGATTGGTGAGTGATCTCGGCTGGAAGGACACGGTCTTGGTGTGGCCCGGCGAAACAGTGCGGATTGCAATCGACTTTACCCACGATTTCTCCGGCAACCAGACATACCTGTTTCATTGCCACAATCTCGAACACGAAGATGGCGGCATGATGATCAACTTTCGGGTGCAAGGGTGATGCAGAGGGATGCAAAGCGGCCCTGCTGTGCAACTGACAGGTTCGCAGTCGGGCGAATTTCCGAGCCAATCCTTGTGAGGCTTGCGCCCGGACACGATCGCTGGTGCGGCTCCCCATCGCATAGCCTTGGACAGTCTTCGGGGTCACTCATCCGTTGCCGACGTACTCGAATCGTTTCTGCGTTCAATAAGGAAAAATCATGAGAAGTTTATTTGCTTTGGTTGTTGGTACGGTGTTTCTGTTAGCCACTGGCGTGTCTTCGGCGCAGAGTGGAGGCATGATGAATGGAGACATGTGGGGCGGCGGCTGGATGGGTGGATATGGCGGGATGTGGATGCCAATCCTGCTTGTTATCGTGGTTGTCGCTCTTGTCGTGTGGGTCGTCAAGCAAAAGAAGTGATCGGATTCGATAAGGGTCGATTTACGTACGGATGAAGAAAAGTGGCTCGGCATACTCATCGAGCTCCAGGAAGTCCGTTAAATAAATTGGAGCACAAATGGTAGCAATCCCCATCAACGCACTGCACACGCCCGCCTCCACCACGGCCACGCGGATCAACTGGGGCCCCTATCTCACCGGCATCGGCATCGGCGTCCTGAGTTGGATCGTGTTTGTCGTCGTCAACAATCCAATCGGCATCACCACGGCACTCTCCCAAGTCTCGGGCGGCGTTGCCTCGCTCGTTGTTGGCACCGATGTGGTTGCGGCCAACACGTACTGGGCTAAGAACGCCTTCAAGCTCGACTACGGCACCCTATTCCTCGTCGGCACGCTGTTCGGCGGCCTCGGCTCGGCACTTGCTGGCGGCAGTTGGCGTATCGAGACCGTTCCGCAGGTCTGGGCCGAGCGCTTCGGCCCGTCGCCCGCCAGGCGCTATGTGGTTGCCTTCATCGGCGGCATCATCATCATGTACGGCGCACGTCTCGCCAATGGTTGCACCAGCGGAAACGGCATTTCTGGCGGCCTGCAACTCGCGCTGATCGGCTGGGTGTTCCTCGCCGTCATGTTCACGACCGGCACCATCACCGCCTTCATAATGTTCCGCCCAAAAACGTCCTGATCTGGAGATTCATCCATGTTCCCCATTACCGGTACAGTCTCACTCATCCTGGCCGTCGTCTTCGGCTTTGCCTTCGGCTGGCTGCTGCATCGCGGCGGCGTTGCCAACTACAACACCATCGTGCGGCAGTTCCTGTTCAAGGACTTCACCGTACTCAAGGTCATGCTGACGGCAATCATTGTCGGCGGCATCGGCGTCTTCGTGCTGGTGCAGATGGGCTATGCGAAGTTTCACATCAAGCCAGCCGATTTGCTCGCCATCACACTGGGTTCAGGGCTGTTCGGCATCGGCATGGTGCTCTACGGCTTTTGCCCAGGCACGGCGCTCGCCGCCATCGGCGCGGGCAGCGTCCATGCGCTCGTCGGCGCATTTGGCATGATTCTCGGCGGCATCCTGTACGCGCTGAGCTTCGATTGGGTTTCGCAGACCATCCTCCCGGTCTGGGCGATGGGCAAGGTGCAACTGCCCGAGCTGCTCGGTGTCGGCGCGCCGGTGATCTTCGCGGTCCTCGGACTGTTCGCGATCACATTCTTCGTGATCCTCGAACGCCGTTCGGCAAATACGGGCTGATCGCACCTTCTTGTCCGTTTCTCATTCCACTTGATTTTCTTGCAATTTTTAATTTTGCGAGATCAATTTTCCTTTCGGCGGGCAGCGTCAAACAACGGCGACTACAAACCTTAACGCCAACAACGCGAAAGCAGTCAACCATGGAAATTGCGCTTTTCTTATGGGCGCGTCTAAATAGCGCGGCTTGCTAAAGCAAATACATAAGCGACATGGAGAACGCGCCATGAGAGGACAAAAGTAGCGTGAAAAACGTGAGCCCATTGGCTGGAAGACCCGTCACGCCGGCGATGCTGGCCAACATTCCAAAATTAGTGTCGGCCTACTACACGGGCGTACCTGACTACTCGATAGCGGCGCAACGCGTCTCGTTTGGCACATCCGGACATCGCGGTTCCGCACTGCAGAATAGTTTCAACGAGTGGCACGTATTGGCGATCATCCAGGCGATATGCCTGTATCGCCATGCGCAGGGCATCAATGGCCCACTGTTCCTCGGTATCGACACACACGCGCTGTCCGAACCGGCGTATGCCAGTGCACTCGAAGTATTGGCCGCGAATGGCGTGGAGATCATGCTCGCCGTGCACGACGAATACACTCCTACTCCCGCAATTTCGCACGCGATTCTTACTTACAACCGTGGACGGACAGCGGGATTCGCGGACGGCATCGTCATCACGCCTTCACACAACCCGCCGGAGGATGGCGGCATCAAATACAATCCGCCGAATGGCGGTCCGGCGGGTACTGCCGTCACCAGCTGGATCGAAGCTAAGGCCAATACGTTTATCGAAAACGGTCTGCAGGGTGTGAAGAGAATGCCGGTTAATAAAGCGCTGCGCGCGGCGACAACCCACCGGCATGACTATCTCAATGGGTACGTGAGCGACCTCGGCAATGTGCTCGACATGGAGGTGATTCGCAGTGCCAATCTCAACATGGGCGTCGATCCGCTCGGGGGCGCCGGGGTTCACTATTGGGGGGCAATTGGCGAGCGCTATGGATTGAATATCAGTGTCGTCAATGACGCCGTCGACCCGACGTTCCGTTTCATCCCTGCTGACTGGGATGGCCGCATTCGCATGGATCCCTCCTCAACCTACGCCATGCAGAACCTGATTGGCCTGAAAGATCGTTTCGACATCGCCTTTGCGTGCGACACCGACCACGACCGCCACGGCATCATTACGCCGAGTTCGGGCTTGCTCCCGGCGAACCACTATCTAAGTGTCGCCATTGACTACCTGTTCCAACATCGGCCCAACTGGCGCGAGAACGCTGCCGTCGGAAAAACCGTCGTGAGCAGCCAGATGATTGATCGCGTGGCTGCAAAGCTGGGCAGAAAGATTATCGAAATGCCGGCCGGATTCAAGTGGTTCGCTGACGGTCTCTTCGACGGCTCGCTTGGTTTTGGTGGAGAGGAAAGCGCGGGTGCATCCTTTCTTCGCCTCGACGGCTCGGTGTGGACGACGGATAAGGACGGCATTGTCGCGGCATTGCTTTCGGCCGAGATCACGGCAATACTGGGGCGCGATCCTGGCGAGCACTATCAGACCCTGACGCGAGAACTCGGCACGCCTGTGTTCGACCGGGTCGATGCTGCCGCCACCGCAGAGCAGAAAGACACGCTATCACGGCTTTCACCGCAACAAGTTCGACGCACGGATTTGGCGGGCGAAAAAATTCAACGCGTTCTGAGCGAGGCGCCGGGCAATGGCGCTCCCATCGGTGGCGTGAAAGTTTCGACCGAGAACGGCTGGTTTGCGGTACGCCCTTCAGGCACAGAGATGATTTATAAAATTTACGCAGAGAGTTTTATTGGCGAGGATCACTTGCGCCGAATCATCGATGAGGCGCAGGCAATGGTTGACGAAGTCCATGCGGTCTCAGTTCATTCGGACAACGGATGAACAAGATCATGGTAGTGACGACGTTGTTGAGTGTTCGGGCGCAAGTTTATTCAGACTTCGTGCGCGAGTCAGCGCCATGAGCGTAAGTACACCAGCTACAACCGCGGTATTGGCGAATTTGCAGCGCGCATCTTTTGATTACTTTCTGCATGAAACAAACCCGGCCAACGGCTTGGTGATCGACAAGACAGCACCCGATTGGCCGGCCAGCATCGCTGCCACGGGGATGGCGTTGGCGGCGTATCCGGTAGGGGTCGAGCGTGGATTTATGTCCCGAGCCGCCGCAGTCGAGCGCGTGCTGGCGACGTTGCGCTTTTTCTGGAACAGTCCGCATGGTCCTGAACCTGATGCGACCGGCTACAAAGGCTTCTATTATCATTTTCTCGATATGCAGACCGGTCGTCGCGCATGGCAGTGCGAGCTATCGACGATTGATAGCACTTTCCTGCTGGCTGGCGCGCTCACAGCGGGAATTTATTTCGACGCGGCAACGCAAGACGAGCAGGAAATACGCGATCTCGCGAATGCGCTCTATCGCCGCGCTGACTGGCAATGGGCTCAAGACCACGGGGCAACGGTGACGCACGGCTGGAGGCCGGAAAGCGGCTTCCTCGAGTACCGGTGGGAAGGCTATGACGAGGCGCTGCTGCTGTATGTGCTGGGGCTGGGCTCGCCCACGCATCCGTTGCCGGAGGAGTGCTACGCGGCGTGGGCATCGACCTACAAGTGGGAAACGCATTACGGTCTGGACTATCTCTACGCCGGGCCGCTGTTTACCCATCAGCTCTCGCATGTCTGGATCGACTTCCGCGGCTTTCTGGACGTTTTCATGCGAACCATGGGAAGCGATTACTTCGAGAACAGCCGCCGGGCGACG
>JANOQY010000222.1:0-2058 GCA_031414995.1 Betaproteobacteria bacterium
TCGCGGCTCAATGGCTGGCCTATCGGCACCCCTGTCAACGCTTCGCGCTGCACCTCACGGTTCAACTCGCATGACTCGGGGACAAACATGGTTCGCTACTCCTTTTGTTGTCGGGGACTTGCACCCCTTACGCTTTGCCGGTTTGTGCCGGCGCACATCGCGGTAGGAACCTGCCTTACGGCAGGCCCCCCGCACAGATCCCGGCGGGCGCAACTTACGCACCGGGCTCTTGCCTTGGATGATTAACGAGAAAGCGCGTGTTTGGCCATGGGTGCAAAATGCGGGGTTTCGGAATCCAGTCGGCAGCAAGGCGTTCAATGCGTTGCCACATCATGTTGTCCTTTTGACTGCGCCGCTTTAGCGCACGCCGCCATAAGTCCACCACAAAATGGCGGAACGCATCAATGCGTCGGAAGTTGGTAGGCACAGCATGATAGCCAAAGTAACCGCGTACCACTTGACCCAACCATTTCCCCTGCTCCGGTATCTGCCAGTGCCAGCGCCGACGCAAGGTTTGTTTCACCTTTTGCAGCGCTGCCCGCATGCGATCCCGACGCGTGTGCCTTTGCAGCTGAAAGTTGCCGTGACGATCACTGCCGCTAATGTGCGTGAAGCCTAAGAAGTTAAACGTCTCGGCTTTGCGCGCACCGTTTTGGCGGCGATACGCCGTGGCATACCGACCAAACGCAATCAACCGCGTCTTTTCTGGGTGCAGTTCCAGGCCAAAACTTTGCAGCCGTTCTCGCATTGCTGCCAGAAAGTTTTCTGCATCCTTTTGGTACTGAAATCCAACGACCATATCGTCGGCATAGCGCACCAGCGTCACCTTGCCAATGGCGTTTCGGCCCCGCCACTGATGCGCCCATAAATCGAACACATAGTGCAGATACACATTCGCCAGCAGCGGTGAAATCACGGCGCCTTGCGGCGTTCCAACCTCAGTTTCCTGATATTCCCCATCATCCATCACACCTGCTTTTAGCCATTTCTGGATCAGTCGTAGGATTCTTGGGTCGTTGATTCGATGTGCTACCAGCTTCATCAACCAGTCGTGATCCACCGTATCAAAGAACTTTGATATATCCGCATCCAATATCCAGTTCACGTTGCGACTGCCGATGCCAACCGCTAGTGCATCCAGCGCATCGTGTTGACTGCGCTTTGGTCGGAATCCATACGAAAACCCCAAGAAGTCCTGCTCGTAAATCGCATTCAACACTTATTTGCCTTGGCAAATAAGTCAATCAAAAACGGCACCACCGCCCGTTGCACAATCTTGTCTTCCAGCGCTGCAATGCCGAGCGGGCGCAGCCGTCCATCCGCCTTTGGGATGTACTTGCGCTTGGAAGGCAATGCCCGGAAACCGCCACGGTGTAGGCGCTGATGCAAATCAGCGAGCTTCGCTTCTTGGTTTGTTTCGTAGTCTTTCCATGTCACGCCATCAATGCCCGACGCTGCATCTCGCTTTAACCACGAAAATGCCAGCGCCAAGACTTCCGGCGTGATGTAGTGCAGCAACGACGTAAAACGTTCTGTCTTATGACTTTTTGCTCTCTCTCGTACACGATCCAATCGTTGGGACAAACGCTCCCGGCTCTGCGTCCGGTGCTTGTTCGATTGGTTCGCGTTCTCCTTGGCCCCAGGCCTTCGCTCCATCGACTCCGCGTCTGCTTGCGCAAACTTGTTCGCCGACTTCATCGCTACTATGCCCAAGTCTGACTTCTCCCTCCCGTGCATCATTGGCTTCGGCTCCTCGCCTTCCCAATGCGGGCCGATTGACTTGCGTCAACGCGGCCAGGCGGGAGATCTCCCGGCTCCCGTACAAAGCGCTTACCGACATGCCAGGGTCTAGGACCACGCTGGACTGCACCGGCACTCGCGAAAGCGCGCCGTTGCATGCTGTCTTCCGCCGAATAAAAAGCGTCGACGTCCAGGTTCAGGGTTCTTTCGCGGCTCAATGGCTGGCCTATCGGCACCCCTGTCAACGCTTCGCGCTGCACCTCACGGTTCAACTCGCATGACTCGGGGACAAACATGGTTCGCTACTCCTTTTGTTGT
>JANOQY010000223.1:0-8057 GCA_031414995.1 Betaproteobacteria bacterium
CGGTTCGGAAGCGCGCTCAGTGGACACCTCCAAGTTCAAAGGCTATGAGGACAAGTACGCCATTGCAGGCGCTTACTGGCCGCCACAGTACGTGATTATGGATGGCGATACCTTGAAGCCGCTGAAAGTGGTGTCGACACGTGGCATGACCGTGGACGGCGAGTATCACCCGGAGCCACGTGTTGCTTCGATTGTCGCGTCCGAGATCAAGCCGGAATGGGTGGTTACCGTCAAAGAAACCGGCCAGATCCTGTTGGTTGATTACGCCGATATCAAGAACCTAAAGACCACGACGATCCCCTCGGCCAAGTTCCTGCACGATGGTGGGCTTGATGCTTCCAAGCGGTATTTCCTGGTGGCCGCCAACGCCTCTAATAAAGTCGCGGCAGTGGATCTCAAGACTGGCACACTCGCCGCCCTCGTCGATACGGCCAAGCTTCCCCACCCTGGACGCGGTGCGAACTTTGTGCATCCGAAGTTTGGTCCGGTCTGGGCGACAGGGCACCTTGGTGCCGAAGTGGTGACGCTGATCAGTACACCGTCGGACGATAAGAAGTTTGCCCAGTACAAGCAGTTCAATTGGAAAGTCGTGCAGGAAATGAAACACGTTCCAGGCAACCTGTTCGTCAAAACCCATCCGAAGTCCAAGCATTTCTGGGCCGATGCGCCGCAAAACCCAGACAAGGACCTCGCCGAATCGGTGGCCGTTTGGAGCATGAGTGACCTGACCAAGCCGAAAAAAGTCATCAATGTGGCCAAGGACTCGGGCTTGCCGGAAACCAAGGCGACACGCCGGGCGGTCCACCCAGAATACAGCGCGGACGGCAGCGAAGTTTGGATCTCGCTTTGGGGCGGGAAGGCCGATCAGTCTGCCATCGTGGTGTACGACGACAAGACGCTGGCCTTGAAGAAAGTAATAACAGACCCAAAGATCATCACGCCAACCGGCAAGTTCAACGTCTACAACACGCAGCATGACATTTATTGATCCGGCAATGAAATATGGCGGACGATAAAAAATCCGGATTGTTCTCGAGGCTGCTGCAGCCCAGCGCAAGGTATTCATTGCTGGCGCTGCTGGTAGTCGGCTTCTTGGGGGGCATCCTGTTTTGGGGCGGCTTTCACACTGTATTGGAGGCGACTAACACCGAGACGTTTTGTATCGGTTGCCATGAAATGCGTGACAACGTTTACCCCGAGTACAAGAAAACCGTTCACTACGCCAATCGTACCGGGGTGCGGGCAACGTGCCCGGATTGCCATGTTCCCAAGGAATGGGGGCCAAAGATGATCCGGAAGATTCAGGCCAGTAGTGAGCTGTGGGGAAAGCTTGTCGGCACCATAGACACCAAGGAAAAGTTCGAGGCCAAGCGTCTCGCGTTGGCCGAGAACGAATGGCGGCGGATGAAAGCGAATGATTCGCGAGAGTGTCGCAACTGCCACAGCTTCGTCAGCATGGATACCGATAAGCAAAAACTGCGCGGCGCGAAAATGCACAAGATCGGAATAGAGGAGAAGAAGACTTGTATTGATTGCCACAAAGGAATAGCACATTCGAAACCCAAGGGCATGAAAGAGGAAGAAGACTAGGCGCGGTCGTTTGCCGCTCGTCGAGACCAATTTGGATTTTCGTGAGGAGAACGCAATGAAGTACGCAATTGTTTCAATCGCCGCTGGGGCAATCCTGATAGCAGCAGCATCGCAGACGGCCATGGCCGCACCTGACTGGAGCAAGGTTCCCAAACGCGACATTCACGTTTTTCACGCCGGCATCACGCCGATCGAATGGGTGACGAAGAAGTCAAATCACAGTGGCTCCGCAGGAATGCGAAAGGGCGAGAGCTGCGCCGGCTGCCACGAGGAGAAAGGGCTGCTCAACGTCAATTTCAAGCGCCTGGCAGATAAGGAGTTGGAACCGGTTGGTGCGCCAAAGACCATGAGTTTTCCGGTCACGACTCAAGCAGCGTATGACAAAGAGCATGTCTATATCCGACTGAGCTTCAAGCCGCCTGCTGACGCCGCAGAAGCTGCGCCACGCGAAGACAAGGATCCCAAGCATGAGGTCAAGGTCGCAATCATGTTTATCGCGAGCAAGGTGCCGGAGGGCGACAAGGTAGGATGTTGGGCAACGTGCCATGCGGATGTGCGCTCAATGCCCGGCGCGAATCCAGAGAAGAAGAAATATGTTGCCGGCGCGAATTTAGGCGGCGATGCCTATACCGATTACATACAGTGGAAAAGCGGTGCCGGTGGCAAGGGCGCGATGCATCTTGATGGCCACGTCGCTGAAACACGCGTAAACAAAGATGGCAAAGCACTGGAAAAGGCCGAGGGCGAGAACAAAGGCGGTACCTACACCGTTACATTCAAGCGCAAGTTGGCGGGTGGCACAGGCGATGTCGCGATGGCCGAAGGCAAAGCAGTGCCATTCGGCATTGCGATTCATACCGACAAAACGGTATATCGTTTTCACCACGTATCGCTCAACTACACGCTCGGCATTGGTGCTGATGGCGACATCAAGGCAACCAAACAATAGATTTACCTGATCGGGTTTTTCTTGCCATCAAGTTATGGCCATTGGAAAGGAGTGCTGGCGATGCTGGCACTCATTTCACTTTCGGCAACGGCGCAAAAGACGTTGGAAGTGACCATTCGTGACTACCGTTTCTCGCCGCAGGCGATTCGCATCAAGGCTGGCGACGCCGTGAAGTGGATCAACGCGGAGAAGCGCACCAGTCATTCCGTGCTATTTCCGGCCGAAGACGGGCTTGAATCAGAGCGACTTTTCCCGGATGAGCGTTGGCAGCGCACCTTCAAAGTACCAGGCATTTACAAGTATCGTTGCGGCCCGCATGAAGAGATGACGGGTACGGTCATCGTCGAATAGACGCAGGTTGCCATCGACTCATCTCCCCCGGTCGGCCCGTTCTGGTGAGGTAGCGATTTTCATTGACGGGAGACCCTCGACTTTGCCGGGGATTATTTGTACCGTATTTTTCGCCTTCGTCAGGAGAGCTTGATGGGCCGCATCTGGATTGCAATCGTGAGCATTGCCGCTTTACACGTACAAGCCGCGGAGCTTTCAACGGCTGAACTGATCAACGATAGATGCGCAACTTGTCACGGTGCGCAAGGTCATGCGACATCGCCGATTTTTCCTTCGCTCGCCGCGCAGAACCAGGATTACCTGATCAAGCAACTCAGGGATTTCAAATCAAAGAAACGGATGAGTGATGTCATGGCGCCGCAAGTGGCGGATATTTCCGCTGAAAGAATTGTAGAGCTGGCCGCTTTCTTTTCCGCCAGACCAGCGAAAGTGAATCGCGTTTCTGATGAAGACTTGCTGCCTGTCGGACGCTACATTTATAACAAGGGTAACAGTTGGTCAGGCTTGCCCGCATGCGCCAATTGCCACGGCGAAAAGGCATACGGCACCGCAACCCTGCCGCGCTTGGCGGGCCAGAATGCGCGTTATCTTCTAAGCCAGCTCAAAGACTTCAACCAGCGCACACGC
The DNA here is from genome assembly GCA_031414995.1 of Betaproteobacteria bacterium. Taxonomy (GTDB): domain Bacteria; phylum Pseudomonadota; class Gammaproteobacteria; order Burkholderiales; family Usitatibacteraceae; genus UKL13-2. The sequence goes on from JANOQY010000223.1 coordinate 3,518, forward strand.
ACCAATGACAACGAGGTCATGCATCTTGTTGCCTCCCGTCTGACGGAAATGGAAACCAAGGCCGTCGCTGACTATCTGTCACAAATGCCTTGAGGTCGACAGCGCGCGCTCGCAAATCAGCGGAGGCTAAAGTCGGGATTGATGAGACTCAGTCCAGCCTGTCGACTGCACCATCCATCGGCTAAAACGCCTATTGGTGCGCAGTTCAGGCCATTTAGTCCCGGAAAGGCGCACCAGTATTAGACTTTAACCCTGAAAATCCCGCAGGCGCCTAAGATCGGGAACATGGATCGACTTACCGTCGACTTCGATCAGCCCGGCAGCCGATAGATCATGCAGGATGCGCGAGAAATGCTCGGGGGTCAGGTTCAGCCGCGAAGCGATTGTCACCTTGCTCGCCGGCAACTTCACTGTAGCCTCATTGCTTTCGTCGCCGCCCAGGCTGTCAATGCGCAAAAGAAAGCCGATCACCCGCTCGGAGCCGGAGCGCATCGAATAAGACTCGACATCGCGAATCAGTCCATGCAGTCGGCGACTGAGACCTGCCAACATCTTGCGCGCAATTGCCTGATTGTGTTCCAGCTCTGAAAATACCGTGCGCTTGGAGACGTGCAACAGCAGGGAATCAGCCAGCGTTTGTGAGCTGACGACGTAGGGTACATCCATGAACATGATGGCCTCGCCGAAGGTCATGCCGGGGCCGATGATCTCAATGACTTTTTCCATGCCCTGAGGTGACGTGACCAGCAGCTTGACCTGCCCATAAAGGACGATCCAGAAGCCCTCGCAGGGATCACCTCGCCGGAATAGCGCCTCGCCTTTTTGCGCATAGACGCGGCGGGTACCGGCTGCCATGCGCTCGACTTCCTCTGCTGATGCATCTCGCAGCAGCGGGATATTGGCGAGAAAGTCATTGATGGGGATTTCGGGGTTGGTCAATGACGCTCCGGCGTGCATGAATTACCGGATTATGCATCATTGCAGCGGTGGCAAATTACCGGCGCGACGGTGAGCTCCGGTTCGCCAGCGACACGAGTGTGATCGCCAGCAGAGGCGAAAGCATGCCATGTACATAAGCCAGCCAGGTCGGACGTGTGCCAATCCACATGAGCGCGCAGCCTAGCGCCACCTGCAGCGTCATCAGGCCTGCAGTGGTCGCAATCCAACACCCAACGGATGCGTCGTGTCGGCGATCCCACAGACTTGCACCGATAAACATGGTCGCGAGCATCGCGGTGCCGATGTGCACAAACACCAACCAGCGCACGTTGTGCATTTCGAACGCGCTCGCTGCCGCACCCGTCGCGATGTGCGCGAGAAAGACGAGGATTGCAAGTGAAAGCAGTGGCTCAACCGGATTGCCGTTCAACCGTTTGGTTACTGCCGATTCGCGCAGCGACCAGAATGCCATCAGCAGAACCATCCCACCGACGACATTAGCGACGGTGACGGTAGTCAACCGATAGCCGGGCGTAAGGGGGCCGATGATGGCCAGCATCACCGTCGACAACACAATCCACGTAATGGGTGTCAACAATGGCGATGGCAGCGGGCGGCGCGTCCAGCCAATAATTGCAAGGCACAAAGCCAGCAACCCCACTGCGGCTGCGGCGAGGCGGTGGGCGAGGCGGATGGCATTTTCTGCCGAAATGGGAAGCGTTGAGATCGGCTGTCCTTCCACGCCAAAAATCGTCGTGAGGCGCAGCAACATGCTGGCGCCCAGAATGACTAACGCCAGTACCGCACCGACGGTGCCGATGGCTTGAAGCCATCGGCTGGGTGAATCACTCACGCGGGCATGCAACGGGGAAACGGCGGCCATTCTCATGCGGCACGCGTTCGGCGTAACGCGCGCACGACGATGACCACAAACATGATGCCGCCAACGATGGCGATCAGGCCGCCCAGACCCATCAGGCCCATCCCCCAGGTTTCCTGGTTGGTGCGCAGTACCTGTTCCACACCCGCGACTTTGCGTTGTACGCCGTAGCCGCCTGACCAGACCAGTCCGACGATATGCATCAACTGCCCGGCGCCGTAAATGCCAGGCTGCCACGCGGCGTAGCCGGATCTGGGCGCGGTGAAGCCGAACTGCGGTAGAAGATGGTAGACCACACCCATCATTGCCAGTGTCACCCCGACGATACAACCGTGATAGTGGGCAGGAATACGCACGTTGTTGCCGGAGATCATGAAGCCGATGATGCCGCCCGCCGAGAACAGTACCAGCGAGGCGATCAGGCTCGCCCGTAGCGGGCGCATCTCGGCGGACAGGCCCCTTGCCGAGCGTAACGCCCACAGCACAGCTAACGCAATCGGTGCAATGATCAAGCCGCCGCCAAAACGCATCAGCAGTGTCTGGATACGATGGTGTTCGATCGACGTCACCTCGTACGCGAGGAAAGTGATCGGCGTGAGGAATACCGCGAGCAGGGCGATGGCAAACAGCAGCATCACCACCCGCGGCGACAGGGGAAAACGCGACGGCTGCAGCGCATTCAAGATTGAAGTAAGCCAAATCCAGCCGACCAGCATCAACAAGGTGTAGGCGAATTGCAGGACGTGGCCACCGCTCCAGAACACCAGCTCATAGTAGATGCGGGCATCGAGCTCGCGTGGCACAACGGCCCACGACCAGGCGAACGCAAACGCGGCCACCGCACTTGCCACCATCGCAGCATTAAGCCCAAAGCGCAATGCACCATCGCCGCTGATGCGCAGCCCGACCGGCGTCGCCGCCAGCATCGACCGCAAGCACAGCAGTGCGATGCCAACGCCGAACGTCACCAGTCCGGTGAGAAACACCGCGCCATCAAGCACCGGCACGTAGTTGGACATCACCGGTGTTGCGCGCTCGACGAAGGGTGACGCGCACATCGCCAGCGTGCCGAGTGTGGCGAGTGTGAACGCACTCCACGCCACCGGCATGAAGCGCGTTGTCCCGCTCATCGTCCAAAGTGCGCCGCCAAAGCTGAGAAACCAGACCAATACCGAGAGATCAACATGCACCACCAGCGCCACCCGGAAAAAATCCGCGACCGGGAAGAGCGTTTGCAATTGCGGGGTGCGCGAAAGTACCAACAGAATCGAAAATAGCCCCGATGCCACGAGGGCTAACAAGCCGAGGCCCAGCCAGGCCATGGCCAGTGGCCGGCGCGAATCCAGCGGAACGGCAAGATTGAATCGCGACTCAATCGCGGCAGGTGCCAGGCCACCCGACGCGAAGGGTGCGTTGCCGAAAGGTAATGGACGTAACGTCAAATCATTCATGATGTGCCTCGTTGAAAGTGATGGCGGCGGGCGGGATGGGCTTTCGCAGCGAATTGTTTCGCAGCGAGTTGATAGCGTCTTGAACACGATCAACGGCGCGCCCGGACCACACCACCGCTATACGGTCGCGCTGTGCTGCAGCGCGCAGTCTTGGTGCACGCGTGCCGCCAAGGCGTTGCTGCAGCCATTGATCGCCGAGTCGAAATTCGCAATCGGCCTCCCTGCAGCCCGCGATGACGGTGCCGGTGGCACCCATGCGGGTGGCGTAGTCGATAAATGATGGCGGTAACATGCCAGCGCATTCGAGCGCGATCACGGCAGTCGAATCATCGGCGAGCGATTCGAAGTTCGCCGCCTGTCGGCAGGCAAAAACGACGGTTTTTTCACCCCCGTGCAGATTGGCAAGTTTGCGCTGCAGCGTCTGACGCAGCCCGGCAATCAGCATATCTGGCAACTCGATGCCCGATACAATTTCCTCAAGACGGCGAAATGGTGTCGACGATGGACAGGCGCCAACGCAAATACCACAGGCGGCGCATAAATCATTGATCACCGATGCCTGCTGTGGATGTTGGCGGTGGTCGGTTCGCGCAATCATCACTACCGCGCCGAACGGACAATCCGCCGCGCAGCGCGCGCAGCCATTGCAGTTGGCCAAATCGACCCGCGCCACCTGGGGCGGTGCAAGCGAAGAATTGCGTAGGCGAAGCCACGGCAGCATCGCCAACATCGCGGTCAGCCCGGCGGCGAGCAGCCATACCGATTGTGACGAAAGCGCATCGACTAAAGGATGGGGGAACTGGTAGAACCAGTCGAGCGAGAGGCTGGCGCTAACATGACCAGCGTTGGCTGGCCCAAGGCTCGTTGCCGGAAACAACAGGGCGAGCACGGACAGCATGACGAGGCTGCCTGCGGTGAGCGCGCGCGGTGGCCACATGCGTGGCAGCGAGACGCGCTGCACATGCAGCCAAACGGCAGCGAGCAGCAGCAGCGGCACACCGATATGAATGAACATGATGAGCGAAAAGAAGCGATCGTTGAGTGCGTCCGTGGTGAGAAAGTTTCGCGCCAGCACATCGGTGAAAAGCGGCAACGCCTGCAACCACTCCGCCGTCGCCGTCACACTGAACAGCGCGCGCTCATCCCATAACAGCCACAGACCCGTCAGCCCCGCAATCCAGAGCATCCACAAAAGCGGAATTCCGGTCAGCCATGAGAACCAGCGCACGCCGCGAAAGTGGCCGCGCACCGCTTCACGCACCAGATGCAA
>JANOQY010000224.1:0-7282 GCA_031414995.1 Betaproteobacteria bacterium
CGCGGATTCTCGGCAGTCCTCTACGTCAACAACGTCACCGACGAGAAGGCGCTGCTCTCCTTCGACCGGGAACGGGGTGGTCGCGCAAGGCTCGGATTCGCGACCAACCAGCCTCGCACCATCGGCGTGACACTTCGCAAGACGTTCTAAGGCGATACAGTTAATTGAGCGCTCAATGGCGCCGCGGGTTTTGGCTCGCGGCGTTTTTTTGCGTCCGGCAGTGGCTTTATCTATTGGTGGCAATCGCGAAGAAATGTGATCAGGGCCACGTTGATTCGTATTTTTCAGGACAGAAAGTCTAGCATTGGTGGGGTACGCGGGCCGAAGATGGCCGGAGAGGCCCGTGGATATTGAGGTTTGGCATATTCAACGGGCAACTTTGCACCTTTCAGTAGTAACAGTATCAAAGGGACAGGTGCGGCTTAAGCTGCGACAATATTCGAGCAATGGCGATCACTGACAGTGATCGCCACGTCACTGCCGAACAAAGGGGATGTACCCGGTGCAGACAATCGAACAGCTTGAAACAGCGCTATCGGCCCTGAATGCGCAGCGCGCCGTGCTCGGCGGTGAAATAGTCGACATGATGATTGCGCCGCTGCTGCTGCAGTTGCAGTCGCTGCGCCAGCCTGAGCCAGCGCCAACCGGGGAACGCAAGCTGGTAACAATCATGTTTGCCGACATCTCGGGTTTTACGGCGATGTCCGAATCTCTCGATCCTGAACAGGTGCGACGCCTGATGAACGGATGTTTCGATGCGCTCGTGCCTTGCATTCACCGCTACGGCGGCACCGTGGACAAATTTATCGGTGATGCGGTCATGTCACTCTTCGGCGCGCCAGTCGCGCAGGAAAATCACGCTGAGTCCGCCGCGCGCGCCAGCCTGGACATGCTGGACGTGCTCGCACAATTCAATCAGGCAGAGGGAACAACTTTGGGCATCCATATCGGGATCAACACCGGCCTGGTCATTGCCGGTGGAATCGGCTCGCAGGACCAACAGCAATATTCGGTCATGGGCGATGCTGTCAATCTCGCCGCGCGACTCGAGGATGCTTCCGAGAGTGGCGAAATCCTGCTGGGTGCGGCAACCTATCGGCTGATCGCGCCATTGTTCGATGTCGAAACGCGAGCACCCCTCGCACTCAAAGGAAAAAGCGAACCCGTTCCGAACTTTCGATTGATCGCGCCGACCTCGATGCCCGGCGCTTTGCGCGGTTTGCCTGGACTACAGTCGCCGCTGGTCGGGCGCGGATTTGAACAGTTACGATTACGGCAGGCCATTGCTGCGCTGAGCGAAGGCATTGGTAGCGGCGCGCGTTACGCCATCCTCGGTGATGCGGGGATCGGGAAGAGTCGCCTCATTTCAGAGGTTCGAGGTACGCGACCGACTTCAACTGATTGGGTCGAAGGCAGGGCGTTGTCATACACCACACAGATGAGTTTTTTTGTGGCCCGGCAACTGCTCCTTAACGCTATCGGGATGCATGCCGGCGCGGACCCGGCGGACATCGACGCAGCACTTCATCGAAGTGTTGAAGCCTTGCCCGATACGGTTGATGCCCCCGACGTATATATCACGCTCGCAAGGCTCCTCGATCTGCCCTCGGCGCGGGCAACGGCGACCCTTGAAGGCGTCACCCCGCAGGGGCTACGGTCGAGAATGCTGAATGCCTACACGACCTTTATTCGTGCTCGCGCTCACAACAGCCCACTGGTGATGGTCTGGGAAGATTTGCATTGGGCGGATCCATCGTCTCTGGCGCTGCTTGACTTGCTGCTGCCGCTTACGGATGAAGTGCCATTACTGCTCTTGCTTGCATTGCGGGGCGATGAAAACCCGGCACTCAGTATCATCAATAGTGCCGCTACAAAATTTGCTGATCGCTTCGAGGTATTTCGGCTCGTACCTCTATCACCTGCCGATAGTGAATCCCTGTTGGACAATCTGCTCAAGGTGAAACAATTGCCCGGCGCAGCCCGACAATTGATTCTCGATAAGGCCGAGGGAAACGCCTTTTTTATTGAAGAAATCATTCGGTCCCTGATTGACGCGGGCATGATGCTCATCGAAGGCGACGTCATTCAAATGACCGAACAATTTGAGGCGTTGCGCGCCGTCGATATTCCACCCACGCTACAGGGTGTTATTGCTGCCCGGATAGATCGTCTGCCGACGCGCGACAAACAAACTCTGCAAACAGCGGCCGTGATAGGACGGCTGTTTCAGCGCCCGGTACTGGCACACCTGTACAAAAAAGAAGTCGAGAAGGCAGGCTCGATCGATACACCTTTATCGAGTTTGCTGGAGCGCGAATTGATCTGCCACGGGGACGGCGTCGACTATATCTTCAAGCACGCTGCCACCCACGATGTCGCCTACAGTACTTTGCTACTGGAGCAGCGCAGACGCTTGCACCGCTCAACGGCCGAAGCCATCGAAGTGCTGTTCCCTGACGAACTTGATAAGTTGGCACCCACGCTTGGTGCGCACTACAAAAACGCAGACATGCCCCATAAGGCAATACCGCATTTGCTGCGGGCTGCGGAGCAGGCGAAGAAAACATATGCCAATGCCGAAGCAATTTCTTTCTATACCAGCGCCCTGGAGCAGGTCGAACGCGCCAATCACGTCGAGCCCGCGTCTCAATCCGGCGTATTGACAAGTATTTACGAGAGTCTGGGCAGTATGCTCGTCTTGACGGGTCAGCGGGATGAGGCGCGAATTCTGTTTCAACGAGGCCTCGATGTTCTGGCTGACCGAGATCCGATTGCGCGAGCCCGGCTTAACCGTTTGATGGCGAATGCGTGGATCCTCAACCGCCACAAAGCTGAAGCCGAACGCTTCCTCACGGCGGCGCAAGAATCATTGGGAGAAGAAGACAAGGAACATCAAGCTGATTGGTGGGATGAGTTCATCGAGATCGGTCTGGAACGACTGTGGTTCATGTATTGGTTCTTTCAGGGCGAAGAACTGATGCGGGAGCTGGTAGATCGGCTCGAGCCAAGCGTTAACCGCTATGCTACCGCGACCCAACGCTGCAAGTATTATCGTAGCCGTGCACTTTACGAACTCAGTCGCTGTCGCTGGTACCAGCCCGATGAGCATGTCGTGCTGCTCGCTGACCAAGCGATCGCGGCAGCAAAGCAGGGGGCGACGCAGGTTGACCTTTGCTATGCCCAGTTCGGCAGCGCATTTATCCACCTTTGGCGGGACGAACTCGACACCAGCTTGTCTCAACTGCTGGAGATGCTCCCACTCGCAGAACGCTGCGGCGATGCGGAACGGCTGGTGATGGGCGTGAACTATGTCGCGCTGACGTATCGGCGCTTGCGAAACGTCGAGCAGGCGCAGGCTTATGCGGAGCGCACGATGGTTTTGGCGGCAAACGCGGACATGCCGACTTACGTGGGCATGGCATACGGAAACCTTGCATGGGTCGAGCTGCAACGAGGCAAGTTTGCGGCGGCAGAAACGGCGGCACGCGCGGGATTGAAATTGCTCGCACCACCCATGCCGGTGTGCTGGGCGGTTACGTTACCGCTGGTCGCCGCTCTCCATCACCGCGGCGAAACGGTCGAATCGGTAGAACTGCTGGAAGAGACCATGGCGGGATTGCAGCGATTCGCACCGCCTGTTGAGGCGGCAATTGCAGCGGTGATTTCCGCCAGTAGGGCGCAAGAAGCGGAAGTTATACAACTCCGCATTGGTGAGGTGCTGTCTATTGCGGAACATCACAACTACCTATAGTTTTCGCCAGACAATTCAATTTAAGGAGATGCCATGATTCTCGTCGTCGGTGCTAGCGGTTTACTCGGTGGAATGGTCGTGCGAGGTCTGCTCGCCCAAGGCAGGAAGGTACGAGTATTGACGCGCGGGAATCCGGCCGTGACCTCGCTCATCGAAGCAGGTGCAGAGCCGGTGGAGGGTGATTTGAAGGACATGGCTACGCTGGCACGCGCCGTTAGCGGGGTGACGACTGTAATCACTACAGCGAACGCTGCGCAACGCGCCGGGCTCGGAGACGGAAAAGATACGTTTGAGAGCGTCGATCTCGTGGGAAACCAAAATCTGATCGATGCGGCGGCCGCCGCACGGGTGAATCATTTCATATTTACGTCCCTCTTCACCGCCGACGCCAATAGCCCGATCCCCTTCGTTTCGTACAAGGGCCGCACGGAGCAGGCCCTTGTACGCAGCGGAATGATTTATACCATCCTTGCGCCGCATGTATTTATGGAAGTGTGGTTCGGCATGGTGATTGGTAGCGCGCTACAAAGCGGACAACCTGTGACATTGGTTGGCCGCGGCGACCAGCACCATTCATTCGTCAGCATGGCTGACGTTGTTTCCGTCGCGCTTGCTACCGTCGATAATCCGGCTGCTTTCAATCAGCGTATCGCGATCGGCGGCGCAGAAGCGGTGACATGGACAGAGGTCGTTCAACGTGTTGCAAAAGTTATCGGGCAAGAATTGACAATCATCTACGTACCGGTCGGGTCGCCACTGCCGATTCCGCCCGCCACTTGGGGTTTAATGTATTCAACGGAGATGTATGAAGCGGTGATCCCGATGGATGGGGTGATCAACATGTTCGGGCTGACGCCCACATCGATTGAAGCAGTGGCGAGGCGGTTGTTTTCGCAAGACTCCCGAAATTAAGCAAAAAAACGCGTGGCGCAATTCGAGCGTCACCATCGGGCGCGGCTTGCGTTCAGCCTGTACGCTCCCTCAATCCTAGATTCCCAGTTTGACGTTCATGATTGTACCCGCACGGGTAGGCCGTTCCTGCCAGGCGCGACTACAACGCCGGCATAGGGTCGTCAATCCTGCGGAATAGTCACCGTGAAAATGCTGCCTTTTCCAGGCTGACTTTTTACCGAAAATGTCCCGCGATGCCTATCAGCAGCGCGCTTGACAATCGCCAAAGCCAAACCAGTTCCGGCGATATCGCCTACATTGCTTGCACGTTGAAAATTACCGAACAAGCGAGGCCGACCGACGGCCTTGAGTTGGCGTTGTCAGGTGCCGCAGTGAATGCGGAGTTCGATACGACCGTCCGGGACGGCTCCGGGGCCGTGCTCGGTGGCATTCGCGAAGGCAACCGCCTGCCATCCGTGCCGAAGCTTGCGTTCACGGCCAGCTTTACGTACAACTTCAGTCTCGCCGGACGCGAGTCCTATATCACTGGCTCGGTACAACACGTGGGCAGCCGCTTCACGCAGCCCTCTGACCAGGAGAACAACCCGCGCACCTTTGTGCACGGACTGGCTTTCCAGGGTGCCCCGGCGACTGCGGCGACAACGGTCAATCTCGAACTGCCCAAATACAACGTGGTCAACCTCAGCGCAGGGATGGACTTTGAGCGCGGACTCTCGGCGATCGTCTACGTCAACAACGTCACCGACGAGAAGGCGTTGCTCTCCTTCGACCGGGAACGGGGTGGTCGCGCACGGCTCGGGTTTGCGACCAATCAGCCGCGGACTATTGGGGTGACGGTTCGCAAGACGTTCTAGGCTGATATTGCTCAATGGCGCCGCGGGTGAAGGCCCGCGGCGTTTTTTTTGCGCGCTTGGCGCGGACTCACTTTATGGATGAAGTCGCGAAGAAAATGTGAGCCTTACCCATTTGATTCTCGCGAGGAACATGTGTGGGTCTGACTGCGCGGGGGAACAAGGAGAGCAAAACTCAAATACTGGTGCGGCTTCTAGACCGATAATGGCTTAAGGAACGCGCCAGTGCTAGAGTTTTACAGTTTATTGCTCGTTTAGTCAGTGAAAAAACGTGGTCTGTCCCCGATTGTTACGCAATTGCCCCAATTAATGCGGCCATTATTGCCATGAAAACTCCAATACTAAATTTCTGATTATTGTTCAATTAGAGAATAGGTCGTGAAAATAGTGTCTGAGCATCATTGTTTCGACCCACGGGCTAGTTTTTGGCAAATCCTAGTGGCGGTTGGGGAGCGAGTACCTCGTTGATTAACGAGTAGCCCATGAAACCTAGTATCACGAGCATTAACAGAACAAAACCGATATTTCCAATGAGGCCGAAAATAGCCGATGTCACCCCAATATGATTCACACGGCTAGTGTGAAGCCTTGCCAAGGAATCCGATAGCCAAGAAATCATCGGATATCTGAGAAAGGCTAAGATCATGACTATCCAAATCGTTACAAAAGAGAATACGAGTGCTTTGTGTGGTCGACCTAGATTTGTCTTCTCTTTGGGTTTCGGTGCTGTGATTGCGTCCAAACTACGTTGCCCAACGACAGATCCTGTAACGTTGAAGGTGACATTTTCGTCGCCTTCGTAAATAATTTGAAGCAAGGCACCATCACCTTGTTCCAATATTCGAAAGGTCACTTCGACACCGACTCCAGTCGCGTCGGGAGCTGCTGAAATTCCCGATACTGAACGAACGACACTCTGAATTTGCACGCTGTGTATGCGCGAACCTGATGATGTATGGATTCTTATTGGTTCAAGTATGTCCGACTGCTTAATTGGTTGCCTGCCGGCATTCCAAACAACGAGTTGCGCTGCCGAAATAGGGCCTTCAATTTTTCGCTCGTCTTTGTAGACCTTAAAACTATTTATCCCTTCTGACGAGATGAATGTTGCTCGAAACGGGTTGATCTGAGTAACAAGATTTGGAGCCACTTGTCCATCCCAGTATGTGAATCCCGCAAAGATAAGACTTATCGCGCCGACAATAAATCCCCAGCCATTTAGATATGGCGCCTCCAAGAGTCGGCGTATTGGTGATTGTCTGGCAGATGCAGTACGCTCTTGTTTCATATTCATCCCAGAAGAATTGGTCAATTAATCGGTAACCGCCCCCTTACAGAACAAGGGGGGACAGACCACGGATAATTTTCCATAAATAACCTCCCCAGCAGATCATTACGCAGAACGCCAACTAGCGGTACTCCCTCAGGAAAATTAGGGATCAAACATTGATGTGCGTTTTATTTATCCCAATAAAATCACAATCTCCACAACGTAAATCCTTTGGCGGCAACGGTCGTGCGATCAAGTGCCGACTTGACATCAATCACGCAGCCGTTCGGCACGGCTTTTGACAGCAGACTGTCGAGCGGCATCGCCAAATATTCTTTGTGCGCGACCGCGAGTACAAGCGCATCTGCGGCAGGCATCTTGTCCCATGCTGTCAGTGAGATGCCGTATTCATGTTCGGCCTCTGCGGATTCACCATGCGGGTCGTGCACATGCACGGTCATGCCGTATTCTTTTAATTCACGAATGATATCGACGACC
>JANOQY010000225.1:0-30159 GCA_031414995.1 Betaproteobacteria bacterium
GGCAGCGAGGCCGCTGGCGGTATTGGATTGTCCGCCCCCGACCCTCGAACCGGTACCGGTTGCCTGGTTAGAGGATCCCCCACCGACGCTGGAATGTGCACCGCCGGCAACATTGCCCTGCCCACCGGCAACCGTCGCAAATTGTCCGTCGTTCGTGGTCCCGGTATCATTGCCGGCACGATTGCTCTTCCCTCCGCCGATCGTCCCGAAGTTGTCGGTAACGCGGTTTTGTTCGCCGAAGTTGAAGCCGCCACCGGCGATGGTTGCGCCGGCCACTCCCGCGGAAACGGTGTTGTTCTGGTGGCCACCGATGATGTTGTCTCCATTGTTGTCCGGCTCAAGGCGCAGAACGCGCCGGCCGCTGACGCGCAGTTCCAGCGGCTGATTGTCCGTCGTCCCCAACACCGCTGGTGTATTGAAGGCGTTGCCGCCCTGCTTCAGGTAGCTCCCCGACAGCGTGGCCGAATTAGGATCAATCGCAATCGTGCCGCTGCCGGTAATCGTCCCGCCGCTCAAGCCCGCACCGGCGGTGATGCTGGTGACCGTGCCGCCGGAATTGGTGTCGGCATCCGCCGCGCAAGCCCACGCGGTGCCGTTCCATTTCGGAATCTGGCTGGTTGCGCAAGCTGTGGTCGGCAGCAGGTTGGTGGATGAGAGGTTGATCGTGCCTGTTGTGCTGATCGGCCCGCCGGTCAGTCCCGCGCCGGTGGCGACGCTGGTGACCGTGCCGGAACTGCCGCTTGGCGTGGTGCACTGCCAGTCCGTCCCGTTCCATTGCAGGAAGCTGCCCCCGGTACATGCCGCCGCCGGCACGCTGTTGGCGTCCACGGAACACGTCCACGCACTGCCGTTCCATTTCGGAATCTGATTGGCCGCACAGGCCGTGGTCGGCAGCAGATTGGTTGTAGCAAGACCGATGCTCCCCACCGACGTGATCGGCCCACCGGTCAATCCTGCGCCGGTGGCGACGCTGGTGACCGTGCCGCTGTTACTGACGCCTGTGCCCAGTTGCCCGTTGCTGTCGATGATGACAGGCAGGCCATCTGCAGCACCCGGGGTCACGCCACGAATGCCGGCGATGAAAGCGCGCGACTGGTCACCGTCGGTGCCGATCCGCGTTGTGTTCGCCTCCCCGGCAACGCCAATGTTCCCGATAGCGATATTCAAGTTGCCAGTTGTGAGGGCCGAGCCTGCGTAGCTTCCAAAGGCGATGTTGTAGTTACCAGTCGTGTTGTTTCGGAGCGCGTTCTCGCCGTTGGCGGTGTTACCCCAACCGGTCGTGTTGCCGAAGAGCGCGATCTCGCCGCTGACGGTGTTACCGAAACCGGTCGTGTTGCTGGAGAGCGCAAACGCGCCGCTAACGGTGTTGCCGAGGCCGGTCATCGTCCAGTTGCCTGCGTCTTGACCGATGAAAGTATTGTTGATGCCGAAGTTGTGAATGAAGCGGCTACTCCCCTTCAGAATGTTGCCCGAAGATGTCGTCGAATCCACCATCGTCAGATTGCCGGTGATGTTGTTGGGCCCTGCGGGTCCCGTTGCCCCGGTCGCGCCTGCGGGTCCCGCCAGTCCTGTCAAGCCGATCGGGCCTTGCGCGCCGGTGGGACCTGTCGCGCCCACTGCCCCGGCTGGCCCGGTCAAACCGATCGGCCCTTGAGGTCCAGTCGGTCCGGCGGGTCCAGGTGAACCACCTGCGCCTGTGGAGCCCGCTGGCCCGGTGAGTCCAATCGGCCCCTGCGGCCCTGCCGGCCCCGCAGGCCCGGCCACTGCCCCGATAACATTTGCCACCGGGATCGTCGCTGTCGTGATCGATCCGCTGATCTGCGAACCGGCGAGAGTAGCGCCGCCATCGAGCGTCGCCGCGCGAAAGGCATACGGGCTGCTCGACAAGGGCTGGCGCGGGCTCATCTCACCATCGGTGTTGATGGCGACCGTGAGCCAATACGGCACGTCGAACGCCAGCGTGATCGGTGTCACCGATCCGATCACCGCACTGAAGGTGCCGTTGCTAACCGCGACCGAAGGCTGCACCTCGGTATAGAGCGCCGCACCGCCGCTGGCCGTGCTGTAGAGCTTGAACGTCATCACGACCGCACTGCTGACTGGCGTGCCGCCGGCGTTGGTGAGAAAGCCCTGATAGTTGATCGTCTGCGGCTGCGCGGCCAATGCCGGGAGTGTAGCCAGCGAGATGGCGATGCCAAAGAAGACGATGGAAACTTTGCGGAACAATCGATGCATGTTGGACTCCGGTTTCGGGGCGCGTGCATTGCAGTACAGGGTGTGACCTGAAGGCTGCGCTGCTTTGCGGGCGTTGCCGGCGCGTCGTGGCGAACTCCCGCCGCAAAGTTTCGCAGCCGTTCTGCCTGTCAATACGCGGTTTTTGGCGGGAACCCGCCAAAGTCGCGGGAGAGCGGGAGCCAGATGGTTAACGCGAGCTTCCTCGCGTCGGGCGGGACCTCCTCGCCGGGGGGAGCGCTCCCCAAGTCCGCGCAGCACCCGGACGGACTCGCACTCGTGCCTCCGGTGCGCGGCACCAGGGGCGAGCGCGATGCCGGGCTACCGCTTGGCGCTTACTTTTTCTAATTGCGCGGCAATGCGTTCGGCGTGCGCTGTTTCCTCGTTTTCAACGATCCCCTCCTTTATGAGCGCCGCCAATCGCGCCTGCGCATCGCGATGCGCCGAGAGCGCGCTTGCGATGTGGCGGTCGCGGACTCCTGTCGACGCTGCGGCCGCCGATTGTGCAAGATGCGCCTCTGCCAGCGTCAGGCCGAGTCTGACGAGGCCGGTTTTGACGACGCGCAGGCCTGCCATTTTTTCCGGCAAGCGCGCGTAGTGCGTGCGGGCCCTGGCGACCTGTTGAATCGCCTCGTCGGCGCGGTTTGCCCGAAGGGCGACGTCCGCGGCCATCCCCAATACGGAAGCCGTGTCCTTCACTGCCTGTGCGTTAGTGGCGTCGGCCAGCGCAAGCGATTCTGTCATCTCCACTGCAGCGACGAGGTTGATCTGCGCAGCCTCATGGTTTCCCAGTTGCGATTGCGTCAATCCGATAAAGGTCCGCATGGCAACCACGCTCCGCTGTCGCGACGCATCCATCGGATGCTGTTTTAAGAACGCCATGTGGATCGCCAAGGCACGCTCAAAATGTTCAATGGCCACGCGTTTGTTTGCTGCGTCGGCCTTATGCCGCAGCGTATGGCCCATGTTCGATGAATGCCAGGCGATGTCCGCATTCAACCGCTCCCGCAATGCTTCCGGCGCATCGGCACGCAGCCGGGCTTTAACGTCCTGCATTACCGCCAGAGCCTCATCAAAACTCGCCAACCGCAATTTCTCGTAATCCGTGCCAGCCGCGAACTTGCCATGTTCGATCAGCATGGTCGCGTAGCTCAATCTCCGCTCGGGTGTCGCCTCAGCTCCCGTTGCGAGCAGCTTCGCGCGTTCCATGCCCTCCCGCGCTGCAACCGCACCCGCGTCGTTCCGGTTGAGCTCGGCAAGAACGTTACTGCGCTTGCGGAGCAGAGACACGATAAGGTCTTCCGCGGCCAGATTGCTCGCGTCGATCTTTCCCGGTTCGCGCGGGAGCAGCGCCAACGCGTGGTCATAGTCAATCAGTGCGCCCTCCTGGTCGCCGATATTTTGGGCGTAGCGCTGGCCACGGATATTTCCAAGCCTCAGGTAGGCTGCTGCGAGTTCGCGCTGCAGGTCGGGATCCTGCCCCGATTCTTTGGCCAACACGGATAAATACTTTTCTGCCTGCTCGAGCAACGTCTTCTTGGCGTCCGTCGCCCCCGGTAGGTTCTCGATGCGGTCGTGGACGTCAAAGATGAGACTGTTGGCCAAGCCGCGCACGTTGGCAAAATGTGCCGCCGCGCGCGCCTTTTCCGCGACAGCCTGCCGCCGCTGCGTCTCGGCCACGCCCAATCCGGTTGCCAATGCAATGACCACCGCCGCGCCAGCACCAATCAACACGCGATGCCGCGCAACGAATCGGCCGAGCAGATAGCGGCGATTGCCTTCGCGCGCCGAGACCGGGCGCCGCTGAAGGTAAGCGGCAAGGTCGGCATCGAACGCTTCGACACTTGGGTAGCGTTCTCTCGGGTTTTGCCGCAGTGCCTTCAGGACGATGGAATCCAGATCGCCGGTGAGCGCGTCAGTGGAAATGCCGGCGGGCATGTTGTCGCGCGCGGGAACGGGTTTTAAGGCCGAAGGGAGCTGGATATCTTCGGTGGTGATCACCGATTCGGTGAACGGCCGCCCTTCGCGAACCGCCCGGTAAGCGGGCTGGCCGGTCAACATTTCGAAGAGGATCAAGCCGAGCGCCCAGACGTCGGTGGTCGTGCTGATCGCTGCGCCAGTAATCTGCTCGGGTGCAGCGTAACGCAGCGTCAGCGCTCGGCCGCCAACCTGCGTGAGCTCGGTCTGGTTCGTTGGCGAGGTTTCATCGATCAGTTTGGCGATGCCGAAGTCGAGGAGTTTCACCGCGCCGTCGGCATCGACGAGGATGTTGGCGGGCTTGAGATCGCGGTGCACCACCAAGTGCTGATGGGCGTGAGCCACGGCGGCAAGAATCTGGCGAAACAATCTGATCCGCGTTTCGGCGTTCGTTGTTCTGCCAGAGAGATTTTGAAGAAGCGGGGCGCCCGTGACCAGGTCCATCGCCATCCAGGGCTGATCACCGCTGCCATCGATCTTGCTGATCCCGGCATCGATTAGTCGCGCGATGTTGGGATGGCTCAGCGAGGCGAGGATGCTGCGCTCGCGCAGGAATCGCGCGGCGGTGACTGTGCCGTGGGTGACGTTGATGGGGAGCTTAAGCGCAATTTCGCGATCAATGTGCCCGCCCGTCTGCGCGGCGCGCCATACCTCACCCATGCCGCCACGCCCCAGCAGACTGACGAGCTGGAATGGACCGATAACCTGGCCCGCGGAGAATGGGCTCACCGCCGGGGGCGGCGGGGCGAGTCTGGGAATGGTCTCAAGGCCGGCCTGGCGAATCACTTTTTCGTGGTTGTCGATCAATCGCCTGAGCAGCGGCGCCAGCGCGGGCTCGCGCGTGTCCACTTCCGCCAGCCAGGTCGCGCGCGCGGTTGCGTCGAGGGACAGGGCGGTGCTGAGGTGGGGTTGGACCTTCAGCCAGATTTCGCGGTCGATCTGCATGATTAAGACCCTATACGCTTTTTCCGGCCAAAGCCCGCCACACGAGAGTTAACGCTAAGTGTTCACGGATCAATCAAGGTCATCAGCAAGGCGCGCGCCACGTTCCACTCGCGCTGCACCGTCCGCACGGACACGCCCAGCGCCTCGGCGAGCTCAGATTCGGTGAGCCCGCCAAAGAAACGCATCTCGACCAGTTTGGCCAGTGCAGGGTCGATCTTGACAAGCGCATCGAGCGCGCTGTTGACTGTTTCGATATCGAGATTCTCGGGCACCGCCGCGCCGCTGGCTGTGTCGAGGGTGACGATTGCGTGGTCACCGCCGCGCCGTTGCGCGCGCTCTTTGCGGATGATGTCGAGCACGATACTGCGCACCGTGCGAGAGGCATAGGAAAGAAACTGCAGGCGGCTCTCGAATGTTCGCGCACCGCCTGTCGTCAGCTTCAGATAGCAATCGTGCACTAACGCCGTGGTTTGCAGGCTGCCCTGCAATCCCGTGCGCGAGATCCGCGCGTGCGCGATCCGCTTCAGGTCCGGGTAGTTCGCGGAAAACGCCTCGTCCAGATCGGTGGCCGAAATTCGGTCCAGCGTTTGCAATGCTTCGGCAATTTCACTCATGGACAGGGTTGCATGTGGGCGGCTGTGGGCAGATGAACGTGGGCAGAATCGACCGCTTGATTCTAGCAGAGGCTCCCATTCGCACCTCTGGTCGCGTAAGTATCCAAAGTTCGGGAAATACGGATAAAGATTTGATGGTGGAGCTCATTGCGCTCCCATGCGTTTCCTCTGCGCAAGGTTGACTGTGCTTCGCCTCAAAAGACAAACCCTACTCTTGGAGAGGGTTCCAGGCTATTTAGGCGGATTCGCGTTCGACTTGACGCATTTTAGGTTGAATGAGGAGGGGGAGATGAGGCAATAGCGGGGACAAATGGGGACAAATGGGCTCAGACTGGCCCCAAAGCGCCTACGAAAACGGCAAGCTTCCAGCAGGCCGACGCGCGTTTGACCGCCCGCATGTCTTCGGATACATTCAAGATCGCTGAAACAATATGTTTAGCAATCATGTCCCACCAACACACGCGAGATTTCCAGCAATCGCGCCAGATCTTGCTTAGACTTCTTGTCTTACACGCCCACATCTCAAATGAAATACGACGACGCTGAAATCTATCTATTGGATTGCGAGACTGAGTTTGCCGACGCTGACGAAGTGTGCAGAACACATCTCGGCTTCTATCTCGCCTCGATCGTGAATAGCGCAATGGTGTCTAATCGGCTCACCGTCCATGCTGAGCCGGCGAGGCAACGAACTTCGAGCGGGCGCACCCTGCTCGTTGAACGGTGCGATGGAAAGCTGCCTTCGGATGACTTGAACGAACGCGGAAATGCATTCACCCAGACCTGCTACGAGTCGACGTATTTCAGCGATTATCAGGAGATATTCACTCTCGATACAGAGGATCCGGAGGCGCAATTCAGGGTCGCCGACACTGAACCCATTTATCTTTATTAGTACAGAGGTAATTCAATCAATCCGTGGGCTTCCGCACTTGCCATTACTTGCTCAAAGGAACAAATAGCTTGGACAAAAATCAAGATTGTGAGATTGCCGATACGCCATCGCCTGGCTGGCAGATGATGTGGTCGCGACAGACGCCATTTATTCCGGATGGCGCGCGCCATCAACTGGTCGTGAGATACCCGATTCTTGCGCCGTTTTACCCCACTTTGTCGCCGGGAGTGCACATCGTGTGCGCGCGTCTCGTGCCGGTCGCGGTAGTGTTATTTGTTACTTTGACGATGGATAGTGTGCTACCCAAGTTCTGGAACGCGATTTATCGCGTTCTCCATGATGGCGCTGGCGTTGGCCTCGAAGACGTTTTCCTATACTGGACCTTCCTGACAATGGGCAGCGCAGTGTGCATCGCCTTTGTGGTGCAGTTGCTTTTCATTCGCTATGTTCCTGGTCGTTGCGTCGTGTGTAATTGTAGTGGCCGCGCTTTCCTTCGGACCGAAGAAGAAGCGGCCAGTATGCGACCCCCTGGGCACGATACGGCCCGGCAATTCGTCTACATTTGCCGCGACCACAAACACCGGCTTCCCACTGGCGTGCGAGCGTGGACGCGGTAAGGGTTGATCGGCGAATTTGGTAGAGTCAGTTGACGGCATCGCAATGACTTGCCATTCACTTCTCGTGGATATCTAGCAGCTTGAAAAAGCACTCTAAGCGCCTTCCACGCCGTCGAGCGATGCACTCGCTATTCATCTCGCAGGATACAGAAATTTCAAACGCCCTTTTCAAGAATCCTCAATGTAGCCGATGACGCACGAGCGGTAAAACGCGCGTCCCTCCGCGACCTATCGGCTGAAAACTCACCATTTTCTTGTTTTCTTGAAATCGCCCGACGTCGGTCGGCTCTGTATCACCCTTTGCGCGCGTTTGTAGAGAGCTGAAAGGATCAGCGTTATTTGTTTTGAAAACAACTCACGTGAGTCCGTTGATTCCTCATGGGTCGCATAGGTCGCATGGGTCGATAAATTAAATGGTGTCTGAGGCAATTATCACCCCATTTATCTTCATTTTTGGTGTCTTGTGGGGATGTAACTGTTGGGGCGTGTTGGGGCGCAGCGACGGTAACGGTCACTTCGGATCAGAACTTTTTCCAGAGCCGAACGAAATAGGACGCGCCATTCAAGCCGAACTGCACGCTGTCGTAGATGAAGCCGTTGTCGGTTTCATTCGGATCCTGCTTGCTTGGTTTGACGTTGAAAATATTGGTGCCGCCGACGGTGAGCTTCGTGGTTTTGTCGAAGCTGTACGTGAGGCTCAGGTCAGCCGATGTCTTGGGCTCGTACCGGGCGTTGGCTACACCATTGGCCGTTCCTGAAAAAGTACCTAGCGTCTGTGAGCCGAAATAGATGATCTTGAAGTCGGTTTCCAGTTGTCCGGTGATGTAATCAAACCCGAGTGTCGCTTTGGCACGCGGACCGCCTTGCTCGATGAACAAGCGCTCGCGCTCGGAGAGCAGCACATCTTCGAATCCGGCCAATGAGCTCGGCGCCTTGATACCGGTGACTTCGGTCTTACTGACGTTTACGGCGAGAAAGGTTGATAGTTTGCCTGACCAGAGGTCAGCCCTGTGTGACGCGGTGAGGTCCAGGCCCTGCGTGCGCGTGTTGACTGAGTTGACGAAAAACTGTGCCTGTCCAACGCCGAGCCCGGAAAGGATCGAGCCCAGCGCTGGAAAATTATCGCCATCAAATCGGCCTGACAGCACGATTCGGTCATCGATATCGATCCGATACAAGTCAGCCGTGATGGCCAATGCCGTTGACGGGGTAAAGGTCAAGCCGACCGTAAAGCTCTTGGATTTTTCTTCCTTGAGCTTAGGTATACGAGCGGCGTTGGCGATGGTGCCGCCATTGGGTGCGAGCACCACATCGAGCGGCACGCCGCTGATGAAATCGGTGAACGTGGAGGAAAAATAAACCTGCTGCAGCGAGGGTGCGCGGAAGCCGGTGCTGCCTGAGCCGCGTAACAGCAATTGCTGGTCGAATTTGTAGCTCGCGGCCAGCTTACCGGTAATCGTCGAGCCAAAATCGCTAAACTTTTCCACGCGCAGCGCTGCCTGCGTTTTGAACTTTGCGGATAGATCAGTTTCGACATCTACGTAAGCGGCGACGCTGTTGCGGCTACGATCGGTCTGGTCGGCAGGCTGAAAGCCGGGGAATCCCTGGCTGCCCGCATTGCCGCCGAAACCGACCCCGTCAGCATCGATATATGAGCCGCTTTCCCCTGCGTTGATTTGGTAGTTCTCTTTGCGGTATTCGGCACCAAAGGCGAGATTCATGCCCTGGGCGACGCCGGGATAGAAACGGCTCATGTCGAAGTTGGTCGTCAGTTGTCCAAATGAGAAGCCACCCGCGTCAAAGGCCGTTGCGCTAATGCCTCTGCCGCCGCTCAGCAGGTTCCTGTTGGCGATCGAGGCATTGATGGTGTTGTTAATGTTGTAGCGCAGCCGATTGTATCCGTAGGTTTGCGAGAGATCGGCATTCCATTCGCCGTATTGCCCCTTGTGGCCGACCGTCATGTAGCGGTCATCGATGTCGCCGTCGATGAATGGCACAAAGCCGTTCGGATACATGGCGGCGGAGTTGCGCGACGGAATATCGTCAGAGCCGATACCACCACGCGCGAATGCTGCAGACGAGGCCTCGCGGACCTGGGTGCCAAGTGTGAAATAGAATTTGCCGGTGCCGCTGGTAGGGACTTCGCCATTAACGTAGATGCTGCCGTTTTGCGACTGGGTGTCGCCGATGATGCGCGGGTTACCGGCCTCCGCGCGATTGGAGCGACCGCGGTCGAGATACTCGGCCGTAATCGCCACCACGCCTTTGTCGCCAATCCGCAATCCGCAATAGCCGGACGAGAGGTAGTTCTTGCCATCACCGGCCGAATACTGGCTGTAGCCGAACACCGCTTCGCAGCCGAGCCGCTTTTTGAGCCCGATATCGATCACACCGGCAATCGCGTCCGAACCGTATTGCGCGGCAGCACCGTCGCGAAGCACCTGCACGTTCTCGATGGCCAACAGCGGAATCGAATTCATGTCAGTACCGGTGTTGCCGCGATTGCGTGCGCCGAACAGATTCACAAGCGATACGGTATGACGGCGTTTGCCATTGACCAGCACCAGGGTTTGATCCGACCCGAGGCCGCGGAGCGCAGCAGAATCAATAAGGTCGGCACCATCAGCGCCGGTCTGGCGCGTCGAATTGAAGGAGGGGGAAATATATTGGAGCGATTGCGCCAGATCAAACTGGCCGCCTTGCTCTGCCACCTTGGTCATCGGGATGAAATCGACGGGGACCGGCGTGTCGGTCGAGGAACCATTGACGCGTCGCGAGCCGACCACGGTGACTGTCTCCACTACGGCGAGTTCGTCTTTTTTCGGCGTTGTTGGCGCAGTCTGTGCGAATGCGCCGGGAATCGTAACGGCACCATAGAGTGCGATCAAGATCGCATGGCGCATGGGTCGCGAGGCAATGATGCAAGGCTTTTGTGCTTGGTTGTTCATGGCGATAGTCCTTGAGTTGGTGGGGGCTTTTATGCATTGAATACTAAGCAACAAACAGTGGAGCGCCAGCATTGCTCCGGCTCGCAGACTCAAAGTGGCTGCGGAGGCTCGACAATGCTTGAGTCTACCGCGGAGAACATTCAAACGCTCGGAATATGTGCGCGCCTAACTACTTCGAATATTGCCACAAAAGAGGTCGATACCTTTGAGGCAGCAACGGGGTATAGGAATTTCAAAAGCCCTTTTTAAGAATCCTCAACGTAGCCGCTGACGCACGAGCGGTTAAACGCGCGTATGTCCGCTACCTATCGGCTCAAACCTCACCATTTTCTTGAAATCGCCCGACGTCAGTCGACTCTTTATGACCCTTTGCGTGCACTTGCGTGGGCTCGGGCCGAACGCCGCCCCAGCCCTCTCAAAATCTAGTCCGGATTCACTCCTCGCGCCGCCTCAAACAGATCCAACCGCACCGCCGGTGCGCGCGGTGGCGGCCGCGCGGCCAGCCCCAGATGGGTGAGGATGCGGGCGATAGCGGTTTGCTCTTCGATGGCTGCGATCAGCTTCAGTTGCCCACCACAGTGCGGGCAATGCTCGATGTCGATATCGAACACACGCTTCAACAATTGCGCCCAACGCATGCGCCCCTTCGCACTCCCGGCTAGCACGTGGGCGCAATCGTTAGCGTGTGCCGGTGCGCTCTGCGTCGGCGGTAATGGCACCACCGCCTTGCGCAGTTTCGCATTCGGTGCCAGCACCCCATGAAAGCGGATCAGGTGCAGTCTCGGTCGGGGCACCAGTACAGCCAGGCGCTGCATGAATTCCATCGGCTCCATCACATGGTGGCTGGTACCGTCTCGCCACGCCGTCTTGAGCTTCAGCACCACCTGCCCGGCGCGGTTGACACTGAGCCGCTCGTTGGAGATCGCCGGGCGGGTGAGATAGCGGCACAGTTGTTCGAGCCCCTGCCGGTCATCGGCCGCAATGCGTACGTCTGCATGCAGGCTGAATCCATGCGCGTTGACGCACAGCGCCGAGGATTCACCACCTCGCGCCAGATGGCGCGGTGCCAGTTGCAGGCTCAGCACCTTTTGCCCCGCACGCGGTCCCTGCGCGATACGGTAGTTGGCAGCGTCGGCCAGCCTGGCGCTGCGCGATGCAGAGCTCGAGGCAACCCGTCGAACCGCGGCGAGCCTTGTACAGCGTGCCGGAGTGACAAAGTTGCCGCGCTGGATGGCTGCATGTGGATCAGCCAGTTTGGCCGACTGGGTGAGGCGCGTGCACGTGTCTATCGCTGCGTTGAGAATCTGTTGCAGCTTGAAGATGGTGGGAAGTACCAAGCCAGCCTGCAATTGCTGTTCGGCGCCGAAGCACTTCGTCAGGCGAAAGCGCTGGTCAATCGGGAGGAGCGGTTCTTCGGCTTGAATACGCTGGGCGCGAATATGGAAGGAAGTGAGATGCACCGGCGGTTGCTGGTGGCTCATGAGAAGGTGCAGCGGCCGCAGAGGGCTTGAGACGGTTTGCCCAAAAGGTAGGCGCGGCACTGTCAGTGGTTGGTAATGTTCTTGGCCGGGGAAAATAGTGCCTTAACCTGAGGTTTCCCCATTTTCTCGGATTGTCTCACCCCATTTTCTCCCACGCCGCTCGACAATGCTGCCGCGCGTTACCCTTTCGTACCCACACCGCTAGATGGATACGCATGACTTGACATGGGCTTGCCGCCATCGCGGATTTGGAAATCCGGCGGCGTTGTCGAGAGATTCGGGTGCAAGACATCTCCGCGCGAGATATATCCTTGAACAGTGCTACCGTCGGGGAGCGACACCTCAACGCGGTCAAACCCGGTTGCCTGGTCGAATCCCAGCCATTTCACTTCATCACCCGGTTGCAATGTACCCTTCATCGCTTGCACGCCGGTTTGTGCATTTGGATACTTCAAGACCTTGACGTCCTTCGACCTCACAAACAGGCAACCGCCAAGCTTTGTACTTTTCAGCCCGCTGCTATCAATGAAATTCACGGGGTCATTGCCGGCGTATGCATACAGATTGGTGTCCCCACCCGTGAATCCGATCGGATCCTTGGCCGTCCACCTTCCGGTCTCCGCGTTATAGTCGCGCGCGCCGAAGCGCACAAGCTTGGTGTCCTTGTCATACAGCCCGCCGGCAAACCCGAACGGCTGGAAGCCGGGATTGGTATCGTTCAACACTTGTCCGAATTCGTCGTAATCGAGGCGCTGCGCGACGGTGCCGGTGGCCACATCCACCACCAGCCGCGGGCTGCCCAGCCGGTCGGCGATGATGCGGTAGGTGACGCCGCCCTTGACCAGATAGTCCGGCACATTGACGCGGGTGGCATACACGAAGCGGCTGACGATGGCGTTGCCGCCATCGAGCTCAGCGATAGGGCGTAGTGATCCCTGATACAGGAAGCCCTGCACCAGCGTGCCATTGATTTTTTTGCCGATACGCCGATTCAGGCCGTCGATCAGGTAGTCGATCACGCTTGCGTTCGGCAAGGTGACACTCATCAGATTGCCGAGCGCATCGTATTGGTAGGCGCTGCTCGCGGCGCCATTGACTTTGCCCTGCAATTCCCCGCCGGCGGTGTAGGTGTATGTGTTACCGCCATAGCCGGTGAGGCGATCCTGCGCATCATGCGTGGCGCTCAACGTCGGCCCGGTGCGTGCGGTGCGGTTGCCGTTGGGGTCGTAGGCATAGGTGCTCGCGGGCACGGCGTCCTTGCTGACCGCGGCAAGCCGCCCGGCGGCATCGTAGCTGTAGCCGTAGGTGCTGCCAACGCCACTGATGGTCTCGACCATTTGCGTGACACGTCCCAATGCATCGCGCGTGAATACAGCGTTGTAGATCGCGGCAGCGTTGTAGCTTGCACTGTAGCTGCTGTGCTCGGCCAGCGTGTTGTAGGCATGGCTGTCGATGAGATTTCCGAGCGTACTGCCGGTGACGAGGCCATTCTGCGCGTTTCGCGTCAGTGCGAGGCTGCCAGCGCTGTCGAGCAGTCCGTCGGCCGCGTAGGTGAAGCTAACACTATTGGCGCCGTTGATCGTCTCCACTGTCGGGCGCAAATCGTTATTGTAGGTATAGGACATCGCACCACTCACCGTCCCGCTCCACGTGACACCGGTTAATAACTCGCTGTCGCGGGTGTAGCTCAAGCCGTTTCCACCGGGTGCGGTGATCGCCATCAACAAGTCAGTGGTCGGGCTATAGTTGTAGCCGATCGAGCCGCGCGCGATCGCAAGCGTACTGGGGCGTCCCGCCGCGTCGTAGGTGACATCGATCAGTTGACCGTCCGGGCGGGTGACACGGGTCAGCGCCTGGTCGGTATCGTAGGTGTACTGCGTGGTCGTGGTACCGCTGCCGAGGCTCGGCGGGGTGTAGCTGGCGGTATCGTCTATCGGCGAATACGTAAAGCCATGCAAAGTGCGGCCCGGTGGCGTCAGCGCGCTGATGTTGCCTGCGGCATCGTAGGCAAGGGTCACCGTGCGCGCACCGGGCAGGGTCGAGGTCGTAAGCCGTCCGGCGCTGTCGTAGGTCAACCCCGTCGTGCGGCCCAACGCATCGGTGACGCCGGTGAGTTCATAGGCGGCGTTATACGCGAGGGTGGTGGTGCGGCTGTTGATGCCGCTGCCCTCGGTGATGGTGTTAATCAAGCTGCGGCCTTCGTAAGTGTAGGCGACCGGATCCAGCCCGGACATCTGCACCTGCGTGACGCGCCCCATCGCATCGAGCGAGGTCGTGCGAATGCGCCCGGCCGCACTGGTTTCCGTGAGCGTGCGGGTGCTACCGCTGCTGGTGAAAACGCGGGTGCTTAGTTTGCCGTTTTCGCGGGTGTTGTAAGTGAGGTTCGTCAGACTCAGCGGGTTGCCGAGGGCGGAAAGTGTCGCGCTTCGCGTCGCCGTGACGGTGCGCGTGATGCCACCCGGGGTGGAGAACACGTCGCTTTTGACGACCGGTGCCAGCATGCCCCAGCGCGGGTCGGGGCCGTAGCTCGCGGTGCGTGTGCTGCCATCGGCGTAGGTAGTCTGCTCACTGCCGTCGGTGTTGATGTCGGTGATCGTCTTCGTGCCGCTGGCGGCGGTAAGCGTGCGGCGCATCGCGCCCGTCGGCAACAACTCGACCTGAAAGGATTCCGTCCGGCCAAGCGTCGAGGTGGTAGTTACGGTGTGGCCATTAACTTGTTCGGTGCGCACGAGTGTGGTGCTGCCGCCGGCCGGATTGTCGTCTCTCGTCAGCAACCCGAGCGCGTTGTAGGTGAATGTGTGCAACTGGCCGCGCGGGTCGGTGAAGGTCTGCAATAGACCCGAGGCGGAATACGTCATCGTATGCGCCTGACCCGCCGGATTGGCCGCAATCGCGAGCCAGCCGGCAGCGTTGACATTAAGTGTCGTGCGCCGGCCGCCGGGTGCCACTATTGCGGTGACGGTCGCGCCACTTCGTTCGACGGCAGTGACGTTGCCGCTACCATCGGTGATCGAGGTGAGATAGCCACCGGCGTCATAGCCAAACTGAAGACGTATCGCGCCGGTCAAGGCGTCGCGGGTCGAGAGGTGGCGGCCGCTGCCATTGAACAGGAAAATTTCATCTCCCTCTTCCGAGGGCAACAGCCAATCCGTCGGTTGAAAACCCGGCATGATTTCCGAAAGGCGTAAAATACTGGATTCGTTTTGCAAGTACACGCTGCCGTCCGGCGCGCTGGCAATCCCGCTAATGAACGGCAACTTCATGGTGGCCGCGCGCATGCCCTCTGTGAAGCCGAGGGCACTATCGCCACCCGCAATGGTATTGATGATGCCATCGGCGTCGATGCGTCGCAGCCGGTAGGTAAATCCCGCGAATGGGCCACCGTAGAGGCGGTCAATGAACCACAACCGCCCCGCCCGATCCGCCAACATGCGGAATGGGCTGGACAACGAGGCGCTTAACGCCGGCCCGCCGTCGCCGGCATAGGCCCGGAACCCATTGCCGCCATGAATGTTGATGATGCCATCGGCACCCACGCGGTAAATGAAACTGCGATCGCTGCCCATGAAGTAATAGTCGCTGCCGATGAACAAGCTGCCGTCGGCACCCAGGGCGATGCCGTAGGGAGATCCGATGCTGGTGGCGTCGGCCGGGCCCCCGACCACGGCCGGAACGCCTGTGCCATTGCCCGCCACCGTGGTGATGATGCCATCGGGCCCGACACGGCGGACGCGACTGTTGTTGACATCGGCGATGAACAGGCTGCCGTCGCGTCCCACTTTTATATCGCCGGGTTCGTTGAGCTGTGCCATCGTCGCCGGCCCGCCGTCGCCGCTGAATCCGAGCGTGCCGTTGCCCGCGACCGTCGAAATGATGCCGCTCGCGTCAATGCGTCGTACCACCGACCGGTAGAACTCCACGAAGTACACACTGCCATCCGGGCCGACGGCCACATGCGCCGGGTTATCCAGTTGCGCCGCAGTCGCCGGCCCGCCGTCGCCACTAGACGCAAGGACACCGCCGACGCCCGCGATGGTGCTGACAATGCCATTCGGCGCGATGCGACGAATGCGGTTGTTGCCACGATCCGCGACATAAATGCTGCCATCCGCACCAGTTTCCATCCCCAGCTGCGTGGAGAACCTCGCCAGCTTGACTTGGCCGCCATCGCCACTGAAACCTCCACCGGTATCGCCGGTAACCGAGGTCACGGCCAGTGAAACCGCGTTTGCTTCGGCGCTGCGCTCCCCGCCATCGCCCATGTACAGTTTGCGGAAAACCGGATCGTAGGCGTGATGCATGCTCAAGTTCCAACCGGCAAATCCGGCCGCCGGGGCGGCACCCCATGCGCCGACACTGTCAAGCCACTGGGTTTGGAGCGTGAGGTAGCCGCCTGTCGTCCTCGTCACCGGCAACGCGTTGGTGCCAACCGCTCGGGCAAAACTGGCGAAAAAGTCGGCCGGTACCGGATAGTAAACAGGATCGTAATCGTAGTACAAATGCACCCACACCGGCTGCACGCCTTGCATTCCCCGCCCATAGGCATCCTTGCCATCCCACGTGATCACGTGGTTGACATTAGGTGCCGGTGCAAAGGTCGCCTGATGTAGGCGCCCGCCGATAGTCACTTCGACGCGCATCCGCCGCAGGCTCAAAGGCACCGTCGGCCCGCTGACGGGAATCTCGAGCGTGTATTCGTTGATGCGGCCCGGCGTGCGTTCGCTCTGGTAGTGCAAGTGCCACGGCGTGCCGACAATCGATATCGACTCGCCCAGCGTTTGATCCTCGCAACCGATGACCGAACCACAGCGCTTGGTCGGCTTTTTGAGCGGCGGATTTTTCTTTTTCTTGTTTTCGGGCGGCGATTTGGCGTCAGGCGGCGGACCGTAGGGCCAGTTCATGTCCCACGGCGTGAAGTGGGTGATGGGGGTGCGCCACAGTGTCTGGCCGGCGGCATAAAGCTGCGCGAGACGCGCGAGCTCATCGGCGGTCACACCGAGGGCTGCGAGTGCGCCGGCGGTGGCGGCATTGCCGGTGCCGTCGATATCGAGCGAGGCCACACCACCGGCGGCGGCCAGTATCCTGATCACGCGGCCATTGGCGGATGCGATCCACTGGCCCTTTATCCGGTCGTAGTAGCCCGCCGGTACCGCGCCACCGACCGGGAAGCCAAGGAAGTTTTCCACGTAGGTGGGCACGGCTTGACTGAACCGGACCTCGGCCGCCCCGGCGGCGATGGCTTCGTCGACGCTCAGTTCGACCGCGTAGGTGTAGCCGCTGCTTGGCGGCAACGCGGCCGGCATCGCCTTCGGGCCGGAATCGCCGACGGTATATTCGGTGGCGCGCACGTTCAATGTGGTCAGCGGCTGTGTGCTGCCATTGGGGAGCACCATCATCGCCGTCGTACCTGCCGGGAACAGCATCGTGGCACGGCGCACGCCGTCGGCGTCGCTCACCGGGCTGCCGCGTGCGGTCTGCATCGATGCGGCACCCGCATTGATCGTCGTCACGACGGGGTCGAGCGAAATCATCACCACATCGGGCAGCCAGGCGTAGTCGCGCCACGGTGCGACGATGGCGCGCTGGACCGGCAGGAAGCCGTTCTTCTCGTAGCGCACCGTCAGCTGTCCACCGCCATTGACGGCGAGATCGAAGGCGCCGTCCACGCGGGTGAGCGTCTGGCCGAATTCGGCATGCGCAAGGATGGTGATCTTGACGGCGGACAGCGGCGCGGCATCGCGCGTCTGCACGCGACCGCGCAACACCGCGGTGCGGCGGGCTTCGATCGTGCCGAGCGCAACGCCGCTCTGGATCGGATTGGCGCCGCTGTAGAGGAACGCCGTCGCGTTGGCGATGTCGGTGGCCACCGTCGGGTTGATCGGCGGTGCGACCGTCGCCGGATCGGCCGGCGGCATGAGGTTTTCGGGTGCGAAGCCGGCTGACACCGACTTGGCGGCGTCGATAGTGACGATGCAGGTGCCCGCACCGGTGCAGGCGCCACCCCAGGCATTGAAGGTCGAGCCGCTGCCGGCGGCCGCGCTCAGCGTGACGACGGTGCCGGACGGGTAGTTTTGCGTGCAGTCGGCACCGCAGTTGATGCCCGCCGGCGAGCTGGTCACCGTGCCAGCGCCGACGCCGGTCTTGCTGACGTTTAAAGTATAGGTGAGCGCCACAGCAGGCAGCGTGCGGCCCGAGCGGGCTTTGACCGCGCTGATATCGGCTGCGGTGATCGCGCCCGAGGCATTGACGTCGTACCCGGCGCTGGTGGCATCGGCCCCCTGCCCCGCGCGCGCCTTCAGTCGCGAGATGTCGGTGGCGGAGACGGAACCCGAGTTGTTCACGTCACCGACCAGGAAGCCCAATGAGGCAAACACGTCCAGGCCGATGCCATTGACGTTTGCGAGCGATATCGTAACGCGCTTGTTGTCCGGCACGCCGGCGAGCGTCACCACGACTTCGTTGTTGCCCGAGGCTGTCGCGGTCACGCTGCCGACGCTGGCGCCGGTCTCATCGACCGCGGCGGGCACCCCAGGCGTGCCGGCGCCGACCGCCATGTCGAACTGGAACACGATCCGGTGGCCGGTACCGATGGCGCGCGATTCCACGGTGACGGCACCGCCGACGGCCGGCGCAGTGTCGATGGGCAGGTCAAAGCTGGCGGCGCCGTGCGCCTTGCGCGATTGCACCGCCGTCAGCGTGAGGGCCTCGGCGACGGCACCGGCAAAGGTGATCGCCAGGACAGTCCCCCATAGCGCCATCTGCCGCGTCGCGGCCTTGCGAATCCGTGCTGATGATGTGTGACCTGATGCTTGCATGGTGTGTCCAATCACGGTCGATTGAGTTGCACTGCTATCTTGCACTAAATTGAAAACGAAGAAAGCAAAGCGTTTCACACTCGAACGGAATCGCCGGGCGAATCCCGCCATCGGGTATAGGAATTTCAAAAAACCCTTTTCAAGATTCCTCAATGTAGCCGATGACGCACGAGCGGTTAAACGCGCGTATGTCCGCTGCCTATCGGCTTAAAACTCACCATTTTCTTGAAATCGCCCGACGTCAGTCGACTCTTTGTGACCCTTTCCGTGCACTTGCGTGGGCTCGGGCCGAACGCCGCCCCAGCCCTGGCAAAATCCAGTCCGGTTTTACCCCTCAGAACTAAAGCAGAACTGAAGGGGTCTGCCCTATTTGTTCTGAAAACAATTCACCCTTTGATTCCTCTCTGGTAGTAAAGATGGCGCAGATCACGCCGCTGGTCGGCTTTAATCATTTTGTCTTGCAGGGCATGACCAAACGCGAAATTACCTACATCGCCCGCGTCGCGATGCCATTCTGCTGGCTGATGGTGCTGGCGGTACTGCCGGTGTATTTATTCCCGGGCATCATTACGTGGCTGCCGAGCCATATGTAGCGCATGTGCAGCATAATGAATGCCTCATCGTAAATTTCGATAGCCTATGTTTAATGCCCCACTCTCCCTAACCACCGAAACCGCATTCGAGCTGCCGAGCTATCTGCACGAATCGGGCGCGCACAATCCGTGGGTCGTCGCCAATTTGCACGGCAAGGATATTCACAGCTTTCTCGAGGGGCCGTGCTTCGATGCGTTCGGCAATCTATGGGTCACCGACATTCCGTTTGGGCGCATCTTCCGTATCACGCCGACCGGCGAGTGGGATCTGATCATCAAGTACGATGGCTGGCCCAATGGACTCAAATTTCATCCCGACGGTCGTCTCATCATCGCCGATTACCGTCACGGTCTGTTGGCGATGGATACCGATTCGCGGCGCATTTCGCCGCTGGTGACGCATTACATTTCGCAGCGCTTTCAAGGTGTGAATGACCTCACCTTTGCGAAGAATGGCGATCTGTATTTCACCGATCAAGGGCAGAGCGGACTGCACGATCCTTCCGGCTGCGTGTATCGACTGAAAACCGACGGCACGCTGCAACAACTGCTGAATAATGTGCCCAGTCCGAACGGGCTGGTATTAAGCCCCGACGAAAATTTTCTGTTCGTTGCCGTGACGCGTGACAACGCCATCTGGCGTGTGCCCTTGGTGGAAGGTGGCGTTTCGAAGGTCGGCAAATTTATTCAGCTTTCTGGCGGCACCGGACCGGATGGGATCACCGGTGACGATGACGGCAATCTTTACGTGGCGCATCATGGCCTCGGCTGTCTGTGGCAATTCGACAAGCGCGGCGAACCCAAGTATCGCGTTGATTCCTCACGCGGCGACTGGACGACGAATGTGGTGATCAATCCGGAGCGACCAAACGAGCTGTTCATTACGGAATCGCAGACCGGGACGATTCTCAAGGCGACGATGCCGCTATATTGAAACACTAGCACAGGCGGGACTCGTGGCACGATAATGGCCTGAAAACCGCACCGATGCTGGATATACAAATTTGAATCGGACATGACAGAAAAACCCACACTGCCCGAAGGCGCATTCGAAAACTTCCGCAATGAAATGAGCTACGGGGATTACCTCGGCCTCGACCTTCTGCTGACCGCCCAAAAGCCGCGCTCAACAGAACACAACGAATTGCTCTTCATCATCCAGCATCAAACCACTGAGCTCTGGATGAAACTTATGCTGCACGAGCTACTCGCTGCGCGTGAACAGATTCGTAGCGGCGAACTTTCGCCGGCGTTCAAAATGTTTGCGCGTGTTTCTCGCATCATGACCAATCTCATTCAGGCGTGGGATATTCTTGCCACGCTCACACCGACCGAATATTCATCATTTCGCGATAGCCTTGGCAAATCGTCCGGCTTTCAATCGCATCAATATCGCGCACTGGAATTCATGTTCGGCAACAAGAACGTGGCGTTGCTAAAACCGTTCGAACACCGTCCAGAAATTCACAAGATGCTGTCGGGATTACTCAATTCGCCGTCGCTTTATGACGAAGCGATATTGCTGCTCGCCCGCCGCGGTTTTGTTCTTGATCGCAAGGCAACGGATCGCGATTTTTCACAAGCTTATGTGGAGAATCCTTCGACGATGGCCGCGTGGCGCGAAGTGTACGCAAATCCAAAAGAGCATTGGGATTTGTACGAGCTTGCTGAAAAGCTGGTGGACCTTGAAGATTACTTTCGGCAGTGGCGGCATCGTCATGTGACGACGGTGCAACGCGTGATTGGGTTCAAGCGTGGCACGGGTGGAACGGCGGGGGTTGGATATCTGCGCGCGATGTTGGAGGTGCGGCTGTTTCCGGAGCTTTGGGATTTGCGGACCGAGCTTTAAATGTGCCTAATCGCTTTCGCATGGAATGCGCATCCTGATTACGGGTTGATCGTCGCAGCCAACCGTGACGAATGGCACGACCGCCCCGCCGCGCCCGCCGCATGGTGGAACGATCATCCGCAAATTCTCGCCGGGCGCGATCTGAAAGCTGGCGGCACGTGGATGGGCGTGACGCGCAACGGTCGATTCG
Source organism: Betaproteobacteria bacterium (assembly GCA_031414995.1). GTDB lineage: Bacteria > Pseudomonadota > Gammaproteobacteria > Burkholderiales > Usitatibacteraceae > UKL13-2. The sequence goes on from JANOQY010000225.1 coordinate 21,157, forward strand.
CGGCAGTCACTAATTTTCGTGATCCGGGTGACAAAAAATCGACCGCGCGTTCCCGTGGAGAATTGGTGACGTCGTTTTTACTTGGCAATGAAACACCAGCGGCTTTTCTGGCTGCAACCAAACTGCACGCGTTTGATTACAACGGTTTCAATCTCATTGTGGGCGATGGAACTTCGCTCGCGTATTTCGGGAGCGTTGATGGCGCAATCAAAAGTCTTGAACCCGGTGTTTATGCGCTGAGTAACCACACGCTCAATGAACCCTGGCCGAAAGTGAAAATGGCAAAGTCGTCTCTGGACGAGGCTCTCAAGGCGAAAATGTCTGAAGATGCCCGTCAAATGGCGATCTACGCGATTTTATCGGACACCACCTTTGCGCCTGATGATGTGTTGCCAAATACAGGCGTGGGTATCGAATGGGAGCGTGTGTTGTCGCCAGCGTTGATCGTCACTGAGCGCTATGGCACGCGGGCATCAACGATTTTGTCAGTAGCCAATAGCGGCGACGTATCGTTTGAGGAGCGCACGCGTGCGGCTGATGGCACTGTCAGCAGCGTTGCAAAGTTCAGCTTTCATCTGCAGCAAAGCTAGCGTGATGGCCTCCTGCCCGACCCCACCGCCGCGCGTCCCAACCGATCATTGACCGCTTCCCACGCAGCCGTCATCGGCGGTGCTTCCACCAGAATAACCGTTGTCTGCGCGGCATCGAGTGTGCGCAGGTGTGCGTACATGTCGCGGGCAAACGCTACCGGATCGCGATCGGCCGTGATCCATACCAATGGCCGCACTTTCTTTACGCCGATACCGGGTGGCGATGGCGCTGCGCCATGCGGCGCGGCGAAAGCGAGCACAGCAACACGTTTGCCCTCGTTGAGACGTTGATCAACTTCGTCCTGAAGGGAATTCCACTTCAGCAATTTCAGCGGCGTCATCGGCGCATAGTGCGCAGCGAGGCTGCCGGAAACGCGCGGCGTATCGCTGGACGGCGAGGTTGAATTGGGCGCGTCATCAACATTGAGCGGCATTTCGCCGATGACTTTCGCGATCATCTCAGGCGTGATTGCACCGGGCCGCAGCAGTACAGGATGTTTCAGCGATCGCATGCGCGACAGATCCAGTATTGTCGATTCGATGCCGACTTCGCAGGGGCCACCATCGAGAATCAGCAATTCACTGCCGAATTCGCTGCGAACATGTTCAGCAGTGGTCGGCGAGACATGACCGAATTTATTTGCAGAAGGTGCTGCAATAATGCCGCTGCCGACCTTGGCGAATTCAACGAGTAGTTGTTGCGCCAGCGGGTGCGCAGGGCAGCGCAGACCAACGGTTTCCTGTCCGCCGGTAACGGCCTTTGGAATGCGCGCAGATTTTTTCAAAATCAGCGTGAGCGGCCCCGGCCAGAATGCGTCGGTGAGTTTCTTGGCGATGCGTGGAATTTCCACCGCCCAAGTTTCAAGCTTCACGTCTCTCGGCACATGAACAATCAAGGGGTGATTTGCGGGGCGACCTTTTGCTACAAATATCTTCGCCACTGCGACTTCATTGGCTGCGTCCGCACCCAAGCCATAGACGGTTTCGGTCGGCAGCGCGACCAGATCGCCAATCTTGAGCAACTCGACTGCTTCTGCGATCTCTTTGGATGGCGCGGCTTTGGGCATGCCGCTATTTTGCCCGAAGTGCTGACTGATAAAATGACGACATGCCTGAACTCACAAAAAATTCATTTCGACTTTCGGTCGCACCGATGATGGACTGGACGGATCGTCACTGCCGCACTTTTCATCGGCTACTCACCAAACATACGCGGCTTTATACCGAGATGGTGACGACCGGGGCGTTGCTGCATGGCAATCAGGCACGTCATCTCGATTTCAACAATGAGGAGCATCCAGTCGCGTTGCAATTGGGCGGCAGCGAGCCTGCTGATCTCGCGGCGTGCGCGAAGCTCGGGGCGATGTGGGGTTACGACGAGATCAATCTCAATTGCGGCTGTCCCTCGGAGCGGGTGCAGCGCGGCAGCTTTGGTGCTTGCCTGATGGCAGACCCAAAGCTGGTCGCTGATTGCGTGAAGGCGATGGTCGATACGGTATTGATTCCGGTAACGGTCAAGCACCGCATCGGCATCGATAAATTCGAAAGTTACGATTTTGTTCGCGATTTTGTCGGGACCGTCGCTGAGGCTGGCTGTGGCGTATTTATCGTTCATGCACGCAATGCGATCCTCAAAGGCTTGAGCCCGAAACAGAATCGCGAAGTGCCGCCGCTGAAGTATGATTTTGTGTATCAGCTAAAAAAAGATTTTCCGCATTTGACGATTGTACTCAATGGCGGCGTGAACACCCTTGGCGAAATTGAACAGCATCTGGCACATGTAGACGGCGTGATGATCGGGCGCGAGGCCTATCACAACCCATATTTGATGGCGACGTTTGATCGTGATTTTTTTGGCGTCGATGAAAAAATAATTACACGTGAGGCCGTCGAAGCAAAGCTTGCCATTTATGCCGCCCAACAATCTGCGAACGATGTGCCGCGCCACAGCATCATGCGCCACACGCTGGGGCTTTATCGTGGCTTACCGGGCGCTCGTGCTTGGCGGCGCTCCATGTCGCAGCAACCGGCGTGGTCCACATTGCCGTTACCAGGCTAGCTGTCCCTGAATCGGCCTTCCCGGCACGGCAAATTTGGATGTATCCAATCGTTGTATCCGTCTTGTTCCGGTGTTATTCAAATCGAGTCGTTTGCACGCTTTTTCAAAACGCTGTTCAAGCAAGCGCGCGAGAATTCCCTCGCCTACCATCCTTGAGCCGAAATTCGGATCGTTGTCGCGACCGCCGCGCATTTCCTGCACGCGCGACATGACGTGTGCAGCCTTGAGTGGGAAATGATTTTCTAGCCAATTGCGGAATAGTTCTTTCAATTCCCAAGGCAGCCGCAACAATATGTATCCAGCAGAAGTCGCACCCATGTCACGTGCAGTCTCCAGCAGAGTTTCCAGTTCGTGATCGGTGAGAAACGGAATCACCGGTGCCACATTGATGCCGACCGGAATGCTGGCTTCCGCTAATCGTTTTATTGTCTGCATACGCCGGGCCGGTGCCGCCGTGCGCGGCTCAAGGTAGCGCGAGATATGGTGATCCATAGTGGTGATCGATATCGTGGCATGCACAAGATTGCGCGCACTGAGGCTTTGCAGAATGTCGATATCGCGCTCGATCAGTGCGGATTTCGTGATCAAACCAACGGCCTGGTTGAAATCGAATGCGATTTCCAGCAGCTGCCGCGTGAGCTGGAATTTTCGTTCGCACGGCTGGTAGGCATCCGTGTTGATGCCGAGGCTGATCACGTCCGATTTGAAACCCGGCTTAGATAGCTCCTCGCGCAACAATGCTGGCGCATTTACCTTGGCAAATAGCCGCGTCTCAAAATCGAGCCCCGGCGAGAGCCCCAGATAGGCGTGAGACGGGCGGGCAAAACAATAAATGCAGCCGTGTTCGCAACCGCGATAAGGATTCACCGAGTAGCGAAACGGGATGTCGGGGGAATCATTGCGCGAAATAATGCTCTTCGCGGTTTCATGCGTGATAACGGTGGTCAGCTTGATTTCTTCTTCCACCTCGGCAATCCAGCCGTCGTCGAAAGCATCGCGCTGCCATTGCTCGAAGCGGCCCTCCACATTCAACGACGCGCCACGGCCTTTGTGGACCTGATCACGTTGGGTTCCTGAAGCTTGGTTGGTTGTGCGCAGTGCCATTGCCGTTTCCTTCAACGATTAAATGCTGTATTAATATACAGTATTTAATCGTTCTGGAAACTGTTTTCTCGCGACTATGGATGCGCAGGATTACCCGTCCGTGACTTTTTTGCTCGCGCCAATTTGGTACCAATCTATCCGCCGCGTGAGCACCATGATCGCGGCCAACGCAAAAAACAACAGCAGCGAGCCCAGCATCAAGGCGTTGTCTTCGGAAAGCAGCAAACCGTAGAGCACCGCATAAAGGATTGCCAGCTTTGTTGCGAATACCGCACCCCTGCGCCATCCGCGCAGCACATAAGCGAGATAGTAGCCAATCAGCAATACGCAACACACGCTGGCCACAAGATAGGCGTAGAGAAAACTGATGTGCTCGGACAAGCTCACGAGCAGCAAAAAGAACACCGCGAGCGCCAGCCCCACCAAACCATATTGCAGGGGATGGATGCGCAGGTCTTTCAGTGTTTCAAATAAAAAGAAAGCAGCGAACGTAAGCGAGATAAAAAGAATGCCGTATTTCACCGCGCGCTCGGCTTGCTGATAAATGTTTACCGGCTCGATGAACGAAACATCAAAGGCCTCAAGTAATTTCGCGTCTTTCAAACCACGCACCACGAGATCGCTATTCTTGCTTGCGAGGTGGGATACATCCCAGCGTGCCGTGAATCCATGTTCGTCGATCTGCTTTGACTGCGGCAGGAATCGCCCGCCGAAATTTGGATGCGGCCACGCGGAGCGCAATTGCACGACATTGGTTTTGCCAATCGGCACAAACGCGAGCGAACGCATCCCCGCTAATTCCATGTTGACGGTCGCGTCAAACTGTCGAGCTTCACGCGTATTCAGCATGTTGTCGCCAACATCCACGTGCAGGCCCTCGCCTAGCGTGTCAAGCTTGGTGCCGTTCAGGATCGTCATCTCTTGTCCAGCCCAAGTCACTTTCGGCGAGCCCCGCAGACCTCTGACATCGCTAAGCCCAAATGAAAGTATGGCGGTGCCGATGGTAATGCGCGATGGATCGATGGCAAGTCCCAAATTGGCGGGCACCTCAAATTTCGCACGCCAGATTCCCTTAGTCTGATATACGAGCGTCTTGTAAATCCCTTTGTACTTTGCATCAACTTCCGCCGCGCCGTCATAGGACAATTGCTCAGGCACGAACAACGCTTGGCGTTGATGCTCGATGGTACGTTTGTGCTGCCTGCCGCGCTCATCAGTGCTGGTTGCGATTTCACGCTCTGTATACGGAATCACCAGCAGCGGGCCGACGATTCGTTGCGGCCCCGCGAAGCTGCTGGCTACCGTGTCTTCAACCTGACGTTGCAACTGCTGGCGGTCAGAAACTATTCCGCCAATCATCACCAGCGGGACTAACAACAGCAACATCAAGAATGCAATCGATGCGATTCGCAACACCAAGGCTTTTTGCAATTTATTCTCCGCAGAATTTCATTTGGCCCAGAGGACGCCTGCGTCGCGTATGAGGTGCGCGGTAATGCGCAGGCGTCCGGCTCCGAGGTTCAGTGTGGATTACATCAACCACGCAAGTTGAAAGCGGCGCGCAGAATCGAGTTGATCGGTTGACCATGAAAGCCCGGTGATTCGCGCGCCAGTCGCTTCCAGGGCCGCGCCACTCGGCACATTGACGATTTTCGAGGGCGTCTTGCCGAGCCATTCCACCCACACTGTGCCGCGTGCAGAATTCTGATTGGCATTCTGGTTACCCACATTACTGTAGTTGGCTAGCGAAACATCCAGTAGTTGCGCATCAGGCGTTTCATCGGCCGTGATCCGATAGGTGTACTCGATGGTGACGGTTTCAGAGGCTGAAACATTAACGATGGCCTCGGTTGAAATTGCGCCGTCATCGTCTTGCACCATCAGCAATCCTCTGCGTGAAAATTTACGGAAGTCGGCACTACTGAGTCGTGCATACGAATTTACATCGAACACCTCGCTCTGCCAAATGGTTGCTGTCGTATGTGCAGTCAGCCGTAGCAGGCGCGCGCCAGTTGGGAGTAGTGCGCCGAATGTTGCGGCTGCGGCCTCGCTATTGGGCATGATGAAAGTCTGCATGACGCGTACATCGATATTTTTTCCGTTGATCGTTACTTTCCAGTCGCGCTCGACGGCTTCGACAATATCGGCTTCACTACCGCAGTCGTCACCGATGAACAACATGCCGGGAGAGGGCTGCATTGCTGTGGAAGTGTCCGCATCCGACTTGACTTCGTTTATATTCGCCGCGCTTTTAGCCGGTGGGAACGTGATTGCATATGTTTCCTGCGCCAGCACCACTGCGAGTCCGGCACCGATAATGCTAACCACCACGCCGCAAATGACGGCAGCAAAAAACATTTTAAGAAAATCCCACAGCGCGAATTGCCCGCGACCCACGGCTTGCTGCGGCAATGCCTTTTTATTTGTCCATGTCGTTTTCATCTTTTGCCCCTGAGGTTGGTGATCGACAAGAGCATTTGGCGCTACGATATGGGCAGCTTTAGTGACCCGAAAATGACGCACCGAAGACTGAATGTGGCGAAAAAATGGCGGTTGGTTCTGTCGAACCGCTGCTGTCAAAGCGTTACGGTATATTCATGGCAAAGCTAAATAGATCGCCAAATTGGAAACGACCCCATGGGAAAACGCATCGCAATTGTTGAAGACAACGAAACGATTTGCCAGAATTACAGCGATGCATTGCGTCGCAATGGCTATGAAGTTGAGACATACGCTGAGCGCGCGGAAGCGCATGCCGGCTTCAAAAACAGGCTACCGGATCTGGCGATTCTTGATATTGGTTTGGGGGAGGAAATCGACGGCGGATTTTCATTGTGCCGGGACCTGCGCGCGATGTCTTCCTCGCTGCCGATTATTTTTCTGTCCGCGCGTGACAATGATTTCGATGTGGTTTCGGGCCTGCGTCTGGGTGCCGATGACTACGTGACTAAGGACGTGAGCATGCCGCATCTGGTCGCGCGCATCGCGGCATTGTTTCGCCGCATGGAAGCGATGAAGCTGCCGAGTCGCGCGGAAGATGTTTTACACCGTGGCAAAGTGATCCTCGATATTAATCGCCTTTCTGTCATGTGGAACAATGTTGTCGTTGTGCTGACTGTCACCGAATTCTGGATGGTTCACGCGTTAGTCAAATTTCCTGGCCATGTTAAAAATCGCGACCAGTTGATGCGTGAGGCCGAGCTCACAGTGGACGACAACACAATCACGTCGCACATGAAACGTATTCGCAAAAAATTCATTGCAGTCGATGCGACGTTCGATGAGATTGAAACTGTGTATGGCATGGGTTATCGCTGGCATGCCGCATAAATATACTAAACACAAGCACTGGTGCGTCTTTTGGCAGCATTGCTGCCTGAAAGCCGCACCAGTGCTTGTGTTTTACATTTTCTCTTTGAACCTTTGGTTTACCTTTACAGCACGTCACATCAGGTGATGGCGCTTCCACTTTTTTTTCGAAGCATCCGTGCAAAGCTGCTGCTGATCGCGCTACTGCTCTTGCTGATCCCGCTCATCGGCTTTCGCTTTGTCCAACAAATGGAACAGCTCCTGCGTGACGGGCAGCAACAGGTTTTGGTGAGTGCGGCCAAACTGCTTTCGGTAACGTTATCGGATCGGCCCCAGTTGTTCGTGGTGCAGACATCTGAAAATGAGGCTGAGCAATCGGAACGTCGGAAGTTACTCGCACTTTTTGGCAACGCCGACCCCGAGGCAGCAGCACAACTTGGGTCGGCATATTTGCCATCGGACGAGATCGAGAAAATACTTGGTGTCGTCGCGAAAACAGCGACGCGAATCTGGGTGGTTGATTCCCGCTCGCGCGTACGTGGGCTCGCCGGAAATCTGAACGGAAGCGATACCGCGAAGGTGCAAGTGGGATTCTTTCAACAACTCTACACGAACGCAATTCGCCCGATCATTCGCTTTCTCGCGCGGGATCCCGGCTCACCAGTCTTTGAGGATTCGGCACAGGTCACGCGCGCGGTCATGACGCAGGTTGACCGTGCGCTATCTGGCCAGCCCACTGCCTATCCCCGCTACGCGCGCAATGGGCTAGCAACCGTTATCTCCGCCGCTGAACCAGTGTGGCAGGGGGACAACATTATCGGTGCTGTGGTGGTGGAAGAAACAACCAGCGGTTCGCAGTCAATTACATTTGCGGCGTTGGAGTCATTGTTGGCGATGACGCTTGTTGTGCTGCTGGTCGGCTTCGGCGCCTTGCTTATATTTGCGTGGCGACTTGCGTATCGCGTACGCGTGCTGCAGCGCGAGGCGGAAACGGCAATTGACGCGCAGGGCCGGATTCGCGGGACGATTTCCGGTTCGGGTGCCAACGATGAAATTGGCGCGCTGTCGCTTTCTTTGGAGGCGATCCTCAAGAGGCTGACGCAATACAACCATTATCTGGAGCAGATGGCAACGCGACTCTCGCATGAGTTGCGCACACCTGTTGCCGTGGTGAGATCGTCGCTGGATAATCTTCGCGCTAGTGAGATTTCCGATCAGGGGAAGGTTTACATTACTCGTGCTGATGAAGGCGTTCAGAGACTTTCCTCGCTGATTTCCCGAATGGCAGAAGCGACGCAACTTGAGAGTATGCTCGTCGGGGCGGAGAAGGAATCTTGCGATCTGACGGATCTTGTGGCGGGCTGTGTAGAAGGCTATCGGCTGGCGTTTCCCTCAACCAGCTTCGCATTCCATCGACCAATTGCCCCCATCGTACAGCCAGTGATCGCCGATGCCATCGCTCAGATGCTCGATAAATTGGTACAGAACGCGGTTGATTTTGCGCAGCCCGGCTCATCGGTGACAATTTTGCTCGCTGAATCAATGAGCGTTGTTCGTATTCAGGTCGAAAACAAGGGCAAAACGCTTTCCCCTGACATTACAGCAAGTCTCTTTAGTTCGATGGTGTCGTCACGCCGTGAAGGCACTGACCATGGCAGCCATCTGGGCTTGGGCCTATTTATCGTTCGCTTGATTGCCCAATTTCATGATGGCACGGTGGCCGCGCAAAATTTGGCCGATGGAAGTGGTGTGCGTTTTGAGGTGTCCATGTCTACCTCGCCTGTTTTGCGTTGAACAAACGTGTCTAAAAAGCAAAAACCCCAACTCCACGTGTGGAGTTGGGGTTTTGCTTTTTATGGGTCTTGGCGATGACCTACTTTCGCACGGGTATGACCGCACTATCATCGGCGCAACGTCGTTTCACGGTCCTGTTCGGGATGG
>JANOQY010000226.1:0-3122 GCA_031414995.1 Betaproteobacteria bacterium
CTCGCTTTCACCACCCGCGTGCACAGGGCTACCGGAGGTATGCTTCATCAACCAATACGTGCCGACGATCCGGTCGCTGTTGGCGACTTACAACTTCATCGACTTCGGCGCTGGTTTCACCAATGTCAATGCGAGTCCCGCGATACGAAACTCGCTCATGCTGGATCTCAATGCCGGTCTGAACCTGAATCTCGTCGGTGACCCGAACGCGTTTGGCGCGGCGACATTAGTGAAACCGACCGTCATCTACGGCACCAATGGCGGTGCTGCGCTCGCGCCGCTGCCTGGCTTGCGCTCGGGCACGCCAACATCCGTGGTCGCACGCTTGGGCCCGGCAAGCGACACATTTTCCTTCCTGTCGATTGCGAATTTCAGTGAAGCAGGCCCGCGCAATGCCGACCCCGGCGAGACCTGGTACCGCGACAATCTGATCGAAAGCAGCGGCGACGGCACCGTGCCGCTGGATTCCTCGCGGGATCAATTTGTCGGCGATGCGCGTTTTGTGCTCAAACCGTTTACGCAAGGTAGCAACACGAGTGGCTCGGTTGGCCACACCGATCTGCCATCCAACGCCGATGTGCAGCTACAGGTGCTCGGCATTCTGGGAGCCACCTGCGCGCCGCCGTGCCAAATCTCAACAGGGCTGGGCGGTGCGGTGCCGAAAGCCGCCGCCTGCGCGGCCACTGGCTGCGTAAACTTTACGCTTGATCCGGTCGAGGGCTTTATGGTCGATCGCTTAGGTCGTCGCCTCGGTTACACGGCGGCAACGGGTGCGGTGACGGAAATTCCCAATAGCGTTTGGTACGGCAATACCGACGGCATGGGGTGGGTGTTCGGGGCTGTCGAAGAACCATTGACGATGGAGCTTACCGGCCTGGGCGGCCACTACTACGCGAATGTCGCCTTGCTAGGGGCGAACGGTCGCACCGGCGCGATCGTACAGGGCACGCTCGGCGTCGGGGAACGGCGCTCGGTGCCGGTGCCGCTCTCGCCGAACGCGCCAACGCTCTACACTGTCACGCCGAGCGCCGGCCCTAACGGCACGATCACACCATCCGTTCCACAGACAGTGCAGTCTGGCGACGTGGTGACGTTCACGTTGGCGCCATCGCAAGGCCTCGCCGCGACGCTCACTGGCACATGTGGCGGCAGGCTCGTAAACAATATCTTCACGACCGATCCGATCAGCAGCGATTGCACCGTCATCGCGACATTCGGCGCGAGCATCGCATTATTGTCAGTGCAATCCCGGAAGGCGCATGGTGGCGCAGGGAGCTTTGATCTGCCGGTCTCCTTAAACGTACCAATCAATGGTGCCGTCACGGTCGAGCCGCGCGGAATCGGCACGGGGCACTCAATGGTATTCCGATTCGACAATTTGGTCGCCACCGTCGGCGCGGTGACAGTGGTTGATGCGCTTATGGCTACCGTAGGCAATGCGACGGTAACGCCATCCGGTAACGACGTTATCGTGACGTTAACCAATGTCGCCGACAACAAACGCGTCACCGTCTCGCTGGAAGGGGTCAATGGCTCTGGAGCAGCAACGGCCTCGCTCGGCTTCCTTGTAGGTGACGTCAACAACAGCCGCTCCGTCAACGCAAGCGACATCAGCGCCGTCAAGGCACGCTCGGGTCAAACCACAAGCGCTGCCAATTTCAGATTCGATGTAAACGCGTCGGGGGCTATCAACGCGAGCGATATTTCTGCCGTGAAAGCGCGGTCGGGGCTTTCGTTGCCGTGAAGTTTTTCTACGACAGCCCGCGACCCGCTAACTGCATTGCATGGGCGATACGGCGCTACTTGTTAAACCGCCGAATGTTGCGGATACGTGCAGTGCCGTTGTCAAACTGGTAGCTGAAAACGCCTGCCAGCGTGCCTTCATCACTACCGCTAAAATCGAGTGATGCGGTGCCGACTAATTGTGTGACAGTCGGCCCGTTCGCATCGATGAGGCCGCCGGCCCCTCCTGGACCGATCACCGTAACTGGAAAGCGACTGGTTTGGACGAGCCTGCCCTCGTAATGAGTCGCGGTGATCCAACGTCCGGACTGAATGGTGTACCACGCTGCATTGCCGTCGGTGCCGTACGTGAACCACGCAGCAAGTAATTGATCCTGAGCGTCCTGCCAGATGAACAGGCCAGAGCCGGGATTGCTGGGGTCCCACCAGTGATCCGAGTAATTTAGCCGCACACCGGGTGCCGCTTTAGTGGCGCGATGATCGGACACCGTCAGTTGAAGACCGTTGGCGACCGGCAACACAAGTGGTTCGAAACTTAATGGCGGATAGTGTTCATTGACACCCACGGTATAGTTGCCCGGAGGCAGCCGCCCAATTTCCACCAGCAGCGGGGATGCTGGCGGTATCGGCGACGGACAGGGCGGCGACGGACGGGCGAGCAAAATACTCACACCAATCCACCCATTAATGGCGCTGACTCGGTAACCGGGAGTCAAATAATTTACGTTGGGGCAGGCGCGTGGAATCTTGAGAAACACGGTGTCAGCCGAGGACGGCTGTGCGGGAACAAATTCAGGCGCGCCAGACGACATCTGGGCGACTGCCATACAAGTTGTAAACGAAGCTGCCAAAGCAACAATGAGCGCGGCCAATGTTCTGGCGAGTAAGCGCATCCGGTAAGCCATCACTTTTCCTTGAGGCGATTGGTGAAAATGTTTTTAGCGACAGGACAACAGCAAAAAATTGGCAACGCGACGCTATTTATTAAATCGCCGAATATTACGGATATTTGCGGAGCCATTGTCAAACTGGTAGCTGAAGACGCCTGCGCGGGTGCCGTCGTCACCGCCACTAAAATCGAGCGATGCGGTGCCGACTAATTGTGTGACGGTCGACCCGTTCGCGTCGATGAGCCCGCCAAGCACTGGGCGGCTGGTTTGAACGAGCCTGCCCTCGTAACGCGTCGCCGTGGTCCATCTGCCACCCTGAATGGTGTACCACGCCGCTTTTCCGTCGGCGCCGTACGTGAACCACGCAGCGAGTAACTGGTCCTGCGCGTCATGCCAGATGAACAGGCCAGAGCCGGAGTTGGTCGGGTCCCACCAATGATCCGAGTAATTTAGCCGCACACCGGGTGCGGCTTTAGTGGCGCGATGATC
>JANOQY010000227.1:0-4349 GCA_031414995.1 Betaproteobacteria bacterium
CAAGCCGTAGGCAAGCAAGCAAGCGAAAGCAGCGTGGCGCGAAGCTTCATGGTGTTCTCCAAACGTATAATGTGGGTGTCTTAATTAACGTGATGCACATTCATGAAGTTTACAGGTAGCCAAAACTATATCGCGACGGATGATTTGAAGCTTGCCGTCAATGCCGCAGTGACCTTGCAGCGTCCGCTGCTTATCAAGGGCGAACCCGGCACCGGCAAAACCATGCTCGCTGAAGAGGTCGCCGCCGCACTTGGCAAGCCGCTGCTGCAATGGCACATCAAATCCACCACCAAGGCTCAGCAGGGATTGTATGAATACGACGCCGTATCGCGTTTGCGCGATTCGCAGCTTGGTGAAGAGAAGGTCAAGGACATCAAAAATTACATTTCCAAAGGCACCATGTGGCGCGCCTTTGAGGCCGATGAGCAGGTGGTGCTGCTGATCGATGAAATCGATAAAGCCGACATCGAATTTCCGAATGATTTGCTGCGCGAATTGGATCGCATGGAGTTTTATTGCTACGAAACCCGCGAGACGGTCGTTGCCAAACATCGCCCAATCATTTTCATCACCAGCAACAACGAAAAAGAATTGCCTGATGCGTTCCTGCGGCGCTGTTTTTTCCACTACATCCGTTTCCCCGACAAAAACACCATGCAGCAAATTGTCGATGTGCATTTTCCGGGTTTGAAAAAAGCGCTGCTCAAGGAAGCGATGGAAGTGTTTTTCGACATTCGCGAAATGCCAGGGCTGAAGAAGAAACCATCAACTTCGGAATTGTTGGACTGGATCAAATTGCTGGTTGCCGAAGATATTCCGCCAGAGGCGCTGAAGTCGGGCGACGCAAACAAGCTGATTCCGCCGATGTACGGCGCGCTGCTAAAAAATGAGCAGGACGTGCATCTGTTTGAGAAGCTGGTTTTTCTGTCGAAGCGAAGTCGTTGAATCGTAAACACAAGCACTGGGGAGACTTGCAGGGCATAAATGCGCCGCAAGGGTCGTCAATAGGCGCTCTACATAAATGTTGATCGATTTCTTCCTCTCCCTGAAACAGAACGGCCTGCCGGTGTCGGTGAAGGAATACTTGATGCTGTGCGAGGCGATGGAGAAGGGCGTCATTCACGGCAGTGTGGACGATTTCTATCATTTGTCGCGCATTTGCCTCGTCAAAGACGAAGCCAACTTTGATCGCTTTGATCGTGCCTTCGCCGCCTACTTCAAAGGCGTCGAAGCTCTCGATGCCGTTTTGCCAGCCGACATCCCCGAGGAGTGGTTAAAGAAACTCGCAGAACGATTGTTGACCGAAGAAGAGAAGGCACAGGTCGAAGCGCTGGGTGGCTGGGACAAATTGATGGAGACGCTCAAGCAACGTCTCGAAGAACAGAAAGGCCGTCATCAGGGCGGCTCCAAATGGATCGGCACAGCGGGCACGTCACCGTTCGGCGCGTACGGCTACAACCCCGAAGGCGTGCGCATCGGTCAGGAAGGCTCGCGCAATCGCAGCGCAGTGAAGGTTTGGGACAAGCGCGAGTTCCGCGATTACGACGACAACGTGGAGTTGGGCATCCGCAATATCCAGTTGGCCCTGCGACGCTTGCGTAAATTCGCTCGCGAAGGTGCCGAGGAAGAGCTGGACATGGATGGCACGATCCGCTCCACCGCCCACAACGCCGGTTTTCTGGATTTGAAACTGGTGCCCGAGCGGCACAACAAGGTGAAGGTGCTGCTGTTTCTGGACATCGGCGGCTCAATGGACGATTACGTGCATCGCTGCGAGGAATTATTCTCTGCATGCAAGACCGAATTCAAGCATCTCGAATACTTTTACTTTCACAATTTCATTTACGAATCGGTCTGGCGCAATAACCGTCTACGGCACAGCGAGAAATTTTCGACGTTCGACGTACTGCACAAGTATGGAAACGACTACAAGCTGATCATCGTCGGCGACGCCACCATGAGCCCTTACGAAATCCTGCAGCCGGGCGGCAGCGTGGAACACTGGAATGACGAGACAGGTGTGGTCTGGCTCAAGCGCCTCACCGACTTGTATCGGCGCGCGATCTGGATCAATCCGAGTCCGGAGGCGCACTGGCCGTGGACGCAATCTATCAAGATGGTGCGGGAACTAATGGAAGACCGGATGTTCCCGATGACCGCCAAAGGCCTGGAGGAGGGCATGAAGGCGTTGCGCTAGTGTGTCGCGTTTGTAACATGTGCACAAGTGTTCCGTTTGAGGTAAAAATGTTTGGATTGTATGAACGGCGTAAGATGATGCAAGCCAAAGGGAAGCGTTATGTTGATTGCGATTCTGGAAGATGATCCTGATGTTGGGGCGATAACAAAAAAATGGCTGGAGGACGCCGATCATCGCGTGACGCTGTTTGCATCAAGCGCGAAACTTCTTGATCATGCGTCGCTACAGGAATTTGATGTCTTTTTGCTCGACTGGATGTTGCCCGATATCACCGGTCTCGAAGTATTAAAACTGTTGAAGGCGCAGCCGAAGATTGTCGCGCCAATATTGTTTGCCACCATCCGCGACGCGGAAATTGATGTTGTCCGTGCGCTTGATGCAGGTGCCGATGACTATCTGGTCAAGCCGGTACGCCATCAGGAATTACTATCCCGCATCAACGCGGTAACACGGCGCTTGAGCAGGGGGCCAGTCGGTACGCAGGAGGAAGTCTTTGGCGTATATCGTTTTTTGCCGAGCGGCAGACAGATGTTTTGCGATGAAAAACTTCTTGATCTCACGGCCAAGGAATTCGAGTTGGCGCTTTTTCTATTCAAAAATTGCGGAAAACTGCTTTCGCGCGAACTCATTTCGAATTCAGTATGGGGCCGACCGGTTTCAGAATTATCGAGAACCATTGACACGCATATCTCTCGCGTCAGGAAGAAACTGGACCTGTCGCCGAAACATGGTTTTCGCTTGCAGCCGATTTATAACGCAGGCTACCGTTTGGAGCGGGTTGCAGCAGAGTCGGCAGATGGCTAGGCTTCAGCAAAGATGCACATTGCCATGCTGGAAATTCACGTAATCAGAAAGAGTTGGTGAAGTCATGCGAATCGCATTGCTCGAAGATGACGTCGTCGTGGGAACAATGATGCAACATTGGCTGGAAGCGGCCGGCCATAGCGTCCACAATTTCACGTCGGGAAAAGCAATTGTGCGTGAGGCAAGTCGGGAAAGCTTCGATTTGTTTATGCTCGATTGGCACGTGCCTGATCTTTCGGGGGAGGAAGTGGTTCGTTGGCTGCGCGAAAAACAGCAATCAACCGCGCCTGTCTTGTTTGCAACCAGCCGCGATTCGGAGGCAGACATTGTTGCCGCACTTGAGGCTGGCGCGGACGACTACATGGTCAAACCAGTGCGTCGGCTTGAATTGCTGGCGCGGGTAGATTCACTATTGCGCCGCGCCCGGCCCAAGCAATCTGAAATCGAGCCAATGTCAATCGGGCCTTACGGAATCGATCTTGTGAATCGCGTGGTGACCCTCGACGGCGCGGCCATTGAAATGACCGACAAAGAATACGATCTGACGGTTTTTCTTTTTCGAAATCTCGGGCGGCTCATCTCACGCGGCCATCTGTCCGAAAGCGTCTGGGGGCGCTCAGCCGATGTGCAGTCACGAACCGTGGACACACACATGAGCCGCGTACGCAAAAAACTGGAAATAGGTCCTGCACGTGGTGTGCGCCTGACGCCGGTATATAACTTCGGCTATCGGCTGGAAAAAGTTGGCGCGTCAAACGAGTCGTCTGCGACTCACTGAGCAATTCGTGCCTGCCGGCTGCTACGTCCTGGCACGAGAAGATGTGAATTTTTATCACTACACCTTGGGGTAACTTCGCTTGAAAAATTTCCAACGAATCGCGGTGGCCGCTTGTATTTTGCTGGTTGCATTTGCTGCAAGCGCAGAAGAGCGTTTTTTTACGCACACAGCAAAAAACGGCGATTCGCTCACCAAACTGGCAAAGCGCTATCTCATCAACACTAACGATTGGCAGGTTTTCCAGAAATTCAACGTGGTCCCCAATCCACGCCAGATACCGCTCGGTAAGCTGATCAAAATACCGGTTTCAGCGATGCGGTCTGACGTAGCTCCAATTGAAGTCATCGCCATACAGGGTGCAGTGGCTTCCGGCACACGCCCGGTTGTGCGCGGTGACCGGGTAATGGAAGGAGACGAGCTCACGACCGAAGACGGAAGTTTCGTCACGATCAAGCTGGCGGACGGCTCGACATTGACCGTGCAGCCCAAATCCAGTCTGCGGATCGAGACGGCACGCCAGCTCGTCAATAGCGGCGGTGTGACGGATACCGTGCTGCGTCTTGACGGTGG
>JANOQY010000228.1:0-14671 GCA_031414995.1 Betaproteobacteria bacterium
TGGCGTGAACGCAAACGTATTGCCGGACCGCGTGAAATTATAGGCGGCGGCAATATCGGCGGGAATGATGATCGGCGCATTGGCCAGGTCAATTGTTTCGGTGATGACCAGCGTCGGAAACAACTCCCGCATTGGCACCAACGCCAGCGTGACGATGATGGGGTTGCCGGTGCTATCGACCGCCACCACGCGCCCGGCAACGATCTTGGATTCAGTATTGATGAGGATCGCGCCGATTGGCGGTGCGCTCATGCCGATCAGGTTAACCCGGTACGTGTTTGAAAAACTTGGGATGGCACCCGGTGTCGTCTCAACCGGCTCGCCGACGATCTGTGCGTCAGTCAGCAATATCGCGCCCGGTGCGGTCTGGGTGACCACTGCCAGCAGTGGCGCGGATGTCACGCCGCCGGCTTGGGCGACAATCTGGCTGGTGCCGTTGTTGGCTGCGGCGGTGACAATGCCGGTGCCCGTCACGGTCATCACGGCCGGTTTGCTGGACGTCCAGGTGATGGGCACATTGAGGACATTGCCCTGCGCATCGGTGGCGCTGGCACTGAGTTGCCTGATCGCGCCCAATTGCGTGAGTAGCAGGCCTGTCTGCGCGATGGCCACTTTGGCGACAACGGCCGGCGGCGTCGTGCTCACGCCGGTAAGCGTCATGCCGGACCGGGACTTGGTGTTGGAAATGTCGGACGAATTGATGGCACCGGTCGTGTTCACATCCGAACGGAAATTCGTGCCGGTGGTCGTCTGGCCGGATCGCGCTTTTACGCCGCTGATGTCGCTCGAATTGACTGCCCGCGTATCATTCACGTCACCGACCAGAAACCCGATCGAGGCCGACGCGTTCACTGTCGCACCGTTCACCGTAGGCAATAAAACGTTCACGCGCTTGTTGTTGGCAACACCGGTTAGCGTGACGAGGACTTCATTGCCCACCTGCGTTGATGCCGCGGAGACGGCTGCTGCGGACTCGTCGACAGCCGTAACGGCCCCGACGGAATTGATGGCGGCATTGAATTGAAAGACGATGCTGTGGCCCGCGCCGATGGCGCGCGGCTCGACGGTAACCGACCCATCAATTGGCGTCGCGTTGTTGATCGGTATATCGAATGCGCCCGCGGAACCGTGGGTCTTCCTCGACTTCACGCCGATCAGCGTGAGTGGTGCCGTCACGAACGGCGCGATGCTCGCTGTGGCAGATGCCGGGCCGATGCCGGCTGCGTTGGTCGCAGTAACGGAACAGTTGTAAGTCGTGTTGTTGACCAGTCCGGTCACCGGGATGGGCGAAGTGACGGACATGCCCGTCACATTCGCGCCCATGTTCGGCGCACAGGTCGCGGTATAGACGTTTATCGGGCTGCCACCATTCGAGGCCGGTGCGGAGAACGAGACAAACACCTGCGCGTTGCCAGCAAAGGCGGGGCCGATCAACGGGGCACCGGGTGTTTGTGCGCTCGCAGTGCCGACCGTCGCCATAAATAGCGTCGTTATGCCGATGGATAAACTCAAGCGCTGGCGGGCCTTCCAGGCTGAAATGATCCTGAAATGCCCGCCGATGCTAGAGTTTCTCTTATCGTTACTCATGTTTCGTCCCCCAAAACGGATGATCCGTACCCCTTAGACGGATAAACCGGGCGAAAGCGGACACCCAGCGCGTCGCGATGCCTGCGACGGATGCATTCGTCTCAAAGTATGGTCATTCGCGCCGGCGGGAACTCTGGTTGTTGCTGCGCAAATTGGCTCCGGCCTGCGCCGGGGAGACGGTGACGGCGCTTAACGCGAAGGTCGGCTAAGGACCTTCTCTACGTCGACCAGGCTCTGGCGCAGATGCGGTCCCACGGCAGGATGCTGGGCAAACGCCTCCCGCGCCTGCTGCGCCAGCGCCGTTGCCTGCTCCCGGTCGCCACTGCGAACCAGCGCCAGCGCCAGATCGGCCCGCGCGCTCGCAAGTACCGGGGCTGCGGGAGAAACTCGCGACACCAGAATGTCGATGCTGCGCTGGAAATGAACGGTGGCCGCTACTGCATCGCCGCGTTTGAGTCGCAGCATGCCCACCAAGCTCTCGAGTTGCGCGGCGGAAGGGCGGCTGACTGCGACTTCGTCTTCGGCCACCTTTTCGAGGATGCCAACCAAGGCGTTGATTTCGGTTTCCGCCTCGGCCAGACGTCCCTGTTCGATATAAGACCTCGCCAACACCAGACTGGAGGAAGTGCTATTACTAATGAAGTGGTTCGGGACGTTAACGTCGATGGCGATGATCTCCTTGAGCTGGCTCTGCGCTTCCGCGTGTCGTCCCTGATGCATCAGGGACTGCGCCAACAGTCTCTCGGCGTAAGACAGTTCGGTGGTCTGGCGGGAAACCTGCCCTGTAGGTAGCGCTGACAACAGATCGCGAATAATTTTTTCCGCTTGTCGGTAGTCGCCAAGCGCTAGTAGCACCTGGGCGCGGCGCGTCACCGGCGTAAACAACTGGTTGGGAAAACGTTTGCCAGAGCCACGGTACGGCTCGAAGCCTAGCGCGCTTATCCGGTCGCTGTCGGCGAGCCTGCCGAAAGCGACCAGAGCGGACGCGTACAATGCGCGCGCCCTGCTGATGAACATCGGGTCAATCTCGCCCCGGACATTGCTGTAAGCGCGCACCACGCGTTCGAACATGTCGAACGCGCGCGCCGTCTCCCCGCTTCGCGCCAGTGAGTCCGCCAACCCGACCGCAGTGAACGCCCAGCGGAACGTCTCGCTTCCCGAAGTCCGTTCGACGATGGCCAGCCCCTCGGTCAATTGTTCGCGGGCGCGAGCGCTTCGCCGCAAGGGATATTGCGCCTCCGCGTACCTGAAGCGCACCGCCGCCTCGTAGGCGCGCTCGGCTGGTGGCAACCGTTTGGCAAGCTCGATTGCCTTCTCAAACGCCGCATCAACCGCGCCGGCATCAATTTCCGGCAACGACGCATAGGCGTAGCCCAACTGCGACAGGCCGGCAATGTGATCTTTCGATCCGGGGTCCAGCCGCTCCGAAATGCGCACCGCGCGCGCGGCATCCGGGACACCGCTCAGACCCACGCGACGTTGTACCTTTGCCTCCGACAGAGCTCTTAGCGCGCTTGCCAGCAACCTCTGCCCCGCGGGTTCGTCACTGCGCTCCAGCGCGGCGACCGCATCGACTAGCAGTTCACCGCTGCGTGCCTGTTCATTGCTAACGAATAGTGTCAGCGCCAGATCAACCTGGGCGCCCACGCGTTCAATCAAAGGCGCACCGCGCGCGGTGAGCTCGGCAAACCGCGCTTCGCGCAAGGTCCTGGCCGAATCGTTCATCGACAGATCCGCAAGCGCCTCGCCAAGCAGCCCTTGAATTTCCGAACGCAACGCTGGCTGGTCCGCGAACTGTCCCGGCATCGATTTGGCGGCGTCGAGCAGGACGTCGCCGATCGGTTGCATGCGCCGCAGCCGAGCGTCGGTTTGATCGACAGCGCCGACACGGATGATGCCGATCAGGAAATCCTTCACCGCCTTTGTCTTGTTGTTCTCCAAGCGGGCCTCTCGCGCCTGCCAAAGTGCGACCGTGATGCCGGCAATGAGTGCGATCGACACGGCGGCCCCGGCACCGGTCGCCAGCGCGTGCCGCTGCACAAAGCGCTGAGCGCGATATACGACGCTATCCGGTTGCGCCATCACCGGTTGGCGCGCGAGGAATCGCTCGAGATCGTCTGCGAGCGCACTGGCGGTGGCATAGCGATCGGCGGGAACTGGCTTCAGCGCTTTCAAAATGATGGCATCGAGGTCGCCTGCGATTTGGCGCGATTCCTGCGCACGCTTGCCTTCCGCGCTACGCTTGCTGGGGCGCATCACATCGGCGTGAATCACTGCCTCCGCCAACGCGGCAGCTGACTGGCGTTTCAATTTGTAAGGCTTTTCCCCGGTGACTACTTCATAAAGCACCACGCCCAGTGAATAAATGTCGCTTGCGGTGGTGACGGGTTGCTCCAGCAATTGTTCGGGGCTGGCATAGTCCGGCGTCATGGCGCGCCCCAGCGTCTGGGTGAGATCGGGCGCGTTGGTGGCTTGCTCGTCGCTGGTCAGCAATTTGGCGATGCCGAAATCGAGCAACTTGACGCGCGGCGCGGCATCGCCCGCCGTTACCAGGATGTTGTTCGGCTTCAGGTCGCGATGGACCACCAGGTTTGCGTGTGCATGCGCGACCGCGAGGGCAACTTGCACCATCAGGCGAACGCGCCCGGACAGGTCGATTTGCTTGCCGGCGCAAAAAATGTTGATCGGTTCGCCGACCACATATTCGAGCGCAAGGTACGGCCGCGCCTGGTCGTCGACCCCGGCTTCGTACAGTCGCGCAATGTGGTCGTGATTGAGGCCGGCCAGAATATCGCGCTCGCGCTGCATGCGCGCGGCTAGGCCGCGATCAAGCAGATATCGATGCGGCAGTTTCAGCGCCACCTGCCGTTGCAACATGCCGTCGACGCGTTCTGCAAGCCACACGCTGCTCATGCCGCCTTCTCCCAGCATGCGCAGCAGGCGGTATGGACCGACGCGTTCGCCCGCAGCCGGTTTGCCGTCCGGATCGGTCGCATTCGAAGCGGCTTCAAAGGTCGGCAGGGCGCCGAGGAAATCGGCAGTTTCTACGCCGTCGGCAGCATCGCCGCTCAACAGGTTGGTCCGCAACAGGGGTGCAAGGCGCTCGTGCGGCGGCGGCAGGGCGTCTATCCACGCGGCTCGCTCGTCCGGCGGAAGGTCGAGGACCTGCTGCGACAGTTGATCCAGAGCTCTGAGTTCGGCGATAGTTAGCGGCATGGTCCGGCTATTGTGTCGTTATCGTTCCCGGCATGGTGTCTATGCAATGCGCGATGCACTGGGGCTTGCTGTCCTAAACGAAAAAACATGCCGCAAGCGGACAAGCGCTGAAATTAACTGCCGGTCCCGATTCGACAATGCGGCCGCCGACTTCAGGATTCCAGTGCCGCCGCCAGCAGGACCCGCGCGCGTCTCCAGTCCCGGCGGACCGTGCGGACGCTGACATCCAGAGAAGCAGCGATTTCCTCGTCCGTAAAGCCAGCGAAGTAGCGCATTTCCACCACCTGCACCAGTCGTGGATCCACTTCGCCGAGTTGGTCCAGCGCGCCGTGAATATCCAGCACCGTGGTCTCAGCCGGGCCAAGGCGGTCGCTCAAATCGGTGTCCAGCGACAGGTGTTGCGCATTGCCGCCGCGCATTTCCGCGCCGCGCGCGCGAATGATGTCGATGATGAGCGTGCGCATGGTGCGGGCCGAATACGCCATGAAATGCGCACGGCTGGTCATGGCAATTCCACCCATGTTCGTGAGCTTTAGATACACATCGTGTACCAGCGCGGTCGTATCGAGTGTCGCAGACCGGTTGGTATGCAGCAACCGCGAACGCGCGAGGCGCTTCAGTTCGGGATAGCATTGCGCAAACAGCAAGTCATTGGCGGTGGCATCACCATGCCCCACTCGCGTGAGCAAATCGTCTGCGCTGTCGGTGCCTTGTGGAATCATCATATAGATTTTATACGAGAAGGCTTGCAGCCTGAATGCCGGGATTCGCGCAGAAGTACAGGACGCCCGGCATTTCGTCCGCGAGTGCTGCCGATGGAATGTGCCAGTGTCGGTTCCCAGTTGGTCAGCGTTATTTCGGCGTTAGATTGGCCCACGCAAGGCCCACGCGGGACGGGCAAACGTTTCACAATGTTTGTTGTGCCGCCTATACTCAATGCCAATGCAGATGTTCATCAACGGCAAGAATAAAGTGGGGATTTCGACATGGAACACCGACGCGCGCTGATGCTATCCGGATGCAGAATTGTCCCTCCCGATCATCCAGACCGCAGGTTTCCAGCATGACCATGACAACCCGCCAGCCACGCGCGCCTGCGACCGGAAGCGGCCTATCCATCCGGTTATTGGGCAAGGCCGACATCGCGTTCGATGGCGCAAAGTTGACGACCTTGTCGTCGCGCGCATTGCCGCTATTCACGATTTTGCTGCTCTCCGATGGCCCCGTGACGCGTGACGCGATTGCGCGTCTGCTCTGGCGGCGCGTGGACGCCACCTCTGCGTTGGCGAGCCTGCGACAACTGCTGCACCATCTGCCGCCGCCGTTGCGCGCTGTAATCCACACGTACCGGAACGAGATGTCGATCGACAATACCGCCTTGGCGGAGTGCGATGTGTTGATCGTCAAAGATTGGTTGGCTAAACAGCTATCGGAACCATCAGAACCTTCCGCCGAGACCTTGCTTTCCATTTACGCTGGTGTGTTGCTGGCAAACCAGACGTTCGACGATTTGCCCGAGTTCGACGATTGGCTCAATGATCAGCGCGAGCATCTTGCCGCCAAAGTGCGCGAGGTGGTGCTGGCTGAGGTGATATCGCGGCGGCAGCTTTGCAAAGGCGAAGCGCCGAAAGAGGACATCGCGGCGGCGCTTGAACTGGCGCAGGTGTGGTTGCTGCGCGACCCGATCGATGAGGCCATGCATGGCGAAGTGATGCAATTGCAGATCATTGCGGGCAACGTTCGCGCTGCCGAGACGCAATTGGAGCTGTTGCGGCGCAATCTCGCGACCCGCGCAGGCAGGAAACCCACCGCTGCGACGCAGACGATTCTTGATAACGCTTTGCGTCATCGCGGCGCGATCCGTGGCATGGGCTTGCCCGCATTGGCGACCAGTTTTGTCGGTCGTCAGGATGAGCTGGCCGAAATGGCGCGCATGGCCAGCGATGTCCATTGCCGGTTGATAACCCTACATGGCCCGGGCGGCATCGGCAAAACGCGGCTGGCACTGGCGTTTGCAGAAGAAACGCGCCGACACGATGACGAGGTATATTTTGTCGGCCTCGAAGCGGCGCAATCGGCGCAGGGTTTTTATGCCGCCATCGCAGCCGCGTTCGGCCTCGAACTATCGCCGCGCGGGAATCCGAAGGATGTGTTGTGCGAAGCGCTGCGCACCTTTGAGGGCCTGCTGGTGCTGGATAATTTTGAACAGCTCCTCCCGGCGGTCACGGTTGAACAAAATGAAGCGCGGGACTTTCTGCCTGCATTGTTGCGCGCGGCACCCCGCCTCAAAATGCTGGTGACATCGCGCGTTACGCTCGGGTTGCAGGAGGAATGGTTGCTTGAACTTGGCGGGCTTTCTTACACCTTGAATGACAACGGCAAACAAATCGATTCCACCAACGATACCGCCGTTGAGCTTTTTACCAGCCGCGCCCGCCAAACTTATCGGGGATTCTCGCGCAACGCGGAACTGCCACACGTGCTCGCTATTTGTCGCGCTGCCGAGGGATTGCCGCTCGCTTTGGAGCTCGCGGCGGCGCAGGTTGGCACCCGACCGTGCGCGGAAATCGCGCAAAGTCTGCTGGCCGATTCCGCCCCTTCAGGCAGAGCAAGCAACCGCCCCGAGCGTCACGCGAGTGTGCGTCGCGTTATCGAGCAGTCGCTGGCGGTCGCCAGTGCCGAGCAGGTGCGGGGATTCACATCGCTTGCGTTATTTCAAGCCGAATTTTCTGCATCGCTCGCCTTCGCAGTTGCGCGGGTGCGTGAGAGCACCTTGCAGGAACTCAACTCGCGTGCGCTGCTGCAGCGAGTGGGCGAACACTACAAACTCCATCCGCTGCTGCGGGAATGGGCCACCGTGCGGCTGGCGCGCAGCCGCGTGTTGGCGGTGCGAATCGAGGCGAGCTACATCGCCGAAATGACACGTCGCGCAATCGATGAAAACACCCGCTTGTTGGGTGTTGGTTCGGCAGACGCAATGGCTAGTATCCCGACACGTTTCAACGATGAGATTAATGCCTTGCAACTTGCCCGCAAGATTGGTGACATCGATAGCATCGTGCATTTGGCGGGCGCGCTGGTGAACACGGCGCACGCACGTGGCCTGGTGCGCGCGTGTATCGATGCCTGGCCGAGTGTGGATGACAACATGCCGATCGTCGCAATCTGTGCATTAAAGCTGCAACACGCAAACCTGCTGCGGCAATTGGGCGAATACGATCAAGCGCTGGAAGAATACCGGTTGGCAGGCATCGCGCTGGCGCGCGCGTCGGCAGATGACCACACGCGTGGGCTGGCATTTTCAATTCACGCGGGTCGCGCCGGGGCGTTTTTATTTCAAGGCAATTACGCAGAAATTCTCAACGAATACGCGACCGCCGAGGCGCTCTGCATTGCGGGCGCAGAAGTGCATTTTGTCGAACGCGTTCGTATGGATTCGTTCGCCGGGACGGCATTGATGGAGCTGGGCGAAATGGATCGTGCGCAAACGATTCTGGAGTCGCGGCTCGCAGAAGCGCAGGCGGCGGGGGCCTCCGCGATGGTGCTGGTGATGCTGCTGAATGCGCTGGGTGGAGTCGCAGATTATCAGGGCAAGATGGATCGATGCGTCGAGATTCACCGTCTCGCATTATCGTTGTTGCAGGCGGCGGGGCTGCGTTATATGCAAAGTCGCCATTTTTGTAATCTGGGCGGCGCACTTTTATATAGCGCCGACCCGAAAGATGCAGAAGCCGCATTCGAGCAAGCCATCGAAATTGCCACAACCTACGGTGACCGCGGCCCGTTGACGTTCTCCCAAATCGGACTTGCCAACGCTGCACTCGCGCAGCGCAAACTATCGCGCGCGGCGGAGGCGGCGAATCTGGCACGCATGAACGCCAAACGGATGGGATCGAACACGCTGATCGCCGAATCGGGTGCACTCATGATTCGGGTGGCGCTGGAGCAGGGTGATTTTGCCTACGCAGCGAATTTGCTGGTCGATATCACAACCGAAACCGGCGGCAATATACAAGGCTTTCGCAAGCTGGAAATAGTTTTTTGCGGACTCAAAATTGCCAACGCAACAGAGTCCACATTGGGTGATTTCAGCATTGAACTCGCAGCCCAAAAGTTGCTGGCGCATCCTGCCTGTACGGACATCATGCGACGAGAAATTCAGACGTGGCGGCAATCGTTGGGATTGACGCCGCCCGCGCGTCGCGCGAAGAAAGACACGGCGCCAGCCATCACCACGGACGCCGAAGTGGATACGCTGATGAAAAGCGTAAATGCTTGCGCGGTGTTAGCGCGTGATCACGCGGCGGAACTGTCCAAGGCTTAACACCAGCACTGGCGAGGCTTCTGGCGCATAAAAGGCTGAGAAAGCCCGCCAATGCTTGTTCTGGAATGAAATTGCGTTCAGTGATTTATTTAGCGGCAGAACGCTGTGCTTAAAACTTGTAGCGCACCACGAGATAATACTGCCGCCCGCTGACATCAAGCTTCTGTTGCTCGTCTTCGCTGTACCGGTATGTCGCACGGGTGGGGTTAAGGAGATTGGTGGCGTCAAAGGCGACCGTCAGGTCTTTAGTGAAGTTGTAGTTTATGGAGAGTGCCACGTTCGACACTGGCGCAGCCCAAGTCAGCGCTGTCGGCTGCACAACCCCCAAAATAGTGCTGGTCGATTGGCTGTTCGCCGTCGGTGCCGGTGCCGTGCTGCTGGCAACGTACTCGCCGCGATAGTTATAGACGACACGCGCGCTGAAGGTATCATTTTCAAAGTAAAAACCAAGGTTGGCCGCTTTGTCTGATGCGCCGATCATGGGTCTGCCGTCATCGACTTTGGTTCGTGCGCGACTCAGGTTCGAGGTAAAGCCGAATCCCCAACCGATCGGACGCTCGAATATGAGCTCCACGCCTTCGATCTTCGCCCCCTGCTGTGAGGAAGAATTAATGAAGAACGGCTTGGTGACGTTGTCGATGGGATCCACCAGATCAATGGTTGCGTTCTGGTTGATCGCGCCCGTTTTTACGTAGCCGCTTATCTTGGACGTGAAGAAGTTGATCGACGCGACTGAGCGTCGCGCGAAATACCATGCCAGCGACACATCCGCGTTGTTGGCATAAAGCGGTTTCAGATTGGGGTTGGGCCCGGTCACGTTACAACCGGTGGCATTGCAAGTCGGTGTGCCAAAACCACTGCCGAGTACATTGTAATTCTGGCGACCGATGGTTTTGCTCGCGCCAAATCGGGCGACAAGATCTTTGTTCACCTCATAGCGCACATTCACGCTGGGTAACGCGTCACGGAAAACGCGCTCGGTGGGCGTCTTGAAATAAACCGTCCCCTGCGCCGGGTTAAACGCCACACCATCGAAGTAGGAGCTGCCGTCACCTGCTGTGTTGATCGCGCCGGGGATGGCCACGCACGGCGTAGCCGCTTTGCCCGGCTCAATGCGGGGACACAGGCCTGCGCGGATCGGTGTCACAATTTCCGCGTTGATTTTGGTTTCGACAAACCGCACACCAATGTTGCCGGACCACTTCCCGCTCTCCAGGTTCTGCATCAGGTAAAAAGCGGTCTGCCGCTCGCGCATGTCGATCTCACCCGCCACCCGTCTTTCAAATTCAGTTGAGGTGGCTTTGAATTGCGAGGCGATGAATGCGCGAAGTGCCTCAGGCGTTAAATAGAAACCGGTGTTGTCCCAACCTCCACCGCCGAGCCCATTGCCGAAATTTGCAGGGTAGTTTTCATATCCCGTTCCCGGAGGCGTTGGTAAAGCAGATGCACGCCGCGCCGGTGCAGTCCGGGTGAGGTCACGGTCGTGATCGGCAAACCGATAGCCTGCTTCGAGAGTTGTGAAAAAACCGTTTTGAATATTGTAAGTTCCGTCTAGCGCGAAGCTGGTTTCCTTGTCCACTGTTTTGACGCTCGATGCACCGAGGCTGACCAATCGATAACCACTGCCGTCAGCGTTGAGTCCGGGCTGATTGGTGCCAGCACCCATGTAGCGTACAAACGGTGCTTCATCGACGCCATTGAGCCGATAGGAAACACCAGTCCCAAAGCGCGCGAACGTGGCACCCTGGTCGAGTTTTGTTTGCCCCTCGCCGCGGGTCGCGCTAAAGAGCGCTTTGATCGTCAGATCGGCATTCACGCGGTATTTGGCGTCGAAATCAATAAAGCCGCTGGAAGACATGGCACCGTCGCGATAGAAGCCTTCGGAGTTGCCGATGTATTGCGGCGTGGTGCCGGCTGGGAAAACAATGTCAGCGCTTTTAAGCAACCGCAGTGGAAAGCCGTAATTGCTGGTGGTGTTGATGATGACGGGATTGCGAATTTGCGCAAAAACCTGACTGCCATTTGAACTGTTCGCAGTGGTGCCGCCAAACACCTCACCGCGACCCAGCAGCATGCTGTACATCGCGCCTGAAGTGAGGCGACCGTAGTTGTTCGCTTTCATTTCCGAATAGAACGCCGTCATGGTGATATCGAGGTCATTCATCGGACGTACCTGCATGGAGAACATGCCGCCCTTGCGATTACGCACACTTTCCACGAATTCAGAGCTCAGGCTGCCCGGCATCCGCACGCCGTTCAGGTCTGCGGCAGTCAAGCCGGTGCCCGCGAGCGAGGCGTCGGTGATGCCGCGCATGGTGGCCGTGTTGAGCTCACCCCAGCCGCTGCTCACACCATAGGCCAGTCGCGAAACCGAATCGCGTCGCATGAAACGATTCTCCGCAAATGCCTGGCCGATAATGCCAACTGTATTCGCGTCGTTCTTCCAATTGAGTGTGGCGTTGAGGTTGTGTGAAAATTTTCCCGGTAAATCTGAATAGACACCGCCGATACTGGCCAAGCCGCCAAATGTCTTGGTTGCATCGAGCGGCTTTCTGGTGGTGACGTTGATGGTGCCAGCCAAACCGCCATCAACCAGATTTGCCTGTGAGGTTTTGTAGACCTGCGCCTGATTCAATACTGAGGAGGGCATCAAGCTCAAGCTGGTGCTCCGGCTGCTGGAGCCCTGATCGGATACGTACCAATCGCCGCCACTAACCGTATGGCCGTTGAATAGAATCAGACTCATGTCGGGATTGGTGCCGCGGATGGAGACCTTCTCCGCTTCGTCGTAGTCTGTTCTGACGGCGACACCGGCCAAGCGCTGTAACGAGTCCGCCAAGTTCTTATCCGGCATCTTGCCGACATCTTCCGCCGTAATCACTTCCACGTTTGCGCTTGAATCGCGCTTCACATCGAGCGATTTCTCCAACGACGCTCGAATACCCGTCACAACGATGGTATCTGTGGTCTGCGCCGCTTTGGCTTGCGCCGATGCCTTCGCCTCTTCTGCTTTTTTATCCGCAGCTGAGGGCGTGACGGTCGGCGGCGTGGTTTGCGCAAGTGCCTGCGTGGAAACGAGGGGCAGAACAACCCCAGTCAAAGCGAGTGATATGGCCGCAACCAGCGGCTTGACGTGACAGTGCATGGAAGTTCTCCTCTGGGGTTATTTTTTTAATTTCAACAACTGGTCCGAACCAACTTGGTCTGCAATGCCATTGCGCCATCGCGGGGCCAATTTATTCAATGACGATGGCAATATTATTCGCGGCGTCCAAGCAGTAGTACCAGTTTACTACCACTTTTTATTTTTGTCCTGATGGTTTGAAGTTGATCAGGAACAGCGCATATTTACTTGCGGCTTGCGATATTATTTTTGTTGTGTCGCAGCAGCCGGTCCACCGTCAGTTTCAAACACCACACGCTCAACTTTGTAGCCCATGTTCGCCAATAATGTTGGTAGCGCTTTCGGGCCTGTCATATGCAGCGCGCCCACGGCGGCGAATACGCGCTTGCCTTCGCGATGCAATTTATCGATTCCCGCAGCGAGACCGGGATTGCGGTCGTCGTTGAGACGACGATAGAACTTCGCCTCGGCCTCGGTATTGACGCATTCGCACCATTTCTCGTAATTCTGAAACTCGGCGAAATCACTCCTTGCCCACACACCGATTAATTGTTCGATGGGCTTCCGCTGTTTGCCCGCCTCAAACAGCGACAGGCCGCTTTCGACCGACGTGATAATTTCATCGGCATCACCGCCCATCAGGGCGCGCATCTGCAGCTCAACGGTTTCAAGACTAGCCACTGTTTTTTTCGCGCTGCGGGCGAAGCCTGTCATCACGATCTCGGAGCCGTATCCCATTTCCAGCTCGGCGAAGCGCGCGTCGAGTATCGTCAATGTTGCCAGTTGCAATATCGGATGCATCGCGGCCATGGCGGCAGCCGGGGCGCACACGCGCTGCGCGATGGCCTCCATGCGTTGCTTCAGTTTTGCAGGCAACACGGTGGGTTTGATGCCGAATTTGGATGGGTCGGAAAACTGCGCCTGAATGTCCGGGTCGAGAATATCGAGTTCGAACGCGATCAGCTCACTAGCCGCTAGTGCCGCAACTGTTTTCGGCCCGGGAATCGACCATTCCAGTTTGTTTACATGAATCGTGCCGTACAGATAGCCGGTGCGCCCGTCTTTTTCAATCTTCCAGAGAAAGCCGCGGTCCTTGGCTGACTTGGCGAGCGCCTGAATTTTTTCGTTCGACGGTGCTGTCGGTTGCGCCGGACAGATTTGCGCCGTGGCGATTGAAGGCACCAGCAACGCGAGCAGAAAAATTAGTCGCTCGCACATCTTTAATGGCGGCAGGCAAATCGAGGCAAACGCAGACATGGGCATCCCGGAGAAAGGTTGAAAACAACGCCACATTAGACGATACGGCCATGATGATCGCATGACGGCGGAGTTTCGCGATGCGTACCAGCGGGTGGCACCCGGCGCGCATATTTACGGCTATTGAATCAACACGGTGCCGCATCCCCGGTATCATTGTCTCTATCCCCATGTTTCGGAGTGTTTATGTCAGCCCAGTCTGGATCGTTGCGCCGCGCTTTTAGCGGCTTTTGGTCGTTTCTCGATACGAGTCGTCGCGTGATTTTCAATCTCATCTTCCTGCTGATCCTGGTCCTGATCGTCGCGGCAATCTTCAAGGGTGGCTTGAGGATTGAAGACAAGACGGCACTGATACTCGATCTCAAAGGGCAATTGGTTGAGCAGCGGGCCGGCGGGACGCGGGACCGGGTATTGAGCGAAGTGCAGGGTGATACATCCGGGCAAACGCAATTGCGCGACGTGCTTTCGGTACTTGATGCGGCCGCAAAGGATCCCAAAATCGAGCGCGTCGTGCTGATGCTCGATGAGTTCGCCGGTGGCGGCTTGGCAACACTGCGCGAAGTCGCCATCGCGCTGGAGAGATTCAAAGCAAGCGGCAAACAAGTGGTGGCGTGGGGCGGCAGCTATGATCAGCGCTCTTATTATCTGGCAGCGCATGCCACCGAGGTGTACATGCACCCGATGGGCCTGGCGATACTGGAAGGCTATGGGCGTTACCGCAATTACTACAAGGACGCGTTGGACCGACTTGGCGTTCAGGCCAATGTGATCCGCGTTGGCACCTACAAGAGTTTTGGCGAGCCTTACTTCGCTAATGCACCATCCAAAGCGTCGATTGAAGCCGACACGTATTTGTACAACGATTTGTGGGCGACCTATACGGGCGCAGTTGAGAAAGCCCGGAAGTTGGCACCGGGCACCATCAATAAGGACATTGAGGCACTCCCGCAGCGCTTCGCTGCCGTCAATGGCAATGCGGCAAAGTTGGCGCTCGAGAGCAAGCTTGTCGATGGCTTGAAAACGCGCGATGAACTTCGCGAGTTGATGATTCAGCGCGGGGCCAAGGATGAAGAAAACAAAACGTTCCGTCAGGTATCGTTTGAAGCGTACCTGAGCACACTCAAGGCGCCGCGCACGGGTGACATCATCGCCATCGTCGTCGC
>JANOQY010000229.1:0-2858 GCA_031414995.1 Betaproteobacteria bacterium
GGTATTTTACAGTTCCCCACTGCGCATCGCGACTGCCTTGCGAGGTTACGCCAACAACTGCCGATAAAGCGCCGCATATTGCGCGCTCGTCGCCGCCTGTGTGTAGGGCAACACCTTCGCCCGCGCTCTAGCGCCCATATCAGGATCGGCCAGCGACGCTTTAATGGATTGCTCAATCGCCAGCGTATCCAGCGCATCCACCACGAAGCCATCAACGCCGTGTTCAATCCAATCTGCCGCGCCCGATTGCGTGCTCGCCACCACCGGCAAGCCACAAGCCATGGCCTCACCGAACACCAAGCCAAAAGGCTCATACAGCGTTGGCATCACGAATACATCGCTCGCCGCGTAGTAAGGTCGCACATCACTGATGCCACCCGTGAAGATCACGCGATCAGTCATGCCAATCGAATCTGCAAATGCCTGATACTGAAACATGTTTTTATCGCGACCGACCACAATCGCGCCCATGCCGTCGATCTTCGCGACCGACAAGAGAAACCCCAGCACCCCCTTCCGCTCAAAACCTGAGCCGACATAGATCGCGATAGGGGCGTTCTGCGGAATGCGCAACTGCTTGCGCATGGCACGTCGATGTTCATCACGCAAGCGTGGGTGAAACGTTTCGGTATCGATACTGCCGTAAATTACGTGCAGTTTTTCAGGGGCAATATCGTAATGCCGAAGCACATCCTGCTTCACCATTTGCGAGATGCAGATCACCGCCTTGAGCCGCGGCGAGTGATACATCTGCCGCTCGACTTCCAGCACGTAGCGATGATGCGGATTGATGCGCACGCCGAATTGCTTGAGCGGGCTTTGCACGCGTTTGCGCTGCGTGAGCCACTCTGCGTGCACACCGTCCACCGCGTGAAACACATCGCAACAATTGATGCGCTCATACGATTGCACCAAGTCGAATTTTTCTGTTTGCAGCAATTCACACGTCGCACGCGCAAAGCCACGATCACGACCAGCGGACGTGTAATAGCGCGGGTTGACGATTTTGTGTGCGATGGCCGCACTGGCACTTTGCGGCCAGGCTCTGGTGATGATGGTCGGTGAGGCACCCTGCGCACCCAGCGCTTCGGCTGCGCTGTTCAGGAATCGTTCGGCACCGCCGAAAGGATCGTACTTGGCGCGGATGAGGGCGAGTTTCATGCGGGCGATGCGGCGTTGGCGTGTGAGAGGTGCATTTGGCGAAGATAGCAGAATTATTGTGATCTGCACTTTAGTGACTGATGCAGTCGGCTTGATGCCAGCATAAATTAAGCAATCACCAGCACTGACGAGGTTCGCAGACAACAAATGCCTGAAAAAGCTCACCGAATGGCGTTCTTTGACTGTCCCTCTAGATTTCATTCGTTGGGACGATACAATCAGGTTGGCGATACGCCTTAATTTCCTGCACGTTCCATTGCCCCAACAATTTCATCACCAATGAACCCCCTCTCCATCCTCCACACCGAATCATCTCTAGGCTGGGGCGGCCAGGAAATTCGCATCCTGACGGAAGCGCGCGGCATGCTGGATCGCGGGCATCGTGTGACGTTACTGACACCAGCAGAGGCGGAGATATTTCCGGCGGCAACGCGCTTGGGTATCCCGGTTGAGGCCGTGAATATTTCGAAGAAGCGCCTTGGCCCATTGTTCGCGTTGCGCGATTGGCTCAAACAACACGGCAAAGAACACGACATCATCAACACTCACAGCTCGACTGATAGCTGGCTGTCGGCGGTCGCATGTGCCACCTTGGACGCCATGCCCGCGCTGGTGCGCACGCGCCATGTTTCGACGCCGATCAATAATCATTTTTCCACGCGCTGGCTCTACGAAAAAGCGACTGCACATATCGTGACGACGGGTGAAGCGCTACGGCAGCAATTGCACCGTGATAACGGTTACGCACTTGATCGCATGACGTCAGTACGCACCGGCATTGCGCTTGATACTTATCGACCGCTGGATAAGCTGGCGATGCGCGCCAAGCTCGGCCTCGACAATCAGCCAACCATCGGCATCGTCGCCACGCTGCGGGATTGGAAAGGCCATGAAGATTTACTCGATGCGATGGTGTTGCTGCGCGCACAATTTTCTATGTTTTCTGATTGGCGGCTGGTCATCGTTGGCGGCGGCCCGGAGCACGAGCGGCTAATGCAAAAAACAGCGGCGAGGCAGCTCGATAGCGTGGTGAAACTTGTCGGCAACCAAGACAATGTGCCCGAGTGGCTTTCGGCGTTCGATATTTTTACGTTGCCTTCCTACGGCAATGAAGGCGTGCCACAGGGCATCATGCAAGCAATGGCATGCGGTCTGCCTGTGGTGTGCACGTCGGTCGGTGCGATCAGTGAAGCGGTACAAGATGGCCGCACCGGAATCATGGTCGCCACGCGTAATCCAAAGTCGCTGGCCGATGCGCTGGCGCTGTTGATGAACGATGAAACCAGGCGAACACAAATGGGCCGTGAAGGCCATGTATTTGCGCGTGAACATTTTGGCGTTGACGTGATGCTCGACAAAATGGAAGCTGTATTTCGTCAGCACGCTCGCTCATGAGTGCGCTACCTGCCCGGACAATTTCTGCGCAACAGGCCGCCGATGCCAAACGCGTATTGATCATCAACGTCACGCGCATCGGCGATACCCTGCTCGCCACGCCCGCGATTCGCGCCATCGCCAAATTTTTTCCGAACGCAACGCTGACGGTGTTGGGCCACCCAAAACGCGTTGAGGTGTTGGAAAACATCCCGACCATTCAGCGAACAGGCGGCATCGACAAACGCACGGCGTTGCTACGTGGCTGGCGCGATGTTTTGCTCGGTGCTGAATACGATTGGGCGTTTGTATGGCGCAACGAT
>JANOQY010000230.1:0-1624 GCA_031414995.1 Betaproteobacteria bacterium
GCGCAATGCGCGTGCCCTCAGGAAACAGCGACACCCATAAACCACGGCTGATCCGCTCCCTGCCCTGCTCTTCAATTTGTTCAATCGCGCGTTTACCACTTTTGCGATCAATGGCAATTGATTGCAGCGCATACAGCACCCAGCCAATAACAGGCACCCACACCATTTCACGCTTGATAATCCAGACTGCGCGCGGCAGCAGCGTAAGGATAAAAACAGTCTCCCAAGCCGACTGGTGCTTGGCCATCGACACACAGGGATAAGCAGGAATATTTTCAAATCCTTTTACCCAGTAATCGATCCCGCAGATAAATTTCGCCTGCCAGATAACTGATTTGCCCCAGCTTTTGGCGAGGTCGTAGCCGCTGTTGTAGTGAATAAAAATAAGCGGTACAACAAAAATACCGTAGGCCACCGTCGTGACGATGGCGGCTAAAAAAAATAGCAGTGAACGGATGAAAATCATGTGCTGCGAGGTTTTACCAAGCCAGCGCGCGCGTTGGGTCTGCGACGAGAAATTTCACGGCTTCGGCCAAATCGGCGAAGGTCTTTGTGCCACGCGGCAAACCGGCTTTTTCTTTGGTCTTTTTGCCCTTGCCGGTCAACACCAGAATCGGCACGCAACCCACTTTGGCCGCGGCCTCAAGATCGCGCAGCGAATCACCGATTGCAGGCACACCGTTGAGCCCGATCCCGAACCGGGCCGCGATGTCCTCGAACATCCCGGTATCGGGTTTGCGGCAATGGCATTGCTGCTCAGCCGTGCACGGGCAAAAGAAAATGGCGTCGATACGGCCACCTTGACGAAACACCAGTTCCATCATTTTGTCGTTAATGGCATTGAAGGTCGCCATGTCGAACAGACCGCGCCCGATGCCGGACTGGTTCGTGGCGACCACAACGCGATATCCGTTTTGATTGAGACGCGCAATGGCCTCAACCGCACCGTCGATGGGTTTCCATTCGCGGGGCGACTTGATGAATTGATCGCTGTCGTGATTGATCACGCCATCGCGGTCAAGAATAATCAGCTTCGGTGGGGATGTCATAAACCTGATTCTACGTGATGAAAATCAGACGTGCTGCTTGTCAAAGTCAGCGCGCGTCATCGCGAACAATTCGGTATCGTCCAAATGGCCATCCGCCTCCCGGCGTTCCTGACGCATCAAAGCCTCATGCAGAAATCCTGCACGAGGCGGCACAGCAGCACTTCGCAGGTTTTTGCTGTTACAACGAATCGTCACGCGCTCAGCACGCAAATGCGCAAAGGCAAATTGTGTGATGAGTTTCACCGCCTCGGTCACATAGCCATTGCCTTCAGCGTCGGGACGAATCCAGTAGCCGATTTCCATCGCAGGAACCGACCAGTCGATCCGATGCAATCCTGTGGCCCCGAGAAAATGATTGTCCTCTTTACGCCAAATGCCCATCGGCAGGTCCTCACGCAAAATCCATTTGGCTTGCATACGACGCACATACTCACGCGAAAAATCGAGACTGTTGTGGTCGTTTACCCACGGCATCCAGTGCTTTAGATTTTCACGCGATGCGTTCACTGCGTCCCACAAATGCGGTGCGTGCTCATCACGCAACGCGCGCAACGCGACACGCTCGCCGATCAACT
>JANOQY010000231.1:0-15313 GCA_031414995.1 Betaproteobacteria bacterium
CAAGCCGGTTTCATGATCGGTGGTTTTCACCCACTCACCTGCGCCGAGCGCATAGCGACCGAGCGACACGCCAAGTGCTTGCCAGATGTCCGCCACTTGCTTACTGAAGCCAAGGGCGTTCGGGCGCCGCGTATCGAGCCGCCATAATTGCAGGCGCGGCTGGTCGCTGCGCAATAGCCAGTCAAGGTGGTCTTCAAGTTGCAGCACGATCCGTAACTGACCAACCGACAGCGCAGATTTTTCGTCAGCGAATCCAAAGCAGACCTTGCGAACTTGATCGAGTGCCTCCGGTGCCAGTAACGACTCGATACGCATGATCGTGCCAACACGGTCGGCAGCGCTTTCCAGTGCAAAATCGGTCGTGGAGTCGCTTAAGGCGGTTCGCGCGCGCATGGCTTAGCCGGCGATTTCCAGCTTCAGGTGCGAAAGAGACGGCAACGGTTTCTTTTCGCCGGGGTTGGATGGCAGCCACACGCCTGCGACAGGTTCCTCGTGCGACCAATGTGCGGCGATGGCAAACAAAGGCTCGGTGGCATCCAGCAAATAGCCAATCCGCAGCAGCTCATCCCAATGCGTTGATTCAGGGTGATATTGGCGAAACCACTTGGCGTTCACCAGATAATCGCTGGCAAATTTTTCGCGGTAGAGAAGCTCAAGCAATGCGAGCCAGAATTCTTCGGTATAGGGTCGGCTGTAGGACGCATATTTGAGCAGCCGCTTGGCGTAATCTGTCGCGCCTTCGTCGTAAACCGTGGCCGCTTGTCGAAGCAGCCGTTGAGGCGCATCCAATGGCGGCATCAGGATAGCGATGTCCTGATAGCGGCTTTGCAAATAGCGCATACGTCTGGAACTGGCGTCTTCAGCCGGTTTTGGCACCACGCTTGTCACCGTACGTGAAGCCGACTCTTCGCTAGACAATAGATTGTGCAGCGCTACATCGGGATCAGCTGGCAACTCGGGCAGCTCGAAATGGATTTCCGGCGGCGAATAATTCTGCGTTTGCGTACTCGGCGGACTGGATGGTTTTGCCGATGCCGCTTTATCACGCGCAATGGCTGGCATGATCGCGGCGGCGTTGGTTTTGTCTTTTTTGGAGGGAGCTTGTGCCAACACCTCGGCGACGTAATCTTCAGCGCGCTGTGCGGTGAGACGGTAGTTTTGATCCCGCCTGCGCAACATATGGCGAACGCCCCAGATCGCACCGGCCAAGGCTGCCAACATGCCTGCACCGATCAACAACCACGTCCACACTGACATTGATCGGGTTTGTACTGGTTGTTCAACGCGTGCCTTGGCAGCGGGTGGGGATACGGGCATTGCCGCTGGCGGTGGTTGTATTGGGGGCGTTGCGTCAGACGCCGGGATCGGTGCTGGTGGCACTTCTGCCACCTGCGCGGTTTGTGCAGCAGCTGCAGCTCCGACTGCCGGGGCCGTGCCAAGCAACTTCTCGGCGGCACTGACACGCAGCGATAAGCCAGCGAGTTCTTTTTCGAGTTGCGTTATTTTGTGCTGGCGTTCCAGTAGTCCGGACGTCAGATCATCCATATCGAGCGTGAACTGCCGCATACGCAGCTGGGCGCGCTCGGCTTCGGTCGTTGCCGGTCGCGTCGTGAGGCCTTCACCAAAAGACAATTTCAGTCGAGGACCACCTTCCACCTTCGGCTGAGCCGTAGCGCTGCGATTTTTCCGTGCGGCTTTCCCCTCAACCACTGGCGAAATAGTTGATGGCCCAGCCATCGTTGCGGTTGCTGTCTCGGTTACCGCACCCGCTGCGGGGATTGGTCGTGTGCGTGTTTGCGCGCGGCGTTGCGTTGCGCGCTTGGGTGCCGTCGCTGCGGTTGTTGGCGCGGTGGGTTGCGCCACGCTGAGCGGCGGGCTGGCGATAATTGCTTGTACAGGGATGGGTTGGCTTGGCGGCACCAATACGGTGCCCCCCTCACTACCAGCTGGTTCGCGGCCTTGATCGGCGATCACGGCAGTCGGTACAGGGGCAGGATCAAGCAGCAGGAAGAATTGGCGGCTACGGACGCCGTTTGGCAGCTCCTCGCGAAGCACAATACCGATGGCGGGCTCGTCGACTGTAGTCTTGGAGCGAATCACCAGCGAATATTTATTGCCCTGCCGCTCCAAACCGATTTCGGCACGTTCCACGAAGGGCACGGGCGCATTGAGTGGACGCGCGCCTAGCGAGAAGCGCGCAGCAGTGACATCCTCGCTCGCTTCGGTGACGTCGATTGGAATTCTTACCCATAGCGGGCTGCCCAGAGATGAAAGTACCTGCGGGTTGCCGAGTCGTATTTGAGGCGTTTGGGCGCCAACGGCAACCGAGAAAACGGCCGCCGAAAACATGACCGCGAGTCCGTTCGCCGTCAATGATTGTGTCATTGAAGAAAGCAGCAATGGCGACCCGGCGAACAGTCGCGTGGAAGCTGGCTGGATATTTTCGGAATGGCGTTGTACCGGTTGCATTTCGGTGCTTTTCAAGGTTTGTCACACACTGCAATCTGACGACAGAATGGCCTCTGCGGTTCACGTCAGCAGTAGGACAAGCGCTATTGTTACCGTCAGAATTATGCATGAAGCGAAGAGAAATCAATGTGACGAAATGACAGGTAATCGGGGTGTTTCTCAAAAATTCACAATCTTTAACACTAATGGACTTTCTCGTCGATAAATTTGGCCACTCGGTCCAGCACAGGCTTGCCATCACGCAGTGGTGCAGCCAGTGCCAGCAAAATCCCAACGTGGCCCATCTTGGGGTAGTAAGTTGTTTCAACTGCACCACCGCGCTCAGCGATGCGTGCGGCAATATTCCTGCTGTTGTGGATCCCCACGCGGGTATCGTCTTCGCCGTGCAGCAGCAACGACGGCGGTTCTTTGCCGGTAATAAAATTGATCGGCTGCGATGCTGCGCGCACGGTTTGCGGAAAAATGAATTCTAATTTCGCTTCGGTGAGCGGCAGAAAATCCATCGGCCCGGCGAGACTGACAACACCCTTGATCCGGCGGTTATCAATGCCGACCCGGTCAAGATAGGTCGCATCGTAGGCGACCAATGCCGCGAGTTGCGCGCCAGCCGAATGCCCCATCACGAATACCTTGGTGGGGTCCCCTCGGTATTTGGCGACGTTGTCGAATGTCCATTTGACGGCGTGTGCGGCATCGTCCATGTACGCCGGAAAAATAACCTCCGGATAGACCCGGTAATCGGGAACCACAACGACATAGCCGCGTGACGTTAGCGCTTCGGCAAGAAAGAGGTAGCTGTTTTTGTCGCCGGAATCCCATGCGCCGCCATAGAAAAATACTACGACAGGTCTTGGCGCGGTATTGGGGACCGAGTTTAGTGGGCTGTAAACGTCAAGTTTGTTGCGTGCATTTGCGCCGAAGGGGATGTCGCGCGTGGTGTCGAAACCACTTTCCGGAATGAGTAGGTTGAACATGCGTACCGGCGCGCAGCCGGCAAGAAAAGCGGCGAGGACAGCGCCAAACATAAGATTCAAAAAGCGACGGTTTGATGGAGAAGTCATGGGTGTAGTATCGAGTAAGTAATTGTCGGGAAAGATATCTTGTCAGCGTGAACCGCCACCACCGTACTTGCGCATGGCATAAATCCCCAAGCCATTCGCTACGCTCGAGAAACGATCACCGCTGACTCGCTTTGCATTCGGAAAAAGTGCTGCAATCCGTTCGGTAAGAAATTGTAGCCCGGTCGAGCCGCCAGTGAAATACACGGCACTAACTTTTTCGGCGGTTGTATTCGCCCGGCGGAGCGTCTCTTTCGCGGTCTGGACGATCATGGAGGCCTTGTGCTCAAGCGCCACGGTTTGTTGTTCATCGGTAAAAGCCGCCTGCAGGTTGTCCTCCACGGCATTGAGGTCGATCACGCTGCTACGATGCAGCGCCACCTCAATTTTGGTGTGTTCTGCGCGTGCGGCAAGGTGGTGCCCCAATCGCTTCGTGATTGCATTCATCAGTCGATGATAACTGCCGAGATCCGCATACATGCTGATCATTTCGCGCAGCTCGATAACACGATTGTGTGCGTATACGGTATTGATGAGGTGCCATGTTGCGAGATCGAAATACACTTTGCCGGGCACCCGCCGACCTTCCGGCCCCAACGATCCATAACCCAGATGCGGCATGATCGCAGCCAGATTTACTGCCTGATCAAAATCGGTGCCAGCGACATGAATGCCGTGGTTGGCGAGAATGTCGTTCTGCCGCGCCAATTGATGATGGCGGGCAGGGCCGACGCGTACAAGCGAGAAATCTGATGTGCCTCCGCCGATATCGGCAACGAGGACCAGCTGCTCGTTAGTAACTGTAGATTCGTAATCCAACGCGGCCGCGATCGGCTCGAACTGAAACGCTACTTGTTTGAAGCCAGCAGCGCGCGCTGCGGTATCGAGTGAGGCCTGCGCTTTTGCGTCTCGTGCTTCATCGTTATCGACAAATCGAACCGGTCTGCCAATGATGGCACGCGTAATTGCCCTGCCGTGCTGTGTTTCCGCGATTTTTTTCAGGTGACGCAAATAGCCGATCACCACGTCGATGTATTTGATTGTGATGCCATGACCGATTTCAGTGGTCTGATCGATCAGGTCCGAGCCGAGAATGCTTTTAATCGAGCGCATGAGCCGCCCATCAAAACCATCAACATATGCGGCGACCGCTTCGCGACCGTAACAGCGGGTCTCATCTTCCGCGTTGTAGAACACAGCCGTTGGCATGCCTCGAAAACCTGGCTCCAGCTCGATCAGTCGCATACCGCTTTCATGCGGTATCGCAACAGCCGAATTGGAGGTGCCAAAGTCGACGGCGCAGTAGTCTTTAGCGGGCATGATGGAGCAGGTGTTTGACGAGGCGTAACGCTGCGCCGTTGATAGCGAGCGGCCAAAGGTGAAAGGAGGCGGATTATAACGAGAACACAGATTGGCGCAAAGCCTGTTTTAGTAGGGCATGTCCTGCTCAATAACATGCCTCGACCATTTCGTCGCGATGGAAGAGTTCAGCTACCATGATGTTTTTATAGCAGGCTAGACCGGGTCAGTTGATATCCGCTTGTGAAGTAGGTTTTCTCCTACGCTAGGACAATCCAATTTTCCGTCAGGAATGACATGCGCAATCCTAAAACGATGGTTTACATGCTTTGCGCTTTTGCAGTACTTGCTGGTTGCGCTGCCACAAAAGTCGATTCTGGCCTCGTTTCTGACCGGAACTCGCATGCTGATGTGCTGATCCGCAATGGTCGCGTGATCGACGGCACCGGAAATAGCTGGTTCATCGCTGATCTCGCGATTCGCAATGGCAAGGTAGCCGCCATCGGCAAGCTCGATCATTTCACTGCCACGCGCACCATCAACGCTGACGGCCAGATTGTTGCGCCCGGATTTATTGACGTTCACGCGCATATCGAATTTGGGCTATTCGATAATCCCACCGCAAATAACTACGTACACGATGGCGTCACCACGGTGATTACCGGTAACTGCGGCGGTTCTGCAGATAGTCTGAAAGATTTTTTCACCCGAATCGATAGCACCGGCACGTCGATCAATGTGGCCTCACTTGTTGGGCATAACACGGTACGGCGGCAGGTGCTGGGTCTCGCCAATCGTGTAGCGTCTGCGGAGGACCAGCGGCGAATGGAAGATCTGGTTGCCGAGGCGATGAAGCAGGGCGCAGTTGGGCTGTCCACCGGACTTATTTACCTGCCGGGCCTCTACAGCAGCACAGAGGAAGTAATCGGCCTTGCACGAGTGGCCGCGAAACACCGCGGACTCTACGCATCTCACATCCGCAATGAAGGCGGCAAAGTGGTCGAGGCGATCAATGAAGCGTTAAATATTGGCCGCACGGCAAACATTCCAGTACAGATATCCCATTTCAAAGTCTCTGCTCCCGCCAACTGGGGTCGCTCGCGTGAAACGCTTGATCTGGTCGAGCGGGCACGCGAGGAAGGGCTCGATGTCACGATTGATCAGTACCCGTACACAGCAAGCAGCACCAGTCTGAGCGTCATGCTGCCTGATTGGGCGGTTGAAGGCGGCAATGATGCGATCAAGAAGCGCCTGTTCGATACCACCCAGCGCCAAAAAATTGCCAATGAAATTCTGGATGGCGCGCGTAGCAATAAACGCCCTGATTTCAGCTATGCCGTAGTCGCGCGCCATGCGGCGGACGCGATGTTGAATGGCAAAAGCATTTCCGCCATCAATGCGCAAAAGGGCCGGGCGCCGACCATGGAAGCGGAAATCGACACATTGCTTGATCTGATGGTGGCAGGCGGCGCGCAAATGGTTTATCACGGCATGTCCGAGGCCGATGTACGCGTCATCATGCGTTATCCGTTCAGCATGATCGGTGCCGATGGTGGCGTGCAGACTGGCAAGGGTATGCCGCATCCGCGCAGCTACGGCACCAATGCCCGTGTGCTCGGCAAATACGTGCGTGAGGAAAAACTCATTACGCTGGAAGAGGCGATTCGTCGCATGACCTCGCTGGCCGCACAGAAATTTCAGTTGAAGGATCGTGGATTGTTACGCGAGGGATTTGCAGCCGACATTGTTATTTTCGATGCAAAGCAAGTCATCGATAAAGCGACGTTCGATGATCCACACCAGTTTTCAGCGGGCATCAGCCATGTGCTGGTCAATGGTAAGACTGTCATCGATGCGGGCCAACACACCGGCACGCGCAGTGGCGTTGCGCTGATGGGGCCGGGTTTTCGATCTACGAGCAACTAATCAGCACTGGCGGGCATCAAAGGCATAAAAGGCCGGGAACACCGCGCCAGTGCTGGAGCTTGTTAATTTTTGGGGCATCTTGATCAGATGTGTCGCACCTCAACCTCATCAAGGCGACCAATGTTAAAGTCTGCTCGTGCGAGTCAAACTTCACCATCTGCGTTCAACGCCGCAGCAGGCGAACTGCCCGCTGCGGCTGGCGCTGAAACATCGACGCTGAATTTTGAACGGCAACAAAACGTTTGATATTTGAGATTGAAGATATGAACTTGAAAAGAAGTACCTTGACCCGGCTAGCTCTCATTGTCATTGTCGGCTTGGCCACAGCAGCTGGCTCGGTGCAGGCGCAAATGCCGTGGCCAACCAAACCGATCCGCGTCATCGTGCCGTTCCCGGCGGGCGGGCCTACCGACGTCACCGCGCGCGTGTTGGCGCAAGCACTTGGCGAATCGCTTAACACCACGGTGCTGGTGGAAAACAAGGGTGGCGGTCACGGCTTTATCGGCGCAGGCGAGGCCGCAAGAGCCGCCCCGGACGGTTACACGTTGATGATGGCAAGCATTGGTACGATGGCCATCAATCCGGTGCTGCATGAAAAAATCCCTTACGACGCGAACAAGGATTTCGCGCCCATTTCGTTGGTCGTCACGGTGCCAATCGTCGTGGTCGTGAATCCGCAAGTATTGCCGGTGAATTCGGTACCTGAGCTTGTAAAGTATCTCAACGCCAATCCCAACAAAGTTAATTTCGCTTCAGCAGGAAATGGCGGCTCGTCACATCTGGTGCCCGAGTATTTCAAATACCGCACTGGCACGCAGATGACGCACATCCCTTACAAAGGCTCGGGCCCAGCGATTAGCGATCTGTTGGCA
The DNA here is from genome assembly GCA_031414995.1 of Betaproteobacteria bacterium. Lineage (GTDB taxonomy): Bacteria > Pseudomonadota > Gammaproteobacteria > Burkholderiales > Usitatibacteraceae > UKL13-2. The sequence continues at coordinate 7,625 of JANOQY010000231.1, forward strand.
GGCCAGGTGGAAATGATGTTCGACACGTTGCTCACCAGCACACCGCTGGTCAAAACCAACAAACTCAGATTGATTGGCGTGACCACCGCGCAGCGTTTGCCGCAATATCCCGACGTGCCGACGGTGGCCGAATCGCTGAATATGAAAGATTTTGAAGCGTCGTCTTGGCTCGCACTTTATGCACCAGCGGGCACGCCGCCAGACATCGTTCAGCGCATATCGACGGCCATTGATACGGTGCTTAAGACACCAGCCATCAATAAACGCTTCACCGAGCTCGGTGCCTTGCCCGTCGGCGGGCCGCCCGAAAAGCTGGCAGCATTTCAGCGTGCAGAGCAGGAAAAGTGGAGCAAGGTCATTCAAACCGCGAAGATCAAACCCAATTAATAAAAACTATAAACTCTATATCTGGCGGGGCGTTCACAGCATTTATGTGCTGCAAGCCTCGCCAAATGGCGTTCTACATCGCTTCGACCGAACCTGATCCGCGCACCGTCTTGCTGATATTCGACGGTGAACCTGCGTAGCGAATGTCGCCTGATCCAGTCACGCTGGCGGTGAGTTTTTCTTTTGCATGCACTTCTGCATCCCCCGACGCCATGATTCTTACTCGGGCTTCTCGTGCAATCAGTTTGCGGGTGCGCACGTCGCCGCTGCCCATGATTTCAATGTCGACTTTTTCCGCATTGCCCGTCGCAAATACATCGCCGGAACCATTGACCGATATGTTCACCTGCGCTGCTTGCAGCGACGGCAATTTGATGTCGCCAGAGCCATGAATGCTCGCATCCACCGATTTACTTGTGAGCGCATCGACGGCCACATCACCTGAACCTTTGATACCGATGGTGAATTGATCCGCGCGGATGGATTTGAACTTCACATCACCGGAACCCGCGATCAGAATATCGAACTTGTCACTTTGGAGGTGATCGCCAATTACGTCGCCCGATCCATTGATCTTAATGCTGCTTAGCGACTTGACCGTGAGGCGAATCTTGATGCCTACTTTGGTCGAGAAGCCACGATTTTTATCAGCGTCAATGATGAGTTCATCGCCCTCAACGCGCGTGCTCATCAGCGGCAGCAGATTGTCATCGGTGCTAATGGTGAGCGACTCGGTGGGTCCTTGAACAATCGTCACCGTCGCGGGCAACGCCAGCATCAGCCGTGAGAACTTTTCAACTGACCGCGATGCATCCTTGACCACGCCTGACCCTTTGGTCCGGTTGCTGCCATATTCGACGTTATGGCCAAAGCTCCAACTCCACGAGAAATTGCCCGATTTGTTGATAGTGATTTCGGCAGCTTGCGCTGGGCCAACAACGGCACCCAAAAGCGTGGCGGCAACAATTGCCGTGGTGATGAAGCGGCGACGCCCTGAACCTGTAGTTATCTGCATGTTGATCCCCTGAATTGAGTGTGCTCATCTTAGAAAGCGGTGGCTGGACCGGCTAGCGCAAGGCGACGAAGTGCAGAAACATGGGTGCAAAACGCGATGTCTGGGTTCGCGTTAACAATGCCCGCGACCGGCGCCGCGTGGATGCAATTGGCGCGTTACGGCGGCAATTCGTCGCAAAAAGGCACAGCCGGGTTCAACGATTGGCCAAGATGCGGTCTTCGTTAACCACACCAAGGAACCAGAAATGCACACATCTCCACGAAATGTTGTCCGCCAGACCAACTTCACCACCACCGCGTTACTCGCCTTGGGCTTGTTGGTTGGTGCCGTGCCAGCGGCGAATGCGGCAACGCTTAGCATCGAATTAAAAGGCGAGATCGGCGAAAGGGGCAGTGTGTTGGTGGCGCTCTACAAAGTTGACGACAAATGGATGGGCAAAGCATCGGATGTACGCAAGGCGCTGGCAAAAAAAGACGGTGTCTCGGTCTCGTTCAACGATGTGGCCGAGGGCGAATATGCGATTTCGATGTTTGTCGATGAAAACAACAATGGAAAATTGGACGCTAACGCAATCGGTATGCCTGTAGAGCCATATGCGTTTTCAAACGGTGCGATGGGTAACTTTGGCCCACCATCCTTTGCGCAAGCCAAGTTCGTCGTGGGCAAGGACAACATGACACATGTGATCACCCTCAAATAAGGATCAATCATGGATCGCCGCACATTCTTTAAGACGACGGGTGCCACGCTTGCCGCGACCGCGTTACCATTTGGTGCCACATTCGCAGCATCGGCACCGCAAACCGAAACTTCCGCCGCCGTACTGAATTTTCATCCCAGTCTCACGCTGATGCGCGGCTTTCATGGGCAGGATGTGTCTTGTGAGCGCGCGCTGATCGAAGGGAAAATTCCGCTTGATTTGCGCGGTACGTTTTACCGCAATGGTCCCGGTTTGTTTGAGCGTGGTGGCGCGCGCTACGAGCATTGGTTTGACGGAGACGGTTTGCTGAATGCATGGCAATTTACCGACAAAGGTGTCTCGCACCGTGCACGCTTTGTGCAAACGAAGAAATTCATCGCTGAACAAAACGCCAACGAATTTCTTGTGCCCGCATTTGGTAGCAGCATTAAGGCAAAAATACCGGTGCGTTCAAACGACGACATGAACACCGCCAACACCAATGTGGTTCGTTTGGGGGACAAGCTGCTCGCATTGTGGGAAGGTGGATCAGCAACGGCTCTCGATCCGGGAACGCTTGATACACGTGGGCCGGTGACGTGGGCGCCGGAGCTTAAATCAATGCCATTCTCTGCACATCCGAAAGTCGAGGCTGATGGCACACTCTGGAATTTCGGCACGCTGATGGGAAAGATGGTGATTTACCACATCAGCGCCGCAGGCGAGCTATTGCGCCACGCAGTCTTCGATGCGCCATCGGGTGGCATGGTGCATGATTTCACTGTATCTCAGCGGCACATCGTGTTCGTGCTGCCACCGATTGGCATCGATTATCAGGCCATGCGCAGCGGCAAAGGCATTGGTCAGGCGATGACTTGGGACGCCAACGCACCAGCAAAAATTCTTGTTATCGACAAATCAGATTTCAGCAAACGCCGCATCATCGAACTGCCCGCACATATGGTTTTTCACTTTGGCAATGCGTGGGAGGAAAACAGCATTATCCGGGTTGACTACGTGAAGAGCGACAGCCTCTCGATCATGAATGAGTGGATGCCAAAGCTTATGCGCGGCGAACGCATATCACCCGATCGCTCGAATCCGGCGTTCTTGCGAATCGATTTGAATCGTGGCCGCGCGGAGCTGACCACCCGCCGTGAAGATGTTGAATTTCCTCGCATTGATCCCCGCTTCGTGGCGCAGCGTAATCGCAGCATTTATTACCCTTACGGCGATGAACAAAAGGGCAACGGTTTGAACGGCATCATGCGACTCGATGTTGAGACCGGTAAGACCGACCGTTTTTCATTCGGGGATAGTGCAATTCTGGAAGAACACGTGTTCGTGCCCAAGCGCGGTAGCCAGCGCGAGGGGGAAGGCTATTTGATCGGAGTTGGTTTTGATGTGAAGCGGCAGCAGAGCTTCGGCACTGTTTTTGATGGCAGTAATTTAGCGGCTGGGCCTATGGCTATCATTCGGCTGCCATATTGGGTGCCGACTTGCTTTCATGGAAATTTTTATTCGGTGTAATACCTCGCCCGAATCTCGGGCGTCCAATAAAGCCCTGTCATTTCGAACGGAGAGAGAAATCTGCTTTGCGCTACACGACAACAGCAGATTTCTCACCCGATAAAACCGGGTTCGAAATGACAGTAGTGGAATATTGCGCAGACTATTCGCACGCATTGTCTATCTGTGCTGATCCACCAAAATCGGATTCCCATCCGTATCGGCAATCATGAAGTAATCGAATGCGGAAGTGCGTTTAACGACAGCGTGACTATGCAACCGTTGCAACCTTGTCGCGCCGTTTTCGGCTCAGCACACCTGCCGTCACGATTGTGATTAAGAGTCCGACCGGCAGCGGCTCGATAAAGGTGATCGCGACGTTTATCAGAGGGTTTTTATACATGTCCATGAACTCCGTCATCTCCTTCTTCGTCGCAGCGATTTGCGCGTCGGTGGCACCGGACTTCCTGGCTTTGTTAACGGCGTAGGTCGTGTATTTTTCGCCGAAGTCGGGGGCGAGCTTGTAGTAAACCACTTGCCAGGTGGCCAAGTAGCAGACGCTGGCGACAGCCGTGATCAACAGGCCCACCAGAAATGCGCGGCCGAATGTCACGGTCCCGCCTGCGACGTTATCGCGATACGATTTGACGCCAAAAAATATCATCAAAAAGGCCAGCATCATCGTGGTGTAACCGATGACCTCGCCTTTTTCGAAGCCGATCTGTTCCATGAAGGGCATGGTCAAGAGCATCATCGCCGACAGGATGCCGCCCGCAATGAGTCCGAAGGTCAGTACGATTTTTCGCATAGTAACTCCCAAGTTGTTGATGGTTAAGGAGGGCCAAATTTACCGTCCCCACCAACTGCGCGCGTCACCCGAATGGATGATTTTGCACAATGTTGCGCAAAATCATCCGAAAGTTGCGGCCGGGAATGCATTGGCTACCCTTGCGGCGGCCAAAGAACCGAACTAGGGGATAAGTCGAAGCTCTTTCCCCATCTGCACCGCCTGCGTTCGCCGCCGCGCGCCGAGTTTGTCGAAGACGCGGCTCAAATGCGTTTTGACGGTGTTTTCGCTCACAAACACGCAAGCGGCGATCTCCTTATTGGAGAGACCTCTGGCGATCAGCTCCAGAATTTCCAGTTCGCGCGGTGTGATGCCGAGTGATTCCAGCTTGGTCTGATCAAGTATGAATTCGGTCGGTGCGGGTACCTCAACTTCGCGTACCACCACGGTTTCCGTATGGCGCGTAAACCTGAGGCCGAGCCAGATACCAAAACAGGCAAACACCGCCGCCACCAGCCCGCCGTAGATTTCCACTGAATACTCCACCACGAGCCAGCGGTACTCGATGAACTTGAGTGCGGCGATGAGAACGCCGCCGAGAAGTCCATATAGAAGTACATGTTTGCGCATGGCCAATTCTACAAGCACCGCGGCCAATTTGAATGCAATTTAACCCCCGGCCTGACTGTTACTTGGCCAGTTAACTCTGCCAAGTTTCAGGCAGTGTTGGAAGCGCATCCCAAAATGGCAGCACCCTGAAGATTCGGCCGTCCTCCGCGAATTCGTTCACAGCGTCACCCGATGCAATGACTGAGCCATCTGCGCCAATGATTGCCACTGCAAATCTGGCAACGTTTTGGAACACGTAAAGGCCACTCGCGAGCACCAAGCGCGCGCCAGGCATGCGTTCATGGAAACCTTCAATCTTTCCGGAGATTGATTCGTACCCTTTGAACAACTTGTGCGGGCCCCATATCTCCGCGTCCTCCGTGAGGCACTGCGAGAGGAGGGAAAGGCGACGAGAGTGATCCTTCTCGGCAAACGCTGCGAAATAGATCTTCAGCGTCGCTTCAAATTTTGAATGATTCATCGTCTAAGACCTCCGGTTGCCCAATCATGAAATATCGACCGCGCTGGAACAGCTCACAGTTGTCATTTCAAATCCGGTTTTATCGGTTGAGAAATCTGCTGTTGTCGTGTTGGGCATCTCGCACTAAGTCTAATCTGAATGTGGCTCGACTAGCTGACCAGACTCGGAATCAATAACTTGCCGATCGTGCCTATCGAAGGACTTGATCCGAGGTTCCCGAGAGTTTATGGTTTTCGATACATCAATTCAGCCGTGACCAAGAATCACCGCACGCCATGCAGATACTGCCACTTATCTAACGCTGACAGCGCCACTTCGCGCTCTGCATTAGGCAGAAAACTCGCAAGCGCCGCATCACGCATCATCTGCTCGAGGCTTTTAAGCGACACGCCATTTTGCGCATGCACCACGCTAAGTTCACCGGAGAGAGTCACGTCCGACATCAATCGATTGTCGGTGGACACCGATACCGAAAGACCTGCCTCGACCATCGCACGTAAAGGGTGCGCCGCGACCGAAGGTGCGATGCCGGTATGCACGTTACTGGTGGGGCAGACTTCAAAGTGCAGGCCATGCTGCCTTGCTTCATCGATCCATGCACGTTGTTGCGCGGCGTCCGGTGCGTTCATGATGTGCACGCCGTGGCCGATGCGCGTGGCGCCCAGTGATGCCGCCTCAAGCACGCGTGAGCCTTCGTCGGCTTCGCCTGCATGCAACGTAATGCCAAGGCCTGCGTCGCGCGCGATGTTGATGGCTTCACTATGCGGCGTGGGCGGAAAGCCGCGTTCGGCACCGGCCAGATCGAAACCAATCACGCCATGCTCTGCGTAACGCGCAGCAAGGCGCGCACTTTTGGCTGTGATGTCGGGCGCATCGGTGCGCATGGCGCAGACGATCAATCCGCTGGGCAGGGCGCTTCTTTTCAATCCGCGTAACAGCGCTTCGACAACGGCCTCGCCCGACAATCCGTGCGCCTCCAGCAGCAACGGCGCAATGCGAAACTCCGCCAGCACGCAGCCATCGGCGAGTGCGTCTTCTGCCGCTTCAAACGCGACGCGTTCACACGCATCTTCGGATGCCATCGCGGCGATAGTCAGGCCGAAACCGGTGAGGTAACGCTCCAGGCTTCCCGAATTGGAATTGGCGAGCAGCCATGCGGCAAGATCAGCGGCCGTGCTCGCGGGCATTGGCACATTGCGCAGCTGGCAAAGTGCCAGCAACGTTTGCGGGCGCATGCCACCATCAAGGTGTTCGTGCAGCAATACTTTCGGTAAGGCCTTCCATTGCGTTTCGGTCAGGACTGCGTCGGGCATATTATTTTTTCATTTAGATTGAGTGGCTGCGCCGCTCGTTCTTATAAAACCCGTCGCACAACACAGTGAGAAAAATAGCGCTGACAAGAAGGAAGGGTGGAGGGTCATGTTGCGTTCCCGGATCCGTAATTGAGAATCAGTCCATTGTCGCTCAAAGTGATCAAAAGCGCGTCGCCACGCCGGAAAGTGTCGTTACGCAAGTTGTCACAATAAGATGTCTGCATTCGCGCATAATTCGCCAATAACCAACGCCACGGAGCCTGACATGGAGTGTAAACAAATCCGCATCTTCTCGATTTTTGTCGCTTGTGCATTGATGCTTAGTGCGGCGCGGGCACAACAGAATTTCGACAAGGTCGAAATCAAAACGGAACAACTTTCGCCGACCACATATGTTTTGTTCGGCGCTGGTGGCAACATCGGTGTGTCTGTCGGTGAAGACGCATTGTTTATCATCGACGATCAGTACGCGCCCGTCAGCCCTAAGATCGTCGCGGCGCTAAAAAAACTCAGCGACAAACCCATCAAATTTGTACTCAATACCCACTGGCATGGCGACCATACCGGCGGCAATGAGAACTTTGGCAAAGCGGGCGCGCTGATCGTGGCGCACGATAACGTCAGGAAGCGGATGTCGACCGAGCAATTCATCGCGCTCTTCAAATCAACGACGCCGCCTTCGCCGAAGGCTGCGCTACCGGTCGTGACGTTCTCCACTGACGTTACGTTCCATATCAATGGCGACGAAGTGTTTGGTTTTCATGTTCCCAAGGCGCATACCGACGGCGATACCATTGTGCAGTTCAAGAAAAGCAACGTGATCCACATGGGCGATACGTTTTTTAACGGCTTGTATCCATTCATCGATACGTCCAGCGGCGGCAATCCCGATGGCGTGATCGCGGCGGC
>JANOQY010000232.1:0-1901 GCA_031414995.1 Betaproteobacteria bacterium
TTTCAGGAAAAGAAAATGTTGTCATTCACCTGGAATGCGCCGCCATCGTTGCCCGAAGCGCGCAAACAACGATCAGTGGTGATCGTGCGTTTTATTTCGCGCGGCGACGTGCTCACCGATGTCACTCTGCACCACATCGGCTGGGGTGAAGGCGGCGAATGGGATAAGGCTTACGAATACTTTTCGAAGTCTTGGCCCAACGTAATGAAGAATCTCAAAAAACGTTTCGACGACGGCCCGGTGGACTGGAAACCGTGGCTTGAGCGTTTGAAACCGCCAGCCAAGAAATAACGCTTGCCGCTTAGCCCTTCAACGTCCAGCTACCTATTACCTCGTATTCCGGCCCCGCCGCACTTGAGCTTGCCGAGACGAGGCAGAACTGGTTGATCGGCCACCGTACGGGCGGAATCGCACGATCCTCAAACGGCGTTTCAATATCGCGCGCCACGGTGATGTGCGGTCGAAATGTGCGCGTGTCGTGGCCAAGCTTGGCCTCGGCTAAAAGTGATTGCAGATTTTTCTGCAATGCAAAAAGATGCCATGGCGTTTCCTTCGCGCCGAGCCACGCCACCTTCGCCTTGGCAAAACAGCCAGCCATATTGACGGTGTAATTAAATGGCGTCGCGACGACGTGTCTGCCGATTTGTTCTATCTCAGGGATGAGCTTGGTATCGACATCTCCGAGGAACGCCAGCGTCATGTGCAGCGTGACTGGAAACACGGCACGACCGTTGCCCTCGCGCGCCAATTGCAATCGGTGTCGTGCCAGTTGCAGACGGATGCCATCGTCTGGCCAAAGCGCAAAGTAGAGTCGGGTTGTCATCGTATGCAATGCTAACATTTGATGCAGCGTAATTTAACGGTCACAAATATTTTTTCATCAAACTCAAGCATTGGCGGGCGTTTCAGGCAATAAATGTCTTGAGAAGCTCACCAGTGCTAGAGATTCATAATTTATTCCATCTGGAAAATCATGGCCATATTGAACCGCATCACGGGAATGTTGTTGCGCCCGCAGGCTGAATGGGATGCCGTCGCGCGCGAAGCGCCGGGCACGGTGGTGTTGATGCGCAATTACCTGCTGCCGCTTTGCTTGCTCGCCCCGGCAGCAACAATGGTCGGCATGCTCGCGTTCGACACCAACTGGAATGCCCAGTACGGTTACTCAGCCCTGCGCGATCGTGCGCCCGTCATTGCGTTGGCCACGTATGGTTTCCAGATCGTCAGCGTTTATCTGCTCGCCACTGTTTTATATCTTCTTGCGCGCACGGAAAAGCGTTCGCCGAGCTTTCTGGTGGCGTTGCAAGTGGCAGTGTTTGGCTCCATCCCCGTGCTGCTTTCCGGCGCGACATTGGTGATCCCGTTCAACGTCATCTTCACCATGTTGGCGATGTTGTATTCGTTCTATCTTTATTATCTTGGGGCCGAAAAATTAATCGGCATTCGCCCGGCAGATTCCGCCATGTTTATCGGCGTGGCGATGATCTGCATGATGTTGTTATCGAGCGTGTTGGGCGGCATTGTTTCGGCGCTGGGAATAATTTAGCGCGGCATCAGCAACAGACATCGTCCTCGCCGATGTCCTCGTTCCACGTTGCCGGATTGGCGCTGATGTAGTCGGAAAGCATTTGCTCGCACGCCGCCGAATTCATGTCAATAACCTCCACGCCGCGCTCGCGCAGCCAGTCGATGCCGCCGCGAAAATTTTTCGATTCCCCCACCACAACTTTGCCGATCTTGAACTGCACGATCAATCCGCTGCAATACCAGCAAGGCGCCAGCGTGGTGACCATGATCTTGTCGCGATAGGTTCGCTGCCTGCCTGCTTTTCTGAACGCATCGGTCTCGCCGTGCACCGAAGGATCGTTCTCCTGCACGCGCCGGTTGTGACCGCTGCCGAG
>JANOQY010000233.1:0-8758 GCA_031414995.1 Betaproteobacteria bacterium
CTTCGCTCCGACTGGTAAGGCGATATGAATGACACCAGTACGATTAATCCGGCATCTACCATCAGTTTGGCCACTTCCGCGATGCGCCGGATATTCTCTACACGGTCAGCCTCGGTGAAGCCCAGATCGCGATTAAGACCATGGCGCACGTTATCGCCGTCGAGGATATAGGTATGTTTGCCTTCGGCGTGAAGGCGTTTCTCCAGCAAATTGGCAATCGTGGATTTGCCGGCACCGGATAAGCCTGTGAACCAGATGCAACGCGCTGTTTGTAGCTTCATGGCTGCGCGTGCTGGTTTGTTGATCTCTAACGCCTGCCACTGAATGTTTGATGCCCGGCGAAGGGCAAATTCGATCATGCCGGCACCAACGGTCTCGAACGTGAGTTTGTCGATCAGGATGAAACCGCCAAGTGTTCGGCTACGGGAATATGGCTCGAACACAACGGGTTGGCTGAGCGAAAGATTAACCACTGCAATTTCATTAAGCGCCAGCGTCTTGGCGGCCAGATGCGCGCCAGTATCGATATCTTCGCAATGTTTGATGTCGGTGATGGTCGCGGAGACCTCCTTGCAATGTAGCTTCAGGATGTATGGTCGGCCGGGTACCATCGGGTGCTCGGTCATCCACAATAGCCGCGCCTCAAATTGGTCAGCTACGTCGGGTGGCTCTTGAAGTCCAACGATCATGTCACCGCGGCTGACATCCACTTCTTCTGCGAATGTCAGTGTGATGGAGTCGCCAACGGAGGCAGACGCCAATAGACGTTGCCCAACGAATATTTCTTTCACTGTCGCGGTTACGCCTGAAGGCAGGACGCGCAGCTTGTCACCGGTGTTTAATGTGCCGTCAGCGATGCGACCACAAACGCCGCGGAAGTCCTGATTAGGACGGATCGTACTTTGCACGGGCATGCGCATGGGGCTATTTGGTGTGCTGTGTGCGCTGGCTGCATCGACCGTGTTCAGATATTCAACCAAGGTTGGTCCAACGTACCAAGGCATGGCCCTACTTGGCGTCGCGACGTTATCGCCTTGTAGAGCAGAAAGTGGGATGGGTTGGATCGACGCGAATTTAAGTCCAACGCAAAACTCGCGATACTCGGCCTCTATCCGTGCAAACACCGCCTGATCGAATGCCATCAAATCCATTTTGTTGATCGCCAGCACGATGTGGCGAATGCCCATCATCGCGACGATGCGCGAGTGCCGCCGGGTTTGCGTCAGCACGCCCTTGCGCGCATCGATGAGAATCACGGCCAGATCAGCAGTTGATGCGCCGGTGGCCATGTTGCGGGTGTATTGCTCGTGGCCGGGGGTGTCGGCAACGATAAACCTTCGTTTGTCGGTGTTGAAAAAGCGATAAGCCACGTCGATGGTGATGCCCTGCTCCCGCTCGGCTTGAAGCCCATCAACGAGCAACGCGAAATCGATCTTTTCCCCCTGCGTGCCGTATTGCTTGGAATCTTTTTCCAGCGCTTGCAATTGGTCGTCGAAGATACATTTTGATTCATGCAGTAGCCGGCCGATGAGCGTCGATTTGCCATCATCCACACTGCCGCAGGTGATGAACCGTAAAGTGGATTTGCTGCCCTTTGATGCGCTGATGGAAGCGTGCTCCGGTGCTGTCTGGTCAGCCATCAGAAGTAACCCTCTTGCTTTTTCATTTCCATCGAGCCGGGCTGGTCGGTATCAATCAGCCTTCCTTGCCGCTCCGACGTACGCGCGCTAACCGTTTCAGCGATGATTTCTGCAAGCGTTGTCGCGGGGCTTTCGATCGCGCCGGATAATGGGTAGCAGCCCAAGGTACGAAAACGCACCAAGCGCATTTCTGGCATCTCCCCCGATGCCAGCGGCAGACGATCATCATCCACCATAATCCACGTGCCGTTACGGTTTACGACCGGCCGCTGTTTGGCAAAATAAAGTGGCACGAGGGGAATATTTTCATGCGCGATGTATTGCCAAATATCTAATTCAGTCCAATTGGAGAGTGGAAAAACACGGATGCTTTCACCAAGCTTGATGTGCGTGTTGTAGAGGTTCCATAACTCCGGGCGCTGTACTTTCGGATCCCAGCGGTGGCCGGGCGCACGGAATGAGAACACGCGTTCTTTTGCACGCGATTTTTCCTCGTCTCGCCTTGCGCCGCCGAAGATGACGTCAAATTGGCGTGTATCCAGCGCCTGTTTGAGTGCCTGCGTTTTCATCACGTCGGTGTAATAACTCGAGCCATGCGTGAACGGATTGACCCCATTGGCTAAGCCATCCTGATTAGTATGAATAATCAACTCCATCCCGGACTCCGTTGCCATGCGCGTGCGGTGCGCGTACATGTCACGAAATTTCCATGTCGTATCGACATGCAGCAACGGAAATGGCGGCGGCGCGGGGTAGAAAGCTTTTCTGGCCAGATGAAGCATCACCGAGGAATCTTTGCCGATGGAATACATCATCACCGGATTGCGGGCACCCGCAACGGCCTCACGCAATATTTCGATGCTTTCGGCTTCAAGCATTTGCAAACCGGAGAGGTTATCGTCGATCACCTTGGGCAACCTTTTGCTGAGGCTACTGAGACATTATCGAAACCCTAGCACCGGCGGGCCTTTCAGGCAATTTCTAACCTGCAAGCCGCGCCAAATAGCGATCTACGTTATTTTGATGCCTGCACCGCGCTCAGCACCGGATACGCCACCGAGAACACGACGTTCAGGAACTTCTGCAGCTCTGCAACAGGTGCATTCGAGATGTAGAGCAAATCTTTGTTGTTGATCTGAAATGTTTGGGCGACAAAGAAACTGGCCGGGTCGCGGAGATTGATGCGGTAAATGACGGCGACTTTGCCATCTGCTGTCGTCATGAGCGGCTGCTTGGGCCAAGAAAGCGCGTTCGCTGGCTCGAAACGGAAAATGAATACGCCCTGTGGATCTGAGCGCTCGTCGCGCAAACCACCGGTGCGTGCAAGCGCCTGAGCAAGGGAAATACCCTGCACTTCGAAGTTGATTTCCTCATTTTTACCGGTCGCACCCAGCGCGGTGAAGCTTAATGGCTGGAACATCGCCGTGACGACATCGCCACGCGCGAGCATCACGTTCTGTTTGGGATCACGAATGATGCTGTCCAGCGGCATGGCGAATACACTCTCGCCGCGGGTAAGTTGGATCGTCATTTTGTTCACGGGCTGGCGCACGCCGCCTGCCGCTGCGAGTGCGTCAAGCAATCTTTCGCCTCCTGGTGTCAGCGGGATTCGTGTGCTGTTCGTGACTTCCCCAACCACCGTCACGTTCGAGGACACATTTCGCGTTAAGCGTACAAACACTTCTGGCTGGTTCGCTTTGCCGGTGAGGCGTTTTACGATCTCGGCTTCCACAGCATGCAGTGATTGCCCCGCCGCTTTTATTTTTCCCGCGAATGGCACGCTGATGAACCCATCACTATTGACCATTTGGTCCGGCAGGGTCGTCGCGCGGCTGGCGGATGTTGTCCCGCGAATGTCACTATTGCCGGGCGAAAACAGCGTCGCTGGTGGCGCCTCCCAAATCGATACTTCCAGACCATCGCCATTGCCGATGGTTTGTTCTCGCGAAGCAGTCGCCGCAAACGCATCCGAAAATTGCCGTGTGGCGCGCTGATCAATCAGTTGTTTTGCCACGCCATCGGTGACATCGACAATCTGGATTCCCTTCAAATTGGGCTGTGTCGATTTAGGATCAGCATCAGCGCGACCAAAGCCGCTGGTTGGGATCGAATTGCAGCCGGAAAGCAGCAACGTTGAGCCAAAAATGCTACCCAAGAGAATAGTTTGAAAACGAATGAACATGTTAATTGCCGGATGGTTGGATGGACGATTATTGCATAGGAGAAGCGCGAAACCGGATGTTACATATTTGCATCGCGCCGAGCGATAGTATCTGGGGATTTTCACTACACGATACGGTAGAATCTGTCATATTGATGCAACGATTTGCGCCATGTTTGGCGGATTGAATTTTTAGCCCCTCTTTTTTTCGGGGACCCGACTGATCGTCAATAAGTCAAATGAGATGCGCAAGTGCATAGCGTGAATTTTGGACTGCTTTGACGGTTGTTCTGCATAGCATCAGTTAACGAATGATTCACAAAACTTGCCACGGTCGCGCTAACGGAACAAAGTAGCGGTTGTAATGGCCTAACGACGCAAGGGTGGTCTATAAAACTATGACAAAAAAAGTTGCGGTGATTGGTTGTGCGTTCCGGTTTCCAGGTTCCACCAGCCAGGATTATTGGCCAGGCCTGCTGGAAGGCCGTGATCTGGTGACTGAAGTCGATGCATCGCGATGGGAACAGGCGCCCTTCCTGCATCCAACCAAAGGCCATCCCGGCACCAGTTATTCCTTTGCCGCTGGCTCAATAGGCGATATCACCAAGTTCGACGCAAGTTTTTTTGGCATTTCGCCCCGCGAAGCGGCGCTGATGGACCCGCAACAGCGTTTGCTGCTCGAAATGAGTTGGGAAGCGCTGGAAAACTCAGGTGTGAAGCCCTCTACGCTCAAAGGCAGCCGGTGCGGTGTCTACATTGGTATCGCTAGTGCAGATTATTCATTCCGATTGGCAGATGATCTTGGTGCCGTCGATGCAAGCGTGGCGACGGGTAATACTGCCAGCATTGCGGCGAATCGTCTTTCATATGTGTTTGACCTTCGCGGGCCTAGCCTTGCGATCGATACGGCATGTTCGTCTTCACTGGTGGCGTTTCACCAAGCTTGCCAGTCGATACTTTCTGGCGAGACTGTACAGGCATTGACGGGCGGCGTGAGTTTGCATGCGCACCCCTATGGATTCATCACTTTTTCCAAAGCGTCAATGCTGTCCAGACGCGGGCGCTGCAATGTGTTTGATGCGGACGGTGATGGATATGTTCGCTCCGAAGGCGGCGGTATTTTCTTTCTGAAGGATTACGATGCCGCAGTCGCGGACGGCAATCAAATTCTGGCCGTCGTCGCCAACACCGGTGTCAATACGGATGGCCGCAAATCAGGACTCACTGTGCCAAGCTCGGCCGCGCAAAGTGCGTTGCTTGAGGAAGTTTACGCAAATGCCAATATTGAGCCAGACGATATTGACTACATCGAAGCTCACGGCACCGGTACCGCCGTTGGCGACCCGATCGAGACGCATGCGCTGGGTATGGCAATCGGCAAGCGCAGACGCGCCAGTCATCCGCTACTGATCGGTTCAGTCAAGAGCAATATGGGCCACCTTGAAGCAGCCTCCGGCGTGGCGGGTTTAGTCAAGGCCCTGCACTGCGTTCAACACCGTGTTGTGCCCGCCACCATCGGCATCAAGAACCCAAACCCGAACATCCATTTCGAAGACTGGAACATTGAAGTCGCGCGTGAAAATACGCTGCTGAAGAAGAACGGCAAGTTGATCGTCGGTACCAATTCGTTTGGCTTTGGTGGCGCAAATGCACACGTCATTCTGGAGAGCTACGACAGTCCAATCGGAAAAGCACCCCGGCCGACAAGTATTCACGATGTGCCGATCATCATTTCAGCAAAAAGCAACGCAGCGCTCAGCGTCGCCGCATCCGAATTTGCCGCGTTTATGAAGGCAAAGCCCCAATTGCCGCTCTATGATATTGCCTTCAACACCTGCTTTGCGCGGGATTGGCACGATCACCGCGCCATCATTTTTGCGCACACATCCGAATCAGTCATCGCTGCGCTTCAGAGCCTTGCATCAGGTGCAGACAAGCACAGTGGCATCGATCAGGGAGTCGCGATCGAATCGCCAGTTGGCCCGGCATTTATATATTCCGGCAATGGTTCCCAGTGGGTTGGAATGGGCAAAACGTTACTGGCTGAAGATATTGTTTTCCGTAACGCGGTGCGTGAAGTCGATGTTATTTTTCAGCGTTTTGCCGATTACTCTTTGGAGGCGGAATTAGCTGGCAATGTCGGTGATGGTGCAGCCGAAAATCGCTACGAACGCACCGAGATTGCGCAACCGGCGCTATTCGCGTTGCAGGTCGGCATTACGCAAATGCTTCGCCACCGGGGCATCATGCCCACTGCAGTTGCAGGGCACAGCGTGGGCGAAGTTGCAGCGGCGTGGGCATCTGGTGCCCTTTCATTGGCGGCGGCCGTCGAAGTTATTTATCACCGGAGCCGGCTCCAAGGCAGAACCAAAGGTTTGGGCGCGATGAGCGCGGTGCTGACCGACGCAAAAAATACTGCAGCGCTGATCGAGGAATTGAATCTCGGTGGGCCAATGGTGATCGCGGGTATTAATAGCAGCAGAAGTGTCACTGTGGCAGGTACAACTGATGCCTTAAACGCATTCGAAGGCGGGCTGGGATCGCGTGGCATTCCGTTCAAGCGGCTCGATATTGATTACGCCTTTCACAGCCCCGCCATGGATGGCATTGAACTGGAAGTGCTCAATGCACTCGTCAAATTGCGTCCCAGTGAAACGTCCATTCCGTTTTTCTCGACGGTGACGGGAGAGCTGTTGGACGGACGTGAACTTCGCGCCGCCTACTGGTGGCATAACATCCGCTTGCCAGTTTTGTTTGCACAGGCAGTGAAGGGACTGCAGGCTAAAGGTATCAATGTATTTATCGAAATCGGGCCGCACGCTGTGTTGCGAGGGTATCTAAACGACGCGGTAAAAGAAAACGCCAAGGAGCATGCGCAGCCCGGTCGCGTCATCACCACCCTCACCCGCAATGACGGCTCGCCGCAGCGGGTTTGGAGTGCTGCCAATCAAGCCATCATTTCAGGCTGCTCAGTCAATTGGGCTGGTTTGCTCCCTTGGCGCGGACGTTTCGTCAATCTCCCCACCTATCCGTGGCAAAGGGAGATCCATTGGCATCCGGTGACGTCACAAGCTGGCGGCTTGCTCGCGCGGCGTAAAGAACATCCATTGCTTGGCTACCGACTCGCGCAACATGAATTCACTTGGGAGAACGTGCTCGATACCCAACAATATCCGGCACTGGCAGATCATGTTGTCGGCGAGGCAACTGTTTTCCCCGGCTCTGGTTTTGTAGAACTGGCAATTGCGGCTGCGCTCAAAACCTTTGGGGGCGATAACGCGTCCATTGAGGAGCTTGAAATTCGTTCGCCGTTACTATTGAGCGACGAACATTCAAAAGTTGTGCGTATTTCGGTAGATCCTGCGGATGGTGGCTTTACCGTTCGCGCACGCGAGCTTGGTAGCGAAGAAGCCTGGAATGTTCATGCAGTTGGCCGACTCTTGCGTGAGCCTAATCGCCACGTCTTTGATGAACAACGCTTGGCACTTCCGGCGCGCGCACCAGATTTCAATGCCGACAGTCATCGCGCCATGACGCTGGCGGCGGGATTGCGGTACGGCCCGGCATTTAGCGCAATTAATAGGGGATGGGTCAATGGACGGGTTGCGGTTGCTGACTTGTCGCTGCCCGCGACAATAGAAAGTGAAGTCGCGCAAACCCATTTACATCCAGCTCTGCTAGATTGTACCTTCCAGTTAATCATTCAATTGCTGCGTGAAGATCCGTCTTCACAGGATGCGATGCGTAGCGGTCTTACCTTTGTGCCGACTCGCATTGAGCGCATAACCTTTAGAGCAGGCGTGGTTGGCACCACCGCGCGCCCAGCTACCGCTCGCGCGACGCTGCTGCGCTACACGCGCCAATCAATCGTCGCAGAATTTACAGTTTTTGATGAAGCCGGACGTGCAATGGCGTGCCTTCAGGGGGTACGGTTCCGCAGCATGCGTCTGCAAAAGAGCGCGGCCGACCGGTTAAGATTCCTAGCCGAGCGCGTCATTGCTGCGCCTCACAGAATGCTGCCCGGCGCTACATCTTCCCTGACATTTGAGGAAGTTCGCCTTGCGATGAGTGAGACGATCAGACGTTGCGCGGTGGCAGGAATTCATCGGCGGTATATCGACGAGGTCGACCCGTTGCTCGATGAAGTGTGTAGCCAGTTTGGTATCAGTGCATTGCGTGAATTGAGTGAAAACGAACTTGAACTATCTCACGCCCGCCTTGAAAAACTGTACGTCACCCACCCAGCTATCGCGCCATTTTTGCGCCATATTGTTACTGCCGCCAAGGATGATGGCTTGCTCGCGGACTCCGATGCGGGATACCGCTTTTCAGCGGCTGAGACCGGCCAGCCGTTGCCCGAAGAAATTTGGAACAGTCTCGTGTCGGATTATCCAGATTGCTTTGACATCGTGCATCAAGTTGGTCGCATTGGCTACCATTTGGCGGCTACCCTTGACAGCCAAACTAACAAGGACGTGCCGACGCATCAACACACTCCCCGTCTTTCAGTTATTGCGCATGTACTGGGGGCGCAGGGAAGGCAGAGAATCGGCGAAACGTTGCGGGAAATGATTGCTACTGCACAATCCCGGCTTGTCGATGATCAACGGCTGGGTATTGTTGAAATCAGCGAATCGCCACCACTATTCGCCGCAGATATTTGCGCTGCGATTAACTTCGATTTTTGTGATTACCAATATCTCACGCCATCTAGCGCCTCATTGCAGCAAGCGCAACGGATGCAGGAACGTTTTCCGGCAATAAAAGCGGATCTTATCAACGAAGATGACGCAAAATCCGAGACGGGTCTCTCCCACAGAGCGCAATTGATTTTTCTGTCTTTGGATTTCACTGCGCTCGATAGTGCGTTGCGTGCGCTCGATATTGCCCGGGAAAAATTGGCTGCGGGTGGATCGATGATTGTCATCGGTATGCATCCCACGCGTTGGATGGATTT
>JANOQY010000234.1:0-10843 GCA_031414995.1 Betaproteobacteria bacterium
GCCTATCCGGTGCCCTCACTTGCCGTTCCCGACCCGCTTAGCTTGATTGGCAACGCGACCGATGATTCAACGTCGGTTGCAAATCATCTGAATGCATTCAAACAAAATGAGGCCGTGCGATTGTTTATCGACCGCGCCACCGCAGCTCAGCCGGCTTTTCAAGTCACGCTAAAAAGTGCTGCCGCAGTCGCTGATATTTGCCGTCACCTCGATGGGATTCCGTTGGCCATTGAACTCGCCGCCGCGCGTGTTTACGCGATGTCGGTCGAGCAGATCGCGGCGCGTCTTGGCGACCGCTTCAATTTGCTTACCGGCGGCGATAAAACCAGCATGCCGCGCCAGCACACCCTGCGCGCGTCGATTGACTGGAGTTTTGATCTCCTTTCCGCGCCCGAGCGCGCGCTGCTTCTGCAACTGTCGGTTTTCGCCGGTGGCTGGACCCTGGACGCTGCAGAAGCTATCGGCATGGACGTGCGGGAAGGCGCAGGCGAAGGCGGCGGCGAATCCCCAACGGTCCTCGATCTGCTGATTCAACTTGTCGAAAAATCGCTGTTGATTATTGAGCCGTGCGGCGAAAGATACCGGCTGCTGGAAACGGTGCGCCAATATGCGCAGGAGCGGCTGCATAAAACCGGCGAAGAAAATAACGCACGCACCCGGCACCTGAGCTTCTACCTTGCTCTTGCAGAACAGGCGCGGCCCGAGCTGGCAGGTGCCGATCAGGGCGTGTGGCTTCTGCGGCTTGATCTGGAGCGCGAAAATTTATTGGCTGCGCACTCATGGGCGGGCCGCATGGATCAAGGTGCCGCGCCGGGGCTGCGGCTGGTTTGGGCCCTGAAGCCATACTGGATCACGCGCGGTTTTCTGGGGCTGGGCCAGCAGATGACGGTCGAAGCGCTATCACGCGACGGTGCGAATGAGCGCAACATGGCGCGCTGCCGCGGGCTGCTTGACGCCGGGTGGATCGGCGTGTTGATGGGCCACTATGAAGAGGCGCGCGGGTATCTTGAGGAAAGCCTCGCCATCGCCCGCGAAATTGGCGACAAACGCAGGATCGCGGTCGCGTTGCAACCGCTGGGGCTGGCGTGTATGGGCCAGGGTGACATGGCCGCCGCACGCACGCATTTGCAGGAAGCGCTCGCGATGGCGCGCGAACTTGACGACAAGCGTGAAATCTATGCCGCCCTTTATGTGTTGGCCCAATTGCTACGCGTTGAAGGCGAACTGGACGCCGCTGAACCTCTTTATGAAACTGGTTTGGCGCTGGCGCGCAAATTGCAAGACCGGGAAAGCATCGCGATCGGATTACTCAATCTTGCGATGGTGTCGATTGATCGGGGGGATGCTGATCGTTCATTGCCGATGTTGTGCGAAGCGCTCTCGATTGCCGATGAGATCGGCTCCATGCGAACGGGGCAAAGCGTTCTGGAAGTTTCCGCAGGCCTGGCGGTGTTATGCAAGGAATCGGAAAGAGCAGCACGATTTTTTGGTGCCGCAGAAGCATTGGCTGGCCAAACCGGGCTACACCGCGACCCCGCCGACGAGGCATTTTTGGCACCACGTATCGCCGAGGCATATGAAGCGCTGACGGCGACGGTGTTTACATCTACCGAGAATGCAGGTCGCGCGCTCAGCTATCAAGAGGCGATAGATGAGGCGCGCGCATGGCTGGAAAACTTTGCTCCAGAGGCTGTGACACCAGCTAGTCGTTAGTCGCTAGTCGTTTACGACCACTGGATCAAGCGGCGCAATCGCAGGCGTGCCTTCCAACCTGACCGTATATTTGAACTTCCCCGGTTTTGTGTGACGGTTCAAACAAGAAAAACTGAGCCCGTCTTGCGCCGGACGGCAATCGACAATTTCCTCGCCCGCATCTTTGATGACGACACCGTCTTTGGGAAACTTGTATTTGGAATCGACCGGCAATTTCCACGTAACCCTGACGTTTTGGATGCCCCTCGCAAAATAGATCGGCTCCTGATCAACCACAATTTGCTTGCCATCGACGATGGTTACGTTCGTGATCAGCGGATCCACTTTTACCGCATGCGAATGGTGCGACACGCAGGCTGTCAGTCCGAGACCGCTTAAAATCGCGACGAGTAATGTTTTTTTCATTTTGCTATTCCTGTCTTCCGAGTGAGTGAAATTGCTGTTGCTCCGCAGATGATGATGCCTTATCCAAACCAGATTGCCAACCGCCTGAAACAGGACATCAAGTCATCACCAAGCGCATGTCGATAGTGTGCGGCTATTGCGCGGAATATCACAAACACTAGCATTGGCGGGCATCTCAGATCATAAATGCTGCGAAAGCCTCACCGATGCTTGATCTACGTATTTTTTATACCTTTACGCGATCGTATTCACCTCAGTAAAAAACGCAACCGCCTCCGCCTCCACCCGCGTCCGTTTCATCGGCGGCAAACTCTGCCAGATGCGTTTCCCGTACGGCTTCTCCACCAGACGCGGATCGCAAATCATCAGCACGCCGCGATCAGTCTCGTCGCGGATCAAACGTCCCGCACCTTGCTTTAATGTGATCGCCGCGTGCGGCACCTGATATTGCATAAAGGCATTGCCGCCGGATTGGTTGATCGCGTCGATGCGCGCTGCGAGCACCGGATCATCGGGCGGCGCGAAGGGGAGTTTGTCGATTACCACGAGTGACAGCGCGTCCCCCTTCACATCGACGCCTTCCCAAAACGACTGGCTGGCCACCAGCACGGCGTTGCCAAGTTTTCGAAATCTTTCCAGCAATTCGTTGCGTGTGCCCTCGCCTTGCACAAGAAGCGGGAATGTCCAGCCCCTTTTTTCGGCGTGCACTTTCAATGATTCATACGCACGGTCCATCGCCTTCAGTGACGTGAACAACAGGAAGGCGCGCCCGGCAGCGGCCTCGATCAACGGCAGCGCGTTGGATACGACGGCCTCGGTATGCTCAAACGTATTCGGCGCGGGCATATTGTCGGGCACGTACAGCAAGGCTTGATTGGGATAATCGAATGGGGACGCCCAGAAGGCGGTTTCGACGCCGCGCTCGGCAAAGGCGTCATCGTCAAAATCATCGGCGCTCTGATCGTTCGTGAGCCCCATCTCGGTTTGATAATGCGAAAATTCGCCCTTGACGGCGAGCGTGGCCGACGTAAAAATCCACGCGCGTTTCTGGCCGAATACCTGGCTCTTGAAAATATTGGCAATCGATAACGGCGTCAGATGCAGCGCCAGCGAATGTCCAAACACCTCCGCCCAGCGCACATAACCTTCAATGTTTGGGTCCTGCCAGCGCGCCATACGGTTAGCGAATTCATCCGCACGCTCGAGGCAATTGGCCAGTTCCTGCGCGCGGTCCGATTGGCTTTCCAGCATCTCACGCAGCTCGGCGATCTTTTCCTGCGCATCGGCAAAGGCTTCAGTAAACCCTTCGCGCGAAGTGATCGCTTTGCCCGGCATGCGGCTGTTGTCTTCATGCATCACCAAGCGTAAATCGCGCGCGGCCTTGTCGAGTGCGCCAGCGGACTCCTGCAAATCCTTGAAGTCACCGGCGTGCTCAACACCCGCCAAACGCGTGTCCCGCGCGAGCTCGATCAATTGCGACGTGGTGACGACCTCGCCGAAAAACATCGTTGCCGTTTCCGGCAACTGGTGTGCCTCATCGAAAATAACGGTGTTGCATGCGGGCAATAAATCCTGGGCGCCGTCGTCTTTGAGCACCAGATCAGCGAAAAATAAATGGTGGTTCACCACCACCACTTCGGCTTCCATTGCGGCCTTGCGCGCTTTCATGACAAAACAATCGGCGTACTGAGCACATTGCGAGCCCAGACAATTCTCGCGTGTTGAAACTGCTGCAGGCCATGCGCTGGATCGTTCCGAAACATCCGGCAACTCCGCCTTGTCGCCAGTGCCGCCACCGCTAAGGCAGCGGTCCGCAAAGCGGCGAATAACGTGGATGTGTTTTGTATCCTCGCGGCTCAGGAAACGTCCATCGGCGATGGCACTATCGAGATGATGCAGGCAAACGTAATTCGCGCGGCCCTTCAGCAATGCTGTGGAAACAGGGATGCCCAGCGCCTTGATCACGGTGGGAATATCGCGGCGAAAAAGTTGATCTTGCAGATTCTTGGTGCCGGTCGAGATGATGACCTTGCCGCCGGATTGCAATGCGGGAACGAGATAGGCGTAAGTTTTGCCAGTTCCGGTGCCCGCCTCGGCCACCAACACGCCAGCGCGCTTGATGGCGGAATCAATTTTCTCCGCCATTTCGATCTGGCTAAGGCGGTGACGGAATCCTTCAATATTTTGGGCGAGCGGCCCATCCGGGCCAAAGATAACGCTGATTTCTGACATGGGCGAATGATACCGTGCTGCGACTCATCGCCCGTTCACGATAACTCAAAAATGTCACTTTCACATCTCAAGCACGCCCAAAAATGATCTTCTCCTGGGTGAGCAGCTTTGAAATCAGTATTACCGCAACCACCGAAATTGTCGTGTTGATGGCAAATGGCAGCATGTAGTGCAAGGCAGTCACGGTCTCGCCACGCAGGATGCGCGTAATCACCATCAATTGCCCTAGCATCGGCACGAACAACTGCCAGGTCGCATCCTTGAATTGCCCCAGCATGCCGATGGCGGGTGCCATCGATACGGCCATGATGAGATACGACACATAGGTCTGCGCCTCCTTGTAGGTGCGGCCATAGGTGGCGATCAACATTTGCAGCGCACCCATGGCTGGCGCGAATGAGAACATCGTTATTGCAAACCCCAGATACTGCGCCGGGCTGATCGACAGCACGCTCGCCAGATTTGGCAACGGCGCGAAATTCAGCGTCAATGCAAACCCACACATCGTAAGTGCGGCCACAGTCAGACCATAAATGGCGACCGCCAGCCATTTCCCGGTCACCAAGCCTGCACGCGATATTGGATTCATCAGCAACGGCTCCAGCGAACCACGCTCACGTTCGCCAGCGGTGACATCAATGGCAATCGCGGTGACGCCACTTACGCAGCCGAGCAGGGTGATCCACGGAATGATGAACAGCAATCCTGCCGCCCGCTGCGCCGGTGTGCCCAAATTCACGTCCTGCACATCAACCGCTCGCGTGATCTGTGGCGAAACGCCCCGTTCGATCAGCCGCTGTGTGGTGATTTCGCTATTGAAACTACGCATCAGCCGACGCAACACACCGATAGACGCGTTGCCAGAATCCTGGCGCGTGTCATCGAATACCAGCTCGACTTCAACTTTGCCGGTGTAAAATTTTTCCTGAAATTGTTTGGGAATGACCAGCACAGGTTCGTGCTTGCCGTCTTTGATCATGTTGCGAAAATCGGGATTGGGCTCCTTGATCGTCACGTCCTGCCGCGCAAAAAAAACGGCGATTTCCGGGCTGTTTTCCTTGCCCTGCACAAACACTTCGCGGGCTTCAGCTTTCTTTTCGACGCTCGCAATGAATTGCGTCAATCCGATTAGCAGAAGCGGCCCCATCGCAATCGACAGGAAAAAAATCATCGCTGCGGTACGTCGGTCGCGCAGGTGATCGGTGAGTTCTTTTTTACAGACGGTAAGCACGGTCGCCCACATCATGCGGCCTCTTTGTGTGATGCGTCAGTGTTCGCCGCACCGGTTAGCGCGACGAAAGCGTCTTCCAGATTCTGCTTGCCGCTCATTTCCATCAGCTCGCTCGTGGTTCCCTGCGCGGTGACGCGACCGTGCGAAATAATGATGATCTCGTCGCATAAAGCGGCCACTTCCTGCATGACGTGGCTGGAGAACATCACCGTTTGTCCGTCAGACTTCAACCGCTTGATCAGTTCCCGCAGCGCGCGAGTGCTCATCACGTCGAGTCCATTGGTCGGTTCATCAAGAATCACATTGGCGGGTTCGTGGATCAACGCTCGCACGATGGCAACTTTCATCCGTTCGCCTTGCGAAAACCCTTCGGTGCGACGATCCAGATTGTCTTTCATATCGAGCCACTCTACAAATCGCGCCAGTGTTTTTTCCGAGCGCGCAGTATCAACGCCACGTAGTTCGGCGTAGTAACGGATATTTTCACGTGCGGTCATGCGAGTGTAGACGCCCCGCGAATCCGTGAGCAGGCCGCAGGCGCGGCGTGCGCCATCGGCATCATTTGCAACATCAACGTTGTCGATCAATGCTGAGCCGGAATCGATACTGATGAGCGTGCCGATCATGCGAATGGTCGTGGTCTTGCCAGCGCCGTTGGGGCCGAGCAAGCCGGTAATCGCGCCACTGTTGGCTGCGAACGTCACGCCGTCCACGGCTTTAACATTGCCGAAATGTTTACAGAGATCTTGTACGTTGATCATTTTTTATTTCCCTCTTTTTGCGCCGCTTGTTCTGCCGTACCCGTTTTATCCGTTTTCAATTTTTCCCGCATCGGCTCGAAAAATAGCGGGCGCGGCAGGCGTTCAAGGCATTTCGCATCCAAATCCGTCACGGAAGCGGTTTCGATAAACTTCTTGACCAGCTTCGGGCCACAACCGCGATTACTGACACCGTGTCCCACATTGGGCGCAACGACGTGGAGCGCATTCGACAAACTTTTCTTCACTTCTTCGCCATATTGCGGCGGCGTGACCGGATCAAGCGCACCTGAAAATATCAGCACCGGCGTTGAGGATTTCACCGGCTGATCGAAATCCTTTGCCATCACTCCCTTGGGCCAAATTTCACATCCTTTCGCGAATTCATCGACAAACATTTGACCGTAGGGTTGCGGTTGCAATGAAGGCCCGCCACCACGCTTAATCCTTGGCACATCCTCGGCACACACGACCGAAAACCGCATGCCCATCGCGATCTTCTCCTCTGCGGAGTCACCGACTATCGCGCCCATCGCCATCAGCGGCGCATAGTCGCCCTGCTTTGCTTTGGCCAATGCGATGGGCAGCATTGCAGTCAACTCCGGCACATACAAGGTCGAGAACACCGCGACCAGCAACGTGTCGCGGGTCACGTTTACTTTACGGGAGATGCCGGTGACCGGGTCCGGAATACTGACGCTGGCCGGTTTTTTCGCGAGACTGTCGAGAAGTTCATCAACCGTGCCTTTCAACTCAGCATGACGCTTGCTGCACTGAGCTTCTTTCCCGCAGGCGATAAACATTTTGTCCAGCGCGGCACCGGCATCGCGTGAAAAACTTTCAGGCAAGGCCAGCGATGGCGGGGCGACACCATCGAGCGTCACGCTGCGCACGCGATTTTCGTAACGGCGCAAATATTCCAACGCCGCACGTGTGCCGTAAGAGGCACCCCACAGATTGATGCGCTCATATCCCAATGCCTCGCGTACCTGATCGATGTCCGCCATCGCAATCGTGGTCGTGTATTGGATGAGGTCCGCTTTCTGCTCCAGCTTGACGCGACAGGAGGTAATTTCCTTGCGGCTCAAAATGTCCCGCTTGGCTGGATCCACTATTTCAGGTGAAGTCGCCTCCGGAAAGCTGCACGTCAAGCCATTGGATTTTCCGGTCCCGCGTTGGTCGATCAGGACAATGTCGCGTTTACCGTTCAACCCTCCGAGGATCGTCAATGCCTCACGCGCGAGATCGGTTGCCGCCTGGCCGGGGCCGCCAGCAAACAGGAATACCGGATCGGGCTCCTTGTTGCGTGCGCTGGCGGGGAGCACAACAATATTGAGGGCAATTTTTCGACCTGTAAGCGTCTCGCGATTTTCGAATACATCAAGCGTCGCACACCTGACCTCGTTTTCTATAGCCGCCACACGGCACGGCTTCAGTTGCAAGGTCGCAACCTGTACTGGCGGGGGTTTGTCGCCGCAAGCACTAAGCACCAACAGACAGCTCACGAAACCCAAAGACAATTGGCTGGTTTTCATCAGAACATTTCACCTTCGCGTCAGGAAGGCCGCACCTTACCGGCGCAACGACCAGATGTCAAAAAGGAGCCGACGAACACCCGTAAACCCGACACGAGATGTCTATAATGCGGCGATGAGCTCGCCCACAACACCAGCATCGCCGCCAACATTCCCTAAACATGATCCCGCTTCTCCAGCATTCTGGGACGTGCGTTTTGATGCGGCATTCACGCCTTGGGATCAAGGCGGCGTGCCGCTGTCACTGGTGAACTACGTTTCGCAATCTCCCACACCAAAGAAAGTGCTCATTCCCGGCTGCGGCGCGGCGCATGAAGTGCGTTTTTTTGCCGGTCACGGCTGGGATGTCGCCGCGATTGATTTTTCGCCTGCTGCCGTGGTGCGGGCCAAACAGTTACTTGGTGATTTGGCCATTCACGTTCGGGAAGCGGACTTTTTTGGGGAAGCGTTAGGCCGCGAACGTTTTGACGCAATTTACGAACGCGCGTTTTTGTGTGCTTTGCCGCGCCACCTGTGGACAGCATGGGCGGTCCGCGTTGCCGAGTTCATCGCCCCCGGTGGCTGCCTTTTCGGATTTTTCTTTTTCGATGCGTCAGAAAAAGGTCCTCCGTTTGGCATTTCATCGACGGCGCTCGCCGCATTGCTCGAAAAACATTTTGATCGCATCGAAGATACGCAACCTAGCGACTCCATCGGCGTATTCGCCGGCAAAGAGCGATGGCAGGTCTGGCAACGCCGCCATAAAGCCCTAGTACCGGCAATTTGAGTGCCGCTGCGATATTGACTGGCTGCCTGGGAAATTAATTATATTCTGGTCGTTGCACAGGTATCATCGAATGCATGTACAGAGTATTTATTACAGGCTTTCTGGTCAGCATTTTGAGCGCATCGGCTGCTTCGCCTGCTGCAGCCTCGCCGTGGCCCGGCGCTGAAGAAACCGTCAACGCTTCGTCGGATACGGAGCCGCTTGCCGAACTGACCGCGCCGCAGCCTGCGCGCTTGCAAAGTCTGTTGATTCACGCGATTTCGCTCATCGGCGTCAAATACAAGTTCGGCGGCAGTTCGGCTGAATCCGGATTCGATTGTTCAGGGTTTGTGCGCCATGTGTTTGCGGAGTCGATGACGCTCGATTTACCGCGCAGCTCCTACGCGATCGCCAAGCTCGGCACCAGCGTGAATAAGGATGATCTTCAGCCCGGCGACCTTGTGTTTTTCAACACGCGGCGGCGCGCTTTTTCGCATGTCGGGATTTATCTGGGCGAGGGTCGTTTTGTCCATGCCCCCTCGCGCGGCAAAAGCGTGGAGATCGTCGATAGCGCAGACCCGTATTGGCGAAAGCGCTTCAACGGCGCGCGGCGGGTTGCGATTGAGTAGTGAACTCCAGCCGAGCCAATGAAAAACGGCCACTTGCGTGGCCGCTTTTTTGATCGGGCATCAAAGTACTATTCACCGTACATTTTTTGCTTGAGTTCGCGACGCTCTTGCGCTTCGATCGTCAGTGTCGCCGTAGGACGCGCCAGCAATCGTGGAATGCCAATTGGGTCACCGGTTTCTTCGCAATAGCCGTAGCTACCCTCTTCGATACGCTGTAGCGCACCTTCAATTTTTTTCAGCAGTTTGCGTTCGCGATCCCGCGTACGTAGTTCCAGTGCGTGCTCTTCTTCCTGCGTTGCACGATCAGCTGGATCTGGGGCAACGGCGAGTTCACGCAAATGTTCAGTTGTTGCGTCGGCGTTGTCGCGCATTTGCGTCTGAATTTCAAGCAAACGGCGCTTGAAAAATTTGCGTTGTGCCGCCGACATATATTCAGCTTTTGGCTGCTTGATGAGTTCAGCTTCAGTAGGCACGCCCGGAATGCGCGTCTCTACCTTCATCGATGCCGCCGGCGCGGGTTTCGAGACTGGCTTGGCGACAGGTTTTGGCGCGGGCTTGACAACGGCCTTGGCGACCACCTTCGGCGCCGGTTTTGCTTTTGCCTTCACGACAGCTTTCGGAGCAGGCTTCGCTTTTGCAACGACTTTCGGCGCGACCTTGGCTTTCGCCGTGGTCTTTACCTTAGGTGCGCTAGCGCTTTTTGCTGTCTTGCCCTTGGCTTTCGCCACAGTTTTTACTTTTGCTTTAACCAACTTCAATTCTCCTGAAACAACGCTATCGTCGTTTTGCGGGCGTTCTAGGAAACGCCGGAAACACAAAACGCATCAGTGTACTGAAACCCCTCCCTGAATTCAACGCAATTATTTTTATTCCGTCTCTCATCCGGACCAAAAAACAGACCCGTCCAAGAACGAGGCGGGACGCGCATTTCAGCGGCATATCGTCTGAGAGGCTCGCCATTGCTTGAGCCTGGCGACATGGCCGTTATCAAGAATGATTCTTGTTACAATGGCAAACTGCCGCCTAATGGTGCAAAAGGCGTCAGATAGCCCTTACAACCGCGCCATGCACCACCACATTATGAAATTTACTCTACCTACGTTGGTGGCCCACAGCATGCAAGTATTTGGGGTCATCGTCGCGATGCTGCTGTTGATCCCACTGCTAAGCGTTGTCAGCAGCGTTTTTGTTGCAGATCAGGGCGCGTGGGCACATATCATCAGCACTATTTTGCCTGAGCTGGCGATCAACAGTTTGTTGCTTGCCATTGGTGTTGCGACCGGTGTTGCGGTGATCGGTACGTGTACTGCATGGTTGACGGCAACCCACGAGTTCCCCGGCAGACGGCTGCTGGAATGGACGTTGATCCTGCCGCTGGCTATCCCGGCCTACGTGCTCGCTTATACATATACGGACGTTTTGCAATACGCGGGGCCGGTTCAGAGCTTGCTGCGGGAAAGCTTCGGCTGGCAGGGTAAACAAGATTACTGGTTTCCGGAAATTCGCTCGCTAGGCGGCGCTGCTGCGATGCTGACACTCGCGCTGTATCCGTATGTGTACGTGCTGGCGAGGGTGGCCTTTCTCGAGCAATCCAC
>JANOQY010000235.1:0-3521 GCA_031414995.1 Betaproteobacteria bacterium
GCTACACTGCCCGGGGGCCTTATCAGTAAGCCAACGCTGGTCTGGGATGTGGCCGCTGAACGCGCTGGCGCTCACAAATCGCGCTTCAGCTATCAAACCGGCGGCATTACCTGGTGGACAGATTACAACCTCACCCTAAGCGAAGGCACTGGTGCCAACGCCTGCAAACTGGATGTGGGCGCGTGGGTGACGATTGTGAACCAGACCGGTGCCACGTTCGCCGACGCGAAATTAAAGCTCGTGGCCGGTGATGTGCAGCGCGCGCAGCCGCAATCGCAGCCACGTGGTCGCATGAACGATGGCATGGTGGCGATGGCATCGAAAGTCGCTGGCTTCGAAGAGAAAACTTTCTTTGAATATCACCTTTACACACTCGGTCGCCCCACGACACTCGCCAACAATTCGACAAAACAAATCGAGCTTTTCCCCGCAGCGCGCGGCGTAAATTGCGCGAAAAACCTCGTCTACTACGGCCAAGCGGGCCAATATTTGGGCAACTACGGCTCGCCGATGACAGATCGCAATTTTGGTAATCAATCGAGCAAGAAAGTCGATGTCTACCTGCAATTTGCCAACCGTGAGGAAAACAAACTCGGTGTGCCGCTGCCCGCAGGGAAAATTCGCGTTGCCAAACTTGATAGCGCCGATCAGTCGCTTGAATTTATCGGCGAAGATCTGATTGATCACACACCACGAAATGAAACCATACAGATCAAGCTGGGCAGTGCGTTTGACGTGGTTGGAGAACGGCGGCAAGTCGATTACCGATTCGATAACAACGCGAAATGGATCGAAGAAGATATCGAGATCAAAGTGCGCAACCAGAAAGATGAAGCCGTGACGGTCCTCGTCAAGGAGAATCTCTACCGCTGGACGAATTGGTCAATCGTCAAGAAGACGCAGGCGTTTGAAAAAGTCGATGCGCGTACCATTCATTTTCCGCTCACGATCGCCAAAGGTGGCGAGGCAATTGTGCGGTTTACGGCGAGATATACCTGGTAGCGACTGAATGATGCTGGTTTCAGCGGTTTCAATGCCGAGTATGGCGGAAGCGGTGAGATTCGAACTCACGGAAGAGTCTCCCCTTCGCTGGTTTTCAAGACCAGTGCCTTAAACCGCTCGGCCACGCTTCCAACATGACCAATATTTTACCATTCGCGCCGCATTTTTCTTCTTTATAAACAACGCATCTTGAAACTTTATGCAGTTGCCTATACTCTTATGTACGTGTTCATCGTTTCAGGAGGAAACATCATGGCAATCAACGCCCCAATCACCACCTCGCCCGGGTCATTAGCGCCTGCGCAAAACCGGGTTTTACGTAATACCTATGCATTGCTGGCGCTTTCGCTGGTGCCGACCGTCATTGGCGCTTGGCTTGGTGTGCAGCTTAAATTTTCGTTCCTGGCAGGTAGCCCGTTTATCGGCTTTATCTTGTTTTTGGGTATCGCTTTCGGCTTCTTTTATGCGATCGAGAAAACCAAAAATAGCGTCTGGGGCGTTGCGATCCTGCTCGGGTTCACGTTCTTCATGGGCCTCATGCTCTCGCGCATGATCAGCAGTGTGCTGAACCTGAACAACGGCGGCACGCTGGTTGCCACTGCTGCAGGCGGAACAGCAATGATCTTTTTTGCGATGGCCACGCTCGCCAGCACCATCAAGCGCGATCTTTCCGGAATGGGCAAATTCCTGATGATGGGCGTGCTGCTGCTCATCGTTGCCGCATTGGCAAATATCTTTTTGCAGTTGCCCGCGTTGATGCTGACCATCGTCGTATTGGCCATCGGCATCTTTTCAGCATTGCTGCTGTATGACGTGAACCGCATCATCACCGGCGGCGAAACCAACTACATCAGCGCCACGCTGGCGATTTACTTGGATGTCTACAATATTTTCAGCAACCTGTTGGCGCTGCTTGGGATTACCAACAGCGACTAAATTTGCTGCGCGCTAAAAAAAGCGACCTTCGGGTCGCTTTTTTGTTTTAAAACACAAACTCTAGCACTGGCGGGGCTTTCAGGCACAAAATGCTTCTAAAAGCCCGCCAATGCTAGAGTTTGTCATTTTAATGGGTTTTATTCCCGCTCAAAAACGGCAATCGATTCCACATGCGCGGTGTGCGGAAACATGTTCACCACGCCTGCCGCTTTCAATGTGAATCCCTGCGTATGAACCAGCACATCAGCATCGCGTGCCAGCGTGCTTGGGCTGCATGCAACGTAAACGATGCGCTTTAACTCCGGCCTGAGATCGGGGCCGAGTAGCTTGCATACTTCCAGCGCACCATCGCGCGGCGGATCGATGAGCATCTTAGTTACGGCTGGGACTTTTCTCATTGCCGTCTCTTGATCAGTATACAAATCCGCCGCGAAAAAATGCGCGGCGTGCGCCAAACCATTTCGTGTCGCGTTGTCGATGGCGCGTTGCACAAGCGAATCGCTACCCTCGACACCGATGACATGCGCGCCCAGTTTGGCAATTGGCAGGCTAAAGTTGCCCAGCCCGCAGAAAAGATCGGCGATGCGCTCACCGGATTGCGGCGCCAGCAAATCCATCGCCCGCTTCACCATCAATCGATTCACCGCATGATTCACCTGCGTAAATTCGGTTGGTCGAAAATTCAGCTCAAGATCAAATTCCGGCAATCGGTACGTCAAATCGGGTGCATCTAGCGGATACCACGGCACCGCCGTATCCGGCCCTTTCACCTGCGCCCACCACTGAATTTTGTGGGTATCGGCAAATGTTTTCAGCGTCGCTTCGTCAGCCGGTGTCAGCGGCTCAAGCAGCCGCAAAACCAGCGCCGTCACATCTTCACCGACAGCAACTTCAATCTGCGGAATACGGTCTCGCTTATCGAGCGTGCTCAGCATTTCGCGCAGCGGATCGATCATCCGGCCCACACCGCCAGCCAGCACTTCACAGGAATGCATATCCGCCACATAGCTGGATTTTTTCTCGCGGAATCCAACCAGCACGCCGCCTTTCTTGGCCACGTAATTCACCGATAGTCGCGCGCGATGCCGGTATTCCCACTGCGCGGCATAAATCGGCGGCAAGATTCGCTCGGGCGTGACCTTGCCGATACGCGCAAGGTTATCTTCCAGTACCCGTTGTTTGGCCGCCACCTGCAAGCGCGCATCGATGTGCTGCATGGCGCAGCCGCCGCAAATTTCGTAAAAGCGACAGCCCGGCGCAACACGATCAGGCGAAGCACGCAATATTTTCAACAACTTCGCAGTTTCAAAATTCTTTTTCTTGCGTGATGGCTGGTACTGCACCAGTTCACGTGGCAACGCGCCTTCAATAAACACGGCTTTGCCATCGACATGCGCAACGCCGCGCCCTTCGTAATCGAGCGATTCGACGCGAGCGGTTGGCAATTCCAACACTGGAGAATTCATTTATGAGGTGACAGCAAGATGTGTGCGCTTTAACACGGCCGATGGCGGATAGCACCGGAAGAGCGCGAATTATACGTTGCGCCCCGACAAACCCTCACAAGAAAAAGGGCACCGCGA
>JANOQY010000236.1:0-3258 GCA_031414995.1 Betaproteobacteria bacterium
GTACATCTCGCGCTGCGCCTGCTGGAAGCCTTCGGACATGACCTTGGCATAACCGCCGCCACCCGAACCTTCCTCCTCGTAATTGACCTTGACGAATTCGCCACCGAGCGATTTCACCTGGTCCGCCACTTCGGCGCGCGTATCGTTGGCGCGAACGATGGCGCCCATGCTGGCTGCCGTGCCGACGGCAGCTAAGCCCGCGACGCCAGCGCCGGCGATGAATATCTTGGCCGGCGGCACCTTGCCTGCGGCGGTGATCTGGCCATTAAAAAATCGACCGAATGCATTGGCCGCCTCAATGACGGCGCGGTAGCCGGTGACACCAGCCATCGACGTCAGGGCATCCATCTTCTGTGCGCGGGACAATGTGCGCGGCAGCGCGTCGATGGCCAGCACGGTGACTTTTTTTGCCGCCATCGTCTGCATCAGTTCCGGGTTTTGTGCGGGCCAGATGAATGAAATCAACGTCTGCCCTTCTTTCATCAGCGCCACTTCATCCGTTGACGGCGCACGCACCTTGAACACGATATCGGATGTCGCCCAGAGGTCCTTTGCGCTTGCGGCTACAACGGCACCTGCCGCACGGTAATCGTCGTCGCTGACATTGGCCGCATCGCCCGCACCGGATTCAACCGATACTGCGAAGCCCAGCTTGATCAGTTTGGCAACAACATCTGGAACGGTGGCGACGCGTTTCTCGCCCGGGAAAATTTCCCGTGGAACTCCGATTGTTTGCGGCATGTTTGTGCTCCCCCTGAATTCTCTGTTTCAGTTTACTTGCGCGGATGTACCCGAAAGGGCCATTGGCATGAGTGTAACGCGAACTCTGGCAGTGAGGGATACCGCGATCACTACAGCGGTAATTGGCGCGCCGTTTGGAATGCCGTAATCGGCGATGCCAATCCCGCATTTAACCCCTTCCCAAATCCAATTACTTTAAAAAATTCACCCATCTCTGCTGGTGAAACTAGACGTTGCACTTGATTGGTCAACCTCAAATAATCGGCGGCGGCAGTGGGGTCAACACGAGTCAAACGCTCAGTCAACCCGCTCGCGAGAAGGAAATTTGCCTGCGTCGTGTAACCAAGCAACTGTAGACCAGCGGCGGTTCCGGCATCTGCAACGGCCGTGAAATCAACGTGCGCCGTAATGTCCTGCAGGCCGGGCAACAAAAACGGATCGGTGTGGGCAAAGTGCCGGTAGTGACACATCAACGTGCCGGTGATACGGCTGGGATGATAAAACTCAGCGCCGCGAAAGCCGTAGTCGATGAAGATTATTGCGCCTTGCTTCAGCGATTGCGCGAGACTTTTTACGAGCCCGTTCACGGCTGGCGCGACTTCTGTGAGATAGCCATCCGGCGGCGCGTGATTGAGATACTTCGCCTGAATGTCTGCCACAGGCGCATTGAGTTCCGTTGGCAGCGCGGGAACATCCTGCCATTTGAGGGCATCATCTTTTACCGCTACACCGCGCTCAAAAATCCAGCCCGACGAAAACGTGACGAGGTGCACGGGAATGACATCGAGCACTTCATTGGCGATGACAACACCGGTGAAGTCTTCGGGCAATCGATCAAGCCAAACGGCCAGTGTTGACAAATGCGGTGGCAACGTCGCAAGCGCCTGTTGCTGCCGTTCGCGCAAATCGGCACTGACTTCGAGCAAACAATATTTGCTTGGCAAGGTGCCACACTCATCGAGCGCCAGCAGGATGTCCTTGGCCAGTTTGCCCGAACCTGGCCCCAGTTCCAGCACGTCTCCGCCGGTTTCATGCAGCACTTGGGCAATGCTTTGCGCGAGGCATTGGCCGAACAGTGATGAGATTTCCGGTGCGGTGACAAAATCGCCATCCGCGCCAAACTTGCGCGCACCCGCCGCGTAATAGCCCAAGCCGGGCGCATAGAGTGCAAGCTCCATAAAGCGCGCAAACGATAGCCAGCCATTCGCCTTGGCGATTTCATCAAACAGCATCGCCGCACACGCTTCTGTATGTGCGAGCGCATCCCCGGCTGGTTCAGGAAGCTGATTCGAAAGATTGCGCGGCAAAGGTGATCGCATCGGCTGGGTTAAAATCATCTGCTAGATTCCCTGAATTATCCCATGAGCAAAACCGACTCCCGCCCCTCAATCATCGTCACCGGCGCAGCCAAACGCGTTGGCGCCGCCATCGCGCGCGCCTTGCATGTGGCGGATGTGAACGTGATCGTGCATTGCAACCGCTCGCGCATGGACGCTGACGCGCTGGTGCGTGAGCTGAACGACCATCGCGCCAAATCCGCCGCTGTGTTGCAGGGCGATTTGCTGGCCTATAACGCGCTCAAAGGCTTGATTGATCAGGCCGCATCCATTTTTGGCAGACTCGATGGCTTGGTCAATAATGCGTCCACGTTTTATCCGTCGCCCGTTGGCAAGATTGACGAGGACAACTGGAGCGATCTTATCGGTGCCAACCTGAAGGCACCATTGTTTTTGTCGCAGGCGGCAGCGCCATATCTTCAAAAAACCAAGGGTAGCATCGTCAATATTGTCGATATTCATGCCGAACGACCGCTCAAGGACTTCGTCGTTTATTCCGTCGCCAAGGCTGGGTTGGCCGGTCTCACGCGCTCACTGGCGCTGGAGCTGGGGCCTGACATTCGCGTGAATGGCGTTTCGCCTGGTGCAATTATTTGGCCGGATGGCACTTCAGATTATCCCGCCGCTGAGCGTGAACGCATCGTGCAGCAAGCGCCGTTGAAGCGCGTTGGTGCGCCAGCCGATATTGCGGGGGCAGTGAAGTTTCTGATGCTCGATGCGCCTTATGTGACGGGACAAATTCTTTCCGTCGATGGCGGCAGGGTAATCGCGCTCTGATTGCGGCATGTACTGTGGGCAAAGCGTAGCGTGCCCATGTACAGTTTCCGCGTGGGCTACGTAAATTCACGTAAAACAAGCACCGGCGCGGCTTACAGACATAAACTGTTCGTGAACGCCCGCCAATGCTCGTTCTACGTTTTTTGATCACGAATACAGCAGCGGAAGCGGTAAAATAGCGCTTATGCAAACCGCCACCTCTACCGTCTCGCAAAAGCAGCAATTCGAGGCCAATAAACTCACTAAACGCCTGCGCCGCCTTACCGGTCAGGCGATTGCTGATTTCGGCATGATCGAAGCGGGTGACAAGGTGATGGTTTGTCTGTCCGGCGGCAAGGACAGCTACGGCATGCTCGATGTGCTGATGAAGCTACGCGAAAAATCACCCGTGCCGTTTGAATTG
>JANOQY010000237.1:0-4749 GCA_031414995.1 Betaproteobacteria bacterium
TACAGCCCGGATCAGGCGCGCACCTGAGCCGGGCTAGCAGCCTGTCGGACTTAAGGAATCGGCTGCAAAATGACCTGACCGGTGCATATTTCCCCGCTTTCCATCGCCAATGGAACAACCATTGGCTTGAACAGCGTGAAAATCTGCCCACGCCCAGCTCATTTTTCGCTCCGATTCCTTAAGTCCGACAGGCTGCTTGGCGACTACTCCTTGGAGGTGCGCCCGCCGTGATCCCCAATCAGCACCCACTTGTCTCCCTGCTTCATGAGTATGTCAGTCCAGCGGCCGGCGCTTTCTTTTTCCTTTCCGGCTGCATCCTTGGTGATTTGCACGAAGTGATAGTGCGCGAACGCGACATTGCCGTGGATCTTGATGCCAACCGGCTGGATGTCGTACACCAGCGTTTTTGTAGTCTTGTGGCCATGGGTGATGAATTTCCTTGCCGCGTCCTTGCCGCCGGGCACCGCACGCAGGTG
This sequence comes from Betaproteobacteria bacterium, assembly GCA_031414995.1. Lineage (GTDB taxonomy): Bacteria > Pseudomonadota > Gammaproteobacteria > Burkholderiales > Usitatibacteraceae > UKL13-2. The sequence goes on from JANOQY010000237.1 coordinate 477, forward strand.
ATCCCAGCCCAAGTAGTCGGCGTGAAAGTATGCGAGGAAGCCTTCGCTATTGCCCGCCGCATCCGCCGCCCAATACGCCTCAACGTTTTTCCATATCGCCTTCTGCGGCGCAGACCACTCTTGTGCAAGTAGTGGGTTGGAGGCAAACATCATCAGGCCTGCCGCACAAAGTACGGCGAAATTTCTGGATAAATTTTTCAACATGGTTATTCCCTTGAAGGTTGTGGAAGAGAACATCTTTTTGATTTTGCTGACGCCTTTGGTTGATGGCGGTTTTTCAGGTAGCCTGACGGCCCACTTGCTACTATTACCTCTAGCACTGGCGAGGCGTTTCAGGCATTTATGCTCTGCAAAGCGCGCCTGTGCTTGAGTTTAATCAAAGTACAAGTTTGCTAATTGGTTTCGTAGCTGCGACGGGCGACCAACGTCGAACAAGCTGCAAAGCGCGCCCCCAGTTTCCCCCGGGACGAATTGGGATCGGCTAGTGCGCTGCGGTACACATCCCACGCTTTACCGAACGACTCGGCGTTCTTGGTGCGACCGACCCATACTCTTGACTCAAGATTGTTATGCTGGAGTGGCGAGAGGATCTCTGCCTTGTAGCCATTCTCGGCCGCGACGACGTTGAAATCCTTCACGATCTCCATATACTTCGCCATGCTGCAGCCGTCCTTGAGTTTGAACTCGATCACGTCCATGTAATCGGCGGAAGCGATCATCGGGAAAGCAAGCATTGTGAGTAACGGCGCGACTTTGAAAATCTTTTTCATTTATAAACTCCTTGGTTGTTGGTGAAGTTCAATTGCGTTGCTGGCTTGATCGATTGCAATGAAAGCGGTCGCCAGTTGCCGCCTCAATGTTGACGTTCGTAACTGCCTTTTGTTGCCATCAGAAGCGCTGGCTTTCGCCCGGATACCATCACGGCATTTGCACCTGCAAAAAATCCGCCTGTCACCGCCGCACGATTGAGGCTGGCTTCCCAGCGGCGTGACTCTTCAGCGTCGATCACGCCGGCTGCTTGAGCCTCAATGGCGATTTGATCGAGCCCAATAAGCTGGCGCGCGAGTGCAACATTTGTCACAAAGACCGGTTGCACATCGATGTGACAATCCATCATCCCGCGATTGGCGAACATGCGGTGCAGATGTCGCCCGGAATATGGGTTGTTCATCATGTGTGTGGTGTGGAACTGCACCAGACGGCGCTCAATATCGGTTTCGTCGCTATCGATGGTGAGCGTGGCCCAATCTGTGTCGATGACAACCAGTTGGCCGCCGGGTTTGGTCACGCGCACCATTTCGTCGAACGCACGCTCTGGATCGAGCAAGTGCTGGAAAACCTGCTCACAGCGGCAGGCATCGAAGTAGCCGCCGGCCCATGGCAGCGCAGTGGCATTGGCATGATGGTAAGAGACCCACCCGCTTACGCCGCTGATCTCTGCGCGCGCTTTCGATTTCGCGATCACTGCTGCATCGTAGTCAACCCCGTGTACTTCGCCGGTGGCACCAACCAGATGCCCCAATGTGATTGTGTCGACACCCGTGCCGCAGCCTGAGTCGAGCACTCGATGCCCCGCCTTCAGCACCAACAACTCGACGCTCTTTTCCCTGATGCGCGCCATCAGTTGTGCGACTGTGCTGAGATCGTCGGGGCTGACAGTATCTTGGGGGTCGGCCATTGCGCGATGCTTTCGGTGCGTTGACAATGCACGCACTCTGCGCGCTTTAGCCATTCAGGTCTTTGGGGACGACCTTAATTGTTCTGAATCCGGGACCCTTGCCGTAGAATGCGCCATCGTCCTTGGGAGGGGGCACATGCCCGATTCGACCATCGCTGCAGATTTTGTATTTGATCGCTGCGCCATCCGGCGCGAAGCGCGTCAGGTGCTCATTGACGGCCAGCCAGTCAGGCTCGGCGCGCGTGCGTTTGACCTGTTGCTGGTACTCATCGAGTACCGTGATCGAGTGGTGAGCAAGAACGAGCTGCTTGAAATTGTCTGGCCAGGGCTGGTGATCGAGGAAAACAATCTGCAAGTACATGTGTCGGCGTTGCGAAAGTTGCTTGGCCCACAGACCATCGCTACGATTCCCGGTCGCGGTTATCGCTTTACAGCGACGCTGACAGCATTGGCAAACGCTGCCGTTGAAACGCCCGCCGCACCGATTGAATTGCCTGCCGATGCCGCGTTTGCCACAAGAACACGCAGATCGACCGACCGGTTGGACGCGGTGCCGACGTTGTTTGGTCGCGACGACGAACTGTTGACCCTGGCGCGTTTGATTGTGGCATACCGGCTTGTCACGCTGATTGGTGCGGGCGGCATCGGCAAGACCGCGTTGGCACATTCGGTGGCGCGGGCGATGAAACCGTCTTTCACACACGGCGTATGCGTGGTGGACCTGGCACCGCTGATGGACGGCGCGCCGCTTGCGGCCACCGTCGCCGGTGCGTTACAGGTGACGCTCGGTGGTACTGATGCGACCGAAGCGCTGGCCGATGCCGTGAAGGACCGGCACATGATGATCGTGTTCGATAATTGCGAGCATCTTGTCGCGCCGATTGCGGCACTTGCAGCCGCACTGTTGCATGCCGCGCCACGGCTGCATCTGCTGGCCACGAGTCAGGAACCACTGAAAGTCGCACACGAGCAGATTTATCGTGTGGGCACGCTGACACTACCGGTTGAGGCCACACTCGAAGATGCCAGACGCGCCGGGGCGGTACGCTTGTTTGAGCATCGCGCGCACGCTGCTGATCTCCATTTTGCGCTGAACGAATCCAATGTCGCCGCGGTGGTGGATATTTGCGCGCAGCTCGACGGTATTGCGCTGGCCATTGAGCTCGCTGCCGCCCGCGTCCAGTTGCTCGGTGTGCAAGGCCTGCGGGACCGTCTCGGCCAGCGCCTGTTTGTGCTCAGCGGGGGCTCACGCGCAGCGCCCCCGCGCCATCGTACGCTGCGCGCAGCACTCGAATGGAGCCACACGCTGTTATCACCCGAGCAGCAGGCTGTGTTCCGCAGGCTGGGCGTCATGTCCGGTCCTTTCGGCCTTGAGGCATCCCAGCAGGTGGCCGCATCTGGCGACATCGACGGGTGGGCGGTTCTGGATCACCTCGGTGCCTTGGTCGAAAAATCCCTCGTCGCCGTCGAGCATAACGATGGTGGCGAGATGCGCTACCGCTTGCTGGAGACCATGCGCCAATATGCACTGGAGCGGTTGGCCGAATCCGGCGAACAACGCGCAACGCGCGAGCGGCATCTCACGTGTTTTCTTGCGCTGGCCGAACAAGCTAAAACGGAGCTTGTTGGTCCTGACCAAGGCATCTGGCTGACGCAGCTGGATCTCGACCGCGATAATTTTCTTAGCGCACATAGCTGGTGCGACCACGCAGACGATGGGGCCGCGCGCGGTTTGCGGCTGGTGAATGCGTTGATGCGTTTTTGGCTCAGTCGCGGGCTGCTGGAGCGCGGCCATCATGCCTTTGTTCAGGCGCTGGCGCGACCGGGTGCCCTGCATCAGGATCGGTTGCGCTGTGAGGGGCTGATGAATGTCGGCTCGTTATGCAGCTATCGGAATCTCGATGTCGAGGCCGAGACATGGCTGACAGAAAGTTTATTGATCGCCCGTGCGGGGGGCTTTTCGGATCTGTTGCCGAATGTACTGGCGGTGCTTGGTTTCGTGCGGCTAAGTCTTCATGATCGATTAATGGCCCGCGTTTATATGGAGGAGGCACTGACGCTGACGCGACAGCTTGGCGATCAGTCGGCACTTTTTAATCGGGTTGCAACGAGCTTGGCCGAGCTGGAACGTCTGGAGGGAAATCTCGGCGCTGCGGAGCGGCTTTATGAGGAAGGTCTGAAGCATGCGCGCGCGATTGGTGACCGGCTGCGGTCGATGATCGGGCTGAACAATCTGGCGATGGTCGCAGTCGCTACCGGCGCGCACGCTCGCGCACGCGCGATGCTGATCGAATCGCTCGCGATTTCGGACGAGCTTGGGTCAAAGCGCGGACGGCTGGTGGTGATGGAAGTGTGCGCGGGACTTGCTGCGCATCTTGGCCTGTGGGAGCACGCCGCCCGCTTCGATGGCGCAGCCGACATTCACACGGTGCAGATGGGCCGCCGCCGCGATGTGGTTGATGCCGCGTTTCTCGCACCGTTCGTCGAGCGCACGCGCGGGGCGCTCGGCCCGGCGAGGTATTCTGCCGCGCGAGAGGATGGCAGAAAATTATCTTATGACGACGCGGTTGGCGCGATGCAACAATGGCTACAGCA
>JANOQY010000238.1:0-7606 GCA_031414995.1 Betaproteobacteria bacterium
GTGACTAATGCAAAACGTATTTGCGTGATCGCGTCGAATTACTCGGATAAGCTGCGTGCAATTCAGTCTCCCATTTGAGCGACAGCATGCAGCGTGCACCGCATCAGGACCAATTAGAAAAAATCATTGACGCAGGCGGCGCGCATTTCGAGGCACGTACCATTTGCGAGGTGACGTGCCACGGCCAGCGCATGCCGGTGCAAGTTGTCACGATGGGCAATCCTGATCCAGCAGTGCCAGCGGTTGGATTCTTCGGCGGCTTCCATGGGTTGGAGCGCATCGGTGCCGAAGTGGTCCTCGCCTATATGCAAAACCTGGCGACGCGATTGAAATGGGACAGTTCGCTTCACAACATGCTTGAATCGGTGCGTCTGGTATTCATGCCAATGGTGAATCCGGGTGGCATCTGGCGCGGAACGCGCGCCAATCCAAATGGCGTCGACTTGATGCGCAATGCGCCGCCGGAGTCGGTCGAGCGGGTGCCGTGGTTGCTCGGCGGTCATCGATTGAGTGCGCGCCTGCCGTGGTACCGCGGCGGACTCGATCAGCCGATGGAGGCCGAGAATCGTGCGGTGTGTGAAGTCGTCAACAGTGAACTGTTGACGCGCCGATTCAGCCTGTCGGTGGATTGTCACTCCGGCTTTGGTGCCAGCGACCGCATCTGGTTTCCATTTGCCCACACCCGTGCCCCGATCGCGCATCTGGCTGAAATGCATGCACTTAAGGATCTTTTTCAGGAAACACTTTGCAATTATCGCTACATCTTTGAACCGCAAAGCCGCCAGTACCTTGCCCACGGCGACCTCTGGGACCATCTATACATGGGCGCACAGCAGCAACCAGAACGCGTTTTCCTGCCATTGACGCTGGAGATGGGGTCGTGGATTTGGGTCAAAAAGAATCCGCGCCAACTGTTTTCGCGCGAAGGTATTTTCAATCCGCTGATTGAACATCGACAACAGAGGGTGCTGCGTCGGCACTTGCCGTTGCTGGATTTTTTCGCGCGTGCGGCTTGCAGTCATGCACGATGGACACCCGCATTAGATGCGCGCGAACAGCATCGACTTCGCGCGCTAGCGCATTGGTATCCTGAACTGCAACTGTCGGCTGCGTCATGAGTACCTGGATACTGTTACGCGGGCTCACGCGGGAATGCCGCCATTGGGGGCGCTTCCCACAATTGTTGCGCGATGAATTGACATGCGCCCATGTGATCGCACTGGATCTGCCGGGCAACGGCGAACTCAATGCTGTGACGAGCCCGTTCAGCCTCGCCGAAACGGCGTCGTATTGTCATGATGAACTCATCCGCCGGGGTATCCCCCCGCCTTATCGGCTGCTGGCGATGTCCATGGGTGGAATGGTGGCAACGGCCTGGGCGCAGCGGTTTCCCGCGGAGGTCGAAGCATGTGTGTTGATCAACACAAGTTTCGCCGCGTTCAGCCCATTCCATGCGCGTTTGCGTCCTCGTGCATGGCCGACTTTAATTCGGCTCTTATTGACACAAAATACCCGCGTCCAAGAGCAACTTGTGTTCAAGCTTACGAGTAGGCTTGCAGAAGCACCGCCAGCTTTACTCGACGAATGGATCGCAATCCGTCAATCACGTCCAGTAAGTGCGAGCAACACGTTGCGACAATTGATCGCCGCTGCGCGGTTTCGCGCGCCATCCAGCGCGCCAGTACTTACTTTGGTGTTGGCGAGTACTGCTGACGGATTGGTCAATACAGACTGCTCGATGGAAATTGCGCGCCGCTGGAATTGTGCGATCGTCGTTCATGCGACGGCAGGGCACGATCTGCCGCTTGATGACGGCGAGTGGATCGCACGTGAAGTTCGCAAGTGGCTGATTGCAGTATCGACGGAAAAGTGAAACCCCAGCACTGATGCGGCTTTATAGACATTTATTGACTGAAGACCGCACCAGTGCTGGAGTTTGTGTCCTATTGCGGCAATTTTTCCGCAGTTGGAACTACTTGCGCTTCTTGACCGGACGACCGGTCTTGATCGCCGTAACCGCGCCAATTGCCTGCGCGAACGCGGCTTCAGTCATGCCAGCGAGAGCTTTGAGGCCCGCGCGAAGCAACTCGCTCTTCTTCAACTCCCGACCGGAAGCAATCGCGCGTTTTTTCATCGTGCCAATCAACGCGTAATCGCCGACGGGCATATTGAAGCTGTCGCGGATCGTCTTTGGTTTCTTTTCGGCTGACTTCTGCTTTTTTGCGGTTACCTTGGCGACGTCCTGTTTGGCGGGCACAGGTTTTGTGATTGTGGCTTTCGTGGCCGGTGTTTTTTTCGCTGCAGTTGCAGACTTAACGACCGGTGTCGCTGCAGGTGCCTTAGGCTTTGTTGCGGCTTTGGTGACGGGTTTGGCTGCCATTGGGTTTTCCTTTTTTGAATGGTGAAAGTTCGACGCGGTCTTCGCTGCGACACCTAACAGTGTACACCGTATATACCGTTTTCACCAGGCCATGACAACAACTTCGCTTCGCCTGCGAACGCGTTTCGATTTCCGTCAGTCGCGCCGCCGCAGAAACACTACGCACGCCGCCACCACCGTAAAGGTAAACACGATCGCCACGACCACCCAGAAACCATTCGGATCTTGCGCCAACGGCACACCACCCACGTTCATGCCGAACAGGCCGGCCAGAATATTGATCGGCAATGCCAGTACCGTCACGATCGTCAGGACATAAAGGCTACGGCCATTCTGCTCGTTGATCTGTGCCGCAATTTCTTCCTGCAAGAGTTTGATGCGCTCTTGCAGCGAGAAAATCTCGTTAATGGCACCCGAAAACTCTTCAGTCGATTGTCGTAACTCAAGCACGTCGGCCTCCGCCATCCAATCGGGCGGATGGTTGAGCAGCCGGAACAAGGCGGCCGGTTCCGGGGCCAGCAGACGTTGGAGCCGCACCAGCACGCGGCGTAATTGGCCGAGTTGTCCGCGTCGCCGGTCGAGTCGACCTGCCAGCAATTTGTCCTCGATGTCGTCCACCTGCGTGATCGAATTGCGGACGATCTGCATCAGCACATCTGCCTGATCGCGTAGTAAATGCACCAGCAATTCGACCGACGTCCGGAATGCTTCGCCGCTTTTCACCGAGGCGCGGAGGCGGTCGATGGATCGCAATGGCTTGACTCGCGCACTTAGCAGCATGCGCCGGTCCACACTTACCCATAACGTCGAAATATGTGAGGCATCAAATGAAAAATCGTAGAGCACATCGTTGACGACGGCAATCAGGTCGTTATTGGCGAACTCAATCCGGGACGAGCGTGTCCCGGCACCAAGCGCATCGAAAAATAATTCGGAGAGCTCGAAATTCTGCCGAAGCCATTTGGTGGTCGCAGCATTGGATAAATTGACGTGTAGCCAGATGAAATCTTGATCAGCCGCCGACGCATCACGTTGCATCCACTTAAGCGCTTCGACTGAGTCGATGACCCGTCCAGGTTGGCCTGATGAAAACAGATAGCCACAGATCAAACCGGTCGGGTCCGAGCCGTAGGCCTGTATGGCGGTTGATTTATCGTGCGCGGGCATTTATTTTCTTTCAACGGCTCAGTTTGACGATGGTATGACGCTGAAATGACAGTCTCGTTACGATCCATTGACCGATCATATTTTAATGAATCCCTAGTACTGGCGTGCTTTTCAGACCATTTGTCCTCCACAATCCCCGCCAATGCTAGAGGTTCGCATTTTTCAATGTATGTAAATCGCTTTGTCACCAAGCTGTCACGCGCAGCGGCTATCTTGCGCGCCATGGACCTCATCCTTTGGCGTCACGCCGACGCGGCACCGATCAAAAACAATAGCGAGCCCGATGCCCGGCGGCGACTCACTGGCAAAGGTCGCAAGCAGGCTGCAGCAATGGCGATTTGGCTTGAGCGACACCTGCCCGATAGCGTGAAGGTGCTGTCAAGCCCGGCGACGCGTGCGCAGGAGACGGCAGAGGCGCTTGGCCGAAAGGTTTTGACGTTGGCCGAGCTTGCACCGGGTGCGGATGCCGCCCAGTTGTTGCTCGCTTCCGGCTGGCCGGATAGCCGCCATGCCGTATTGATTATCGGCCACCAGCCAGCGCTGGGCCGCGCAGCGTCGTTACTGTTGCTCGGTGAGGAGCAGGATTTGAACATGCGCAAAGCGGGGGTGTGGTGGATAACCAATCGCATGCGCGATGAGGATTTTCGCCCCAGCCTGCGGGTGGCGATTTGCCCTGAGTATCTCTGAACACAACAAGCTGCAACAGCGCTGGAATTGCAATTTTCTGCCAGCAACTTTCGATATGAGCAATGTGACGTTTTTATGTCATGAAATATTTGCTGGTTAAGCTGGTACGCATCGCTTTTTCCAGCAAATTACGTGTAGCCTCATTGTCCCGTCAACGTGTCGCCTGAAAATTAATTTCATTTTTTGCCGACGCACTTTCTGCGAAGATTTTTCATGAACAACATCAAAAAAGTCGCCAAGTACATCGCCAAGCAACCGGATACAGGCGAGTCCGCCACCTTTTTGGAATTGGCTGTTGCTCTCGAGACCGGCACCGCGTTTTCATTTACCAAACTCTACGACCTCAATCACAACGAGTTCAAGCTGGCGATGGGAATGATTGATGACTGGCGTCTTGATCGACACTACATGTCGAAATTGCGCTTGCTTGATCACGCCGAACTGAAAGATGCGCCAGTCGTCGCTTAAAGTTAAAGCGCCATGAAGGGTGCTCCGTGTGCGCCTGGCCGACCCGCCCCACTTGATATTGGCAGGTCGGCCACTTAGTGATTGGCAATTGATGAGCGGTGCAAGGCTGCTCATCGCGTTTTTCTTCCAAACGCTTTCAATGAATATAGACTAAACGTTTGTTGTGTCAGTCAGGTTGCTGTCGTGTGATGTTTGAATGACAGTCAGCCATTCGCTGTTGTTATCACTCCCGACCCGTTTCCGCCCAAAACCCTGACGCTTGCCGAGCGTATGCTGAATTGCGCGCATGAGACAAAAAAAACGGCATCGTTTGCACAATGCCGCTGAATGTCCACCGAGGGGGGCGCCGCTGGTGCGAAGAAAACTGCATACGACGTTCGGTGGAGGAGGCCCTACATGAAACTGAAGTGTAGCCCTGGTCCATGACGGTACGATGTCGCCCCGATTGCGTTTCTGTGACGCCCCTTCGCTCCTGATCGGTCACATGCTTTACAATCGGCGCACGCCCTGCCAACCGGTACTTCGACCGAGCAGAAGGCGGGGGCTTGCAAGCAAAAAATGTCAAACAAACTATTCCGCCAGGAAGCCATCGACGCGATGCGCGAGAAATTTCTCGGCGAAGCGACCATTGCGCGACCGATGCCGTTTTGGGTCCTGACTGTACTTGGGCTTGTCGCAGCCGGAATGATCATCGCGGTGGCGGTTTGGGGCCAATACACGCGCCGCGAACGGGCTGAAGGTTTTCTGCAACTCGATGTCGGTGCGGCCAAGGTTTCGTTTACAGATTCCGGGCGCGTTGCTGAATTGCTCGTGAAAGAAGGCCAGGAGATCAAAGAAGGCGTGCCGATGGCGCGTATTTCGCTGGAACGGGCAATATCGGCACCGGCCGCGACCGGTGCCGCCGTTTCCGGCGAGTTGACGCAGCGCCGCGGTAGCCTTGAAAAAGAGCAGGAGCAGATGCGTGAACTAGCCGAGCAACAGCTTCAGCAGGTACGCAAAAAAGCGGTCGATCTGCAAAACGAAATTGCACAAGTCGTGACAGAGATCAAGTTGCAAACGCAGCGCCTGGCATCGGCAAAAGCCGATGCGCTGCGCTGGGCTGATCTGGCGAAACAGAAATTTGCTTCCGAGGTCGCGGCCCGCCAGAAGCAGGACGATGCGACAGATCAGGAAATTCGGGTGCAGGCCTTGAAGCGCCAGAAACTGTCGCTGGAACGCGACCTTTCCAATGCAAAACTGGAAGAGCCCTCGGTGGTCCTGCGCGCACGCTCGCAGCAGGAACAGGTCAATCGACAGATCAGTGAATTGCAGCAAACTATGGTGATCGAAGAGGCCAAGCGCGAGACCATCATCAAGGCACCTATTACCGGCATTGTCACCAACATCACCGTGAGCAGCGGGCAATCGGTAACGGCTGATGCAGCCTTTGCGACCATTCTTCCTGCGGGCAGCAAACTACAAGTGGAACTGCTCGTGCCGACGCGGGCGATCGGCTTCGTAACAAAAGGCAAAGAAGTATCACTGCGCTACGAAGCGTTTCCGTATGAACGATTCGGCCAGTATCGCGGCGTGATTGCAGATGTGAGCCAGACCGTGTGGTCGCCGGGCGACAAGGTGGGGCCGCTGACGGTGCGTGAGCCGGCTTATCGCATCACTGCAAAACTGGATCGGCAAACGGTAGAAGCGATGGGGCAGGAAATTCCACTGCGTTCGGGGATGCTGGTGAATGCCGACATCCTGCTGGAAAAGCGAAGCTTGCTTGAGTGGATTTTTGAGCCGGTACTGCAACTGCGGAGTCGCCTGTGATCAGCAGTCTGTTTGGTCAGCGCGTACCGGTCATCCTGCAAAGCGAGGCGCCTGAATGTGGCATCGCCTGTCTTGCGATGGTCGCTTCCTACTACGGCCACTTAACCGATCTTTCAGCAATGCGCATGCGCCTCTCGCCGTCGCTAAAGGGCGTGACGTTAAAGCATGTTTCGCAGGTGGCAGCGGCGATGGGGCTGGCTGCGCGTGGCGTACAGGTGCCGCTGGAGTCGCTGGCAAAGCTGCAATTGCCAGCTGTGTTGCACTGGGATATGAATCACTTCGTCGTACTCGTTGGCGTCAAGGGCAAGAACATATTTGTTCACGACCCCGGGCGTGGCAAACGCAAGCTCACGCTCGCCGAGGCATCAAAGCATTTCACCGGTGTGGCGATGGAATTCACGCCGAATCAGGACTTTCGTAAGGTCGATGAGCGCGAGAAAGTCAGCGCCTGGCAGTTGTTGTCGATGGGCTCCGGCCTTGGGGGGACTGTTTTTCAGCTGGTACTGCTTTCGCTTACGCTAGAAGTATTTGCCATCGCGATGCCGTTTTTCCTGCAGCTAGTCGTGGATCGCGTGCTGGTCGGTCGTGATGCCGATTTGCTGACGGTATTGGGCATTGCTTTTGCCACGCTGGTGCTCATTCAGGTGATGGTATCGGGCGTTCGCGCGTGGATCGGCGTTTACCTCAGTACGCGTTTCAATCTGCGGTTACTGACGGCACTTTTCGATCATCTGTTGAAACTGCCGCTGGGCTGGTTTGAGAAACGCAATATCGGCGATATTGTGTCCAAGTTTCGCAGCGTGGATGTCATCCAGAAAACGCTTTCAACAACGTTTGTTGAGACATTCATCGACGGTGTGATGGTGTTGATTACGTTGGCGGTGATGGCTTTTTATAGTGTCAAACTGACGATGGTGGTTGTCGCAGCAGCTTTGCTTTATGCGTTGTTGCGCTGGTATTTTTTCTACCCCCAGCGTTACGCAACCGATGAGCAACTGGCGCATGAGGCCAAGGCCAGCACGCATTTTATTGAAACATTACGCGGCATGATGGCCATCAAGCTCAATATGCGCGAGAACGAACGGCGCGGTGCGTATC
>JANOQY010000239.1:0-4988 GCA_031414995.1 Betaproteobacteria bacterium
TGCGTTATCGACCATCGCCTCGCCGACATCGGCCTTACCGATCAGAACTTGTGAGAGCCCTTCGGGCACAACGCCACCGGCATCGCGATAGCGCTTGATGGCACGTTCCAGCAATGCAACTGATGCCAGCGCCACAAGCGGCGTTTTCTCCGAGGGCTTCCACACCAGCGCGTTGCCACACACCAATGCCAGCGCCGCATTCCACGCCCAGACCGCAACCGGAAAATTGAATGCGCTGATGATGCCGACCACACCAAACGGATGCCATTGTTCCATCATGCGATGCTCGGGCCGCTCGGATGCAATCGTCAATCCGTACAACTGACGAGAAAGGCCAACCGCGAAATCGCAGATATCAATCATTTCCTGCACTTCGCCCAGTCCTTCCTGCAGGATTTTTCCAGACTCGATGGTGACGAGTTGCCCTAACGCATCCTTATTGGCGCGCAATTCTTCACCCAGCAGACGCACCAGTTCACCCCGCTTTGGTGCGGGGATATTTCGCCAGATTAAAAACGCCTGGTGTGCGGCTGCAACTTTTGTTGCAACTGCCTCAGGTGAATCGCAACGCAACGTTGCGAGTGTTGCGCCATCGATGGGTGAGCGCGCGTTGAGGCCCTCGCCCTGATATGCATTCAGATCAACGCCGAGCTCGGTGAGCAGTTTTTTCGCAGTCATGGTGCCGTCCAGAATCGATAAGGCCTGTATGTTACGCGCAAAGGATTACCAAATTTAGTCCCCCATCTGCGGATTCATCCGCTCACCATGCGCCATCTTGTTCAGCGCATTCAGATAAGCCTTGGCACTCGCAATAACGATATCCGTATCTGAGCCGATGCCATTCACCACGCGTCCGGCACGCGACAGTCGTACCGTCACTTCGCCCTGCGAATCGGTACCTTCGGTCACGTTATTGACGGAATAAAGCTGCAGTTCCGCGCCACTATTGACGATGGTCTCCAGTGCGCGGAAAGTGGCATCAACCGGCCCGGCACCTTTGGCTTCACTGATTTTTTCCTTGCCATGATCGGCAATCACGATGCGGGCAAACGGCCTTTCGCCAGTCTCGGTATGCGCCGTCAGGGCCACCAGGCTGAACTGCTCGACTTCCGGTGTGACGGCTTCATCCGAAACCAATGCCTGAATGTCTTCATCGAAAATTTCCTGCTTCTTGTCGGCGAGCTCCTTGAATCTCTGGAATGCGGCGTTAAGCGCGACTTCGGAGTCGAGTTCGATGCCGAGCGTTTTCAGCCGATCACGAAATGCCGAGCGGCCTGATAACTTACCCAAGGAAAGACGATTGTTGTGCCAGCCTACATCCTGGGCGCGCATGATTTCGTATGTCTCGCGATGCTTCAGCACGCCATCCTGATGAATACCCGACTCGTGCGCAAACGCGTTCGCGCCTACGACCGCCTTGTTCGGTTGCACCGGATAGCCGGTGATGGTCGACACCAATTTCGATGCCGGCACAATTTGTGTCGCGTCAATGCGCGTCTCCAAATCGAAATAATCTTTGCGCGTGCGCAGCGCCATCACGATTTCTTCCAACGCCGCGTTGCCTGCGCGCTCACCGAGGCCGTTGATGGTGCATTCCACTTGCCGCGCACCCGCTTTGACAGCAGCGAGAGAATTTGCAACCGCCATGCCAAGATCGTTGTGGCAGTGCGTGGACCAAACCACTTTGTCCGAGTTCGGCACGCGCTCGATCAATGTGCGGAAACGTTCTGCCCACAATTCCGGCGTGCTGTAGCCGACGGTATCAGGCACGTTGATGGTTTTGGCTCCCGCGTTGATGACAGCCTCAAAGACGCGACAGAGAAAGTCCATTTCGCTGCGAACGGCATCTTCGGCCGAGAATTCGACATCATCGCAAAGCGTGCGTGCGAATTTCACTGCGTCCACTGCCGCAACCAGAACCTGATCCGGCGTCATGCGTAATTTGTGTTGCATGTGAATCGGCGAAGTCGCGATAAAGGTGTGGATGCGTCCACGCGCGGCAGGCTTGATCGCATCGCCCGCTTTTTGAATGTCGCCAACCTGCGCGCGCGCCAGCGAACAAACTGTCGAATCCTTGATCGCGCTGGCGACCGCGTGGATCGCGTCAAAATCGCCCGGGCTGGCGGCTGCAAAACCCGCCTCGATCACATCGACGCGCATTTTTTCCAACTGCTTGCCGATGCGAACCTTTTCGTCCCTGGTCATTGATGCGCCGGGGCTTTGCTCACCATCTCGCATGGTGGTATCAAAAATAATTAACTTGTTCATTACAAACTCCAAACGTTGACATCCGGTTGCCCATTTGATCAGGGCCGAACGTGGAAACACAAACTCGCTCTAAGTGACGAGCGCAGGAACGTTGATGAGAGGGGAGAGGATTATGTGCGCGCGGAGCGCAGCAGCAGACCAAGCGACAAAATCGCAATCAGCTCTGCTGTGAGGGGGGTGGCACTGAAAAGTGAACGGGAGTTCATAACCGCAATATAGCGTGCCGCGTGTGACAGCGCAATAGCCTGAGAATCAGTTGAGATCAATGGAATTCGCGCGTGGCTTATCGTTGCCGTGCGCGGCATACGCTCAACCTGTCATGCGCAATACTCAAAATGCACGCAAAATGTTAGCTTCATGATCGCCATTCCGCATCGTGGCAGGTTTGTTGCTTTACATCAGAAAACATTACGATGGAGGGGCACCGACCAATGCACTAACACCGGCAACCATCGCCAACAGGAAGTGACGCCATGCGACTCCCTCCAAATCACCCACAGCGCTACTTGCTCAGCAATGAAATTCATGCGCGACTGCCGCAGGAACTCAGCGCGCCAGAGCGTATCTCGTATATCGCCATTAACTACGATTCCGCTGCGACCAACCTGCCACAAGTAGCCGGCGCGGCAAATGCTGCCATCAACGATCTCGCACGTCTCTGCGTGATCTGGGGCGTGCAAGTGCCCACCGCCGAGGTGACCCACTTTAATGCCGAGCATTCCAATTTGCGCCTCAAATGGGAGCGACATACCGAGTTTGTGACGTACACGTTTTCACGCAAGGGCGATTTCGAGCGTCCGTTTGAGAATCCCGTCATCGCATTGGTCAACGAGGAATGGCTGGCAACACTTTCGGGCGCGATGGTCGTGGCCATTCACGTGGCGGTACAACAAAACCATGTCTTTATTCCCGATTTGCAGGAGGTAGTCCACGAGTTTGGTGAGAACTATCTGGTTGGAGCAAAAGTCGCCGGTGGCAATGGCATCGTGCTCACCGATCTCATGATCCATGCCGACGAATTTGGCCGCATGCTGCTGATGGACATCAAACTCGGCAAGCGACAGGCCGGACGCACCGTGCAACGGCTGCTGGAAATTGAAACATACCGGATGATGGCACTGCTGGGCTTGCCGGTGGCGCGGCGCACGGCAGCCATGCTCGGCGGCGCGGAACGGGAACTGGCCGAAATCACCTCGCTCATGGCCAAGGACAGCACTCACGATGAGCCCGCGTTGTTGGTACGATTGACGCGCCTTGCCGCGACGGTGGAAAGCGAAGTAGCGGCGAACAGCTTTCGTTTTGGCGCATCGCGCGCTTATTACGACCTCACCAAACGCCGCATCGCCGAGCTACGTGAAGAGCGGTTGACTGCTGTGCAGACAATCGAGGAATTCATGGATCGTCGGCTCGCCCCCGCGATGGCGACCTGCGGTTCTGCCGAGAAGCGCTTGCTGGATTTATCCGAACGGGTCGCCCGCGCCAGCGATCTACTGCGCACGCGGGTAGACATCGAACGTGAGCAACAGAATCAGGCGTTGCTGGCATCCATGAACCGCCGCGCGAGAATGCAGTTGCGGTTGCAACAGACGGTGGAGGGACTCTCCATCGCCGCGATCACGTATTACGTCGTCGGGCTTGTGGGCTACGCCGCAAAAGCAATCAGGGAGGCTGGCCTACCGCTGTCGGTCGAGTTGGTGACTGGCGCATCGATACCGTTTGTCGCGCTTGGAATCTGGTGGGCGGTGCGACGAGTGCATAAACGTCTTGGCGCTGAGCCAGACGAAATGATGCTGCCGTAAAGTCAGTCGCTTTCCGGCAAAGGTGGCACTACGCTGGCGTCATGACGACGGCAATCCGAACCGGAATACCGTCGGTAACGCGAATCGGCGTGAAGAACAGGTGCATGGGAATGCGTTCGCCACCCCTCTTTTGCAGCGGCATGTCGATGGTGCTCGCACGGTCTTCACGCAATAATTTTTCAATCACGGGCCTGCCTGCAACACGATTTTCGGCTGGCAACAATGTTGCGATCAATGGCTGCCCTCGCACGTCTTTAAAGCGATAGCCCAACGTGGCCTCGGCTGCTGCATTCCATTCGATCACGTTGAAGTTGCGGTCACATTCAGCAATCGGCAGCAGCGTGCGCGACATATGCATCGCGAGTTGATCGGCCCTGACTCTTGCATCAAGCATCGCCAACTGCTCGTTTTCTGTTCGATTTTTGAGTTCAATATTGGCTTGACTTAGTGTGCTGGTTGCCTCAAGCGAGCGTGCGACCAGTTCCTCGTTTTCAAGTTCGACTTTTATCCGATGCGCGACAATTTTCTGCTGCTTGAACGAGAAATAAAGCACGCAGAAAATGAAGAATAATGCCATCCCGCCGCCAAGCCAGTTCATTCCGTCCCGCATAAAGAAAATGTAAATGGCCGGGGGTAACGATGCCGGCACGGCCAGCGCCAAATGCGCCCATTTAACGGGCGAGAATGCGGGAATGGACCCAGCTACAAACGACGTGATAACGAGTACCGCAAATAGCTCACGGTAGTTATGCTCAACCGGAAACAGCAACGTGCCGAGCAAACCCCACTGGATACCGGCAAAAATATTACCAATAATGACCAACTGTGCCCACCGCTCGGGCCGCGCAACCGGTTTGACCTGATGGCGATAACCGTAGGCAACGACGGTGCGGAAAAACATCACCATGGTCGCGTAAAGAA
>JANOQY010000240.1:0-5936 GCA_031414995.1 Betaproteobacteria bacterium
ATGCGATGAGGCACGGTTGACGCGGACGGCGCACGGTCGTGAGGGACGGGTGACGCGTCAACGCAGCGGGATTTTCTTCCGCAACCGCATAACCTTCCCATCTTGTCATTACGAATAGGGGAAATGTATCCGACAACTCACATCATCCGAAAATGATGCAGAAACGTGCGGCTCACCGGCAGCACTTCGCCACGGTATTTCAAGTGGATATTCGCCGTCTCGTTGTGGCCACGCAGAACCTGTTTGATCGCACGCAGGTTGACCACCACCGAGCGATGCACCTGCACGAACTGCTCGGCGTCGAGCTGATTGATGAGCTCCTTCAACGGCGTGCGCACCAGCCCTTCGGCCAATTGACCCGCCGCGTCGTGCCAGGCGACGAGGGTGTATTTATCTTCCGAGCGCAGAAAGTCGACCTCGTCAGCCGATACCAACCGTAGCGCCTGCCCCACCGAAACGCGAAGCCATCGCAGCGAGGTGGCTGGCGCGCTCTTGAAAACCCTTGCCGCGAGCTGATCGAGCATGGCGTCGGTGTCGGGCGTGTCAGGCTTCGCGCGCAGCCGCTCCTTGAGCCGCGCCACGGTATCCATCAGCCGCGCAAGCTCCACCGGCTTTACAAGATAATCGAGCGCGCCCTGATCGAATGCCTGCACCGCGTATTGATCGTAAGCGGTGATGAACACGACATGTGCGCGACGACCGATAAAGCGCGCCGCCTCTATTCCGGACAAGCCCGGCATGTGCACATCGAGAAAACAAATATCGGGGTGCAGTGCTTCGAAACTCTCCACCGCAGCGCGCCCATTTCTTGGCTGTGCCACCACTTCCAATTCAGGCCACGTCTGCGCCAGCAAGCGCGTGAGCGATTCACGCAGCAACGGTTCGTCGTCTGCAATTAAAGCGGTCGGACGTTGTACGGTCACGTGGTTTCCTTTCGCACAGGAAAATCAATTTCGGCCCGCACACCATGCAGCAGATTCTCACTAAGCTTAACGTGGGCATCACCGCCAAAGGCCAACTGCAAACGTTCGCGCAAGTTAGCCAAACCAGTGCCCAAACCTGCGCTGCTGTTGACAAGGCCCATGCCGGTATCGCTCACCGCAGCCCAGCCGCGACCGCTCTTTACGCCAACCCGCACATCGATTCGACCGCCCTCCTCCGAAGGATCGATGCCGTGGCGCATCGCATTTTCAACGAGGGTCAACAGCGTCATCGGCGGACACACTAACGCACGCGCGTCGTCGTCGGCCTCAATGCTGAATTGCAGCCGGTCTGGCATGCGCATTTGCATTACGTCCAGATACGCACGCACCAATTCGAGCTCCTGCCCCAGCGTGCTGGCAGGCTCATTGAGGCGCGGCACCGTTGCGCGTAAGTAGGCGATCAGGCTCTCCAGCACAGGTGCCGCACGCGGGGAACCGGTGCTCACCAATTCGCGCACGTTCGCCAGTGTGTTGAACAGAAAATGTGGTGCCACCTGCGCTTGCAGCAATCGAAAACGTGCGTCGAGCGCATTGCGTTCGTACTCACTGCGTTCGAGCTCAAACTGCAACGCCTGCTTCTTCGCGTCATCCTTGATTTGCTTGAGCAGTGCCGTCACCGCAATCCAGGGTGCCATCAACATGCCCAGAAATGTAAACGTGCCAAAACCAGTCAAGCGTTTTTCATCGCGCCACCACGGCGGATCTAGTCCCATCGTCGTAACGGTGTAGCCGATCCACATCGCGACTGGCACCGCGATGGCGACGGCGACAACTTGCAATACCCAGCGCGCCATCCACGAAGGTAATCGGCGCGGCCAGCGCTCGAATAGACCGAACGCCGACAGGGTCAGGAGGCCTGCAAAAAGCAAGCGCCCGACCAGTACCTCGTAGGATGCCTCCCATCCATATGAGAACAACAGTATCAGCACGAAGCACACAACCAGCACGACCCTCAATCGCCGCCAATGAAATACGCGCGCCAAGCCGTGTGGATTGTTCGAAATGTTTGTAGACATCATCGTGACAAGATACCAGCGCGGCGCGGCAGGTCAAAATCGCAAACGGCATTGCAACGCTGGCACGCACTCTGAGGCATCGCGGTTGCGCACTGCCGCGAAGGTCTCTCGTCGGGGCATGGCGTGCCTGAATGACGATGGCCTGTCACTCGTCGGAATTGCATTTGTGGCATTTATGACGGCTGTCTTTCCACTGTGTAAAAACAACGATCTCTAGCATTAATGCGGCTTCACAGCCATTTTCGCCTGAAAATTCCCGCCAGTGCTAGAGCTTCCGAAATTGCTCCAGCGCCGCTGGCTACGTACAATGAAATGATGCTTCCACTTAAAAATACATCGTCCACCGTCACATGCCCACTCCACCGTCCGTTCGCCGATGCGAGACGTTGCTGGGCTGCGGCGATAATATTCGCCATCGCGGCTGCCGTGCCCGCTCTCGCTGTCGGCCAGGCAATCAGCACTGTCGCGGGCGGGGGTTCAATCGATGGCTACCCTGCAATCGGCACCACATTGCCAATCGGCAACCTGGGATTCGACCGCAATGGAAATCTTTATGTCGTCAGCGGCGCGAGCCTCCTCAGCGTATCGCCCACAGGCACACTGGTCACCGTTGCTGGGGAGGGTGCGCAGGGCAATTCCCGCTCTCCCGACGGCGGCGCGGCGGGCATCGCAATAGATATTTTTACGACAAGTGTCTGCTTTGATGCCAACGACAATATGTACATTACTGAAAGCGCACGTATTCGTAAAATCGCGACCAACGGTGCTATCACCACGGTGGCAGGAACAGGTGTATTCGGCTCCAGCGGTGACGGTGGCGCCGCCACAGTTGCGCAGGTTTCGCCAATCGCACTTGTCTGTCGCCAGAATGGTGAGCTCTATTTCTTTGACTTAAAAAGCGTTCGCAAGATTACGTCAACGGGAATCATCTCGACAATTGCCAAATGGAATGGTGACGGTTTTGGCGGCGACGGCGGTAGCGCATTGCTCGGCAATTTTTACGGGACACGACATGGCTTGGCCGTGGATGCGCATGGCAATGTGTACATTGCTGACTCCTACAACCGCCGAGTAAGAAAGATCGACACCAATGGCATTCTCAGTACGTTTGCCGGCAATGGCACCGTCGGCTTTAGTGGCGATGGCGGTCCTGCGACGAATGCGGCGATCAATGTTCCCATGGCCGTTGTGATCGACGCCGACGGTAATCTATTCCTGACGGATTCATGGAACCATCGAATTCGGCGCGTGACGCCTGACGGCATCATCAGCACCATCGCGGGCATCGGTGAAAAAGGCTTTGGCGGTGACGGTGGCGCCGCAATCGCGGCAACATTGAATACGCCAACTTATCTTGCGATCAACCCGGCGGGCGAACTGCACTTCCATGATGGCGAGCGCCAACGCATCCGCAAAGTCACAAGAACCGGCACTATCGCTACCGTCATGGGTGGTGAAGGACCCTATTTTGGTGCCGACGGCAATAGCGCGATAAGCGCATTGCTTTACTATCCAACGAATCCGACGATCGATGCAAACGGAAACCTGTATGTGATTGAGGGCTATACCGTCCGCAAGATTTCGCCGAACGGTCGGATTAGTACGGTGGCAGGAAATGGCCTCTTCAAGTTCGTAGATGACGCGAGTGGCGATGGGGGGCAAGCGACCAAGCAAGCCTTGGCGCCAAGGGCAACCGCAGTAGATCGTGCAGGCAATTTGTATATCGCATCAAACTTTCGCGTCAAGAAAGTCACCCCCAGCGGCATCATCAGCACGGTGGCCGGGAATGGACAGGACAGCAATGGCGTCGGCACTCGTGAGGATGTTCCTGCAACCAGTTTCGGGCTGGGCTTACCAACATCGCTTTTGTTTGATGCGGCGGGCAATCTGCTCATTGGTGGCTCTGGCAGCATCCGTAAACTGACGCCTTCAGGGATCATATCCACACTACCCGTCAAGGCCGCAGAGCCAGCGGGCGGTAGCGGTATGCCGGCACCGCCCGTCGCCCTGTACCTCTCATCCATCAACGGCATAGCTGTTGACGCGCGAGGTAACTTATATTTTGCCAATGCCATTACGTCGCAAATTTATAAAGTGACACCAAACGGAATAATCAGTGTATTTGCCGGTAACGGCCAGTTCATGACGGGCTTTGGCGGTGACGGCGGTCCGGCAACAGCCGCGACGTTTAACCAACTGGACGGAACGATTGCCGTTGATCGTGACGGCAACCTTTATGTGACGGACAGAGCCAACAATCGCATACGAAAAATCACACCTGACGGCATTATTTTTACCGCAATCGGAACCGGTGAATCCGGATTTGGCGGCGATGGCGGCAGTCCAATAAATGCGAAGTTGAATTATCCAAACGGCGTTGCAGCAGACCCCAACGGGGATATATACGTTGCCGATACGTTCAACAACCGCATCCGCAAAATATCAACCCGTGGCGGAGCCAATTACTCGGACATGTGGTGGGCGGGCTCGGCCGAAAATGGCTGGGGAATGAGCATCCAGCAACACGCCAGCGGGGCGCAATTCAATGCCCTCTTTGTGTATGACGAGGCCGGTCAGCCGCGCTGGTACGTGATGCCTGGTGGTAGCTGGAGCGACGGATTCACGACATACACCGGGCAGCTTTACCAGCCGACAAGCTCGCCGCTAAACAATTATCAAACCTCCGCTTTCGCTATCGGTACGCCAGTCGGCTTGGCAACGATTCGCTTTTCGGCCAATCGCGCCGATCTGTCTTACACCATCGACGGCATCACCGCCAACAAGCGGTTGGTTCGGATGCAATTTGGCGGAGGCAGCACCTCGCTGGATGTGGGCGACATGTGGTGGAGCGGTATCGGTGAAAACGGCTGGGGTATCAACATCGCGCAACAAGGCGGCACGTTGTTTTCGGTGTGGTATACGTATGGAAGCGACGGAAAATCACGATGGTTTCCAGTGCTTGGCGGAAGCTGGACCAACAATATTTTTTCAGGCCCGCTATACAGCACCAACAGCTCGCGCTGGTTGGGTAGTGTCTACGATCCGACGGCTTTCAAGGCGGAGCAGATCGGCACGATGAGTTTGCGTTTTTCCGGTCCCGACGCAGCTCAGTTGAACTACGTGTTTTCGTCGGGTCCGTTTGCGGGAACAAATCAGACCAAGGCAATCACGAGAATGGTTTACTGACCGATGACGCCGCCAGCAAGCCAAAAATCCATCGTTCCAATTCGCACCGCCAGCATCGCAGACTTGCATGCGATTGTTCAGGTCATCAACTTGGCCTTCCTCAGCGAGGCATTTTGCGTCACCGGTGATCGTACGGACGCTGATGACATCCGTGCCCGCTTCGCGACGGGCATCTTTTTCGTGATCGACGATCCGTCTGATCACACGCGTCTGCTGGGTTCGGTGTTTTGCTCGGTTGATCATTCACGCGGCTATCTCGGGCTACTATCAGTCGATCCGGCCGCGCGGGGACGGGGATTGTCGCGCCTGCTATTGGCAACGGTAGAGCAGCACTGCCGCGAAGCCGAATGTAATTTTCTCGATATCACCGTTGTCAACGCACGCGAGGATTTGTTTCCCTTCTACGCCAAGCTGGGTTTTGCGGGATACGGTGTGTTGCCGTTTCCGGTACCGGAGCGGGCGCGACAACCGTTGCAACTGGTCAAGATGACCAAGCCGTTGGTCGCGCTGACGAAGATGACGCTCCCACCTTAGTCAAAAGATCCTGTCAATTTTCGACGCGTTGATAGGGTCAACGTTTCGCGGCTTGCTTGTGGATTGTGGCAATTTTCAGTCTTTTTCGGCTATGGCGCGCACGGCGTCCAGCTCTTCATCCCGGCGCATGCGGCGAAAAACTACATATGCTTGAACAAGTGCTGATAGGCGCGCGAAACGGGAAGTGGTTTGCTGTGCCCTTTCAGATTGACGCTCA
>JANOQY010000241.1:0-10065 GCA_031414995.1 Betaproteobacteria bacterium
TGAAATCTTGCGCGTACTGAGCCTCAATCTGTTCGAAACCATTCCAATACCCAATCTGCTCAGACCGTGCTTCGAGCCAGATTCGCCATCAAACCAATCCGTCCAAGGTACCCTGTTCCAAACGTTGGGACACTAGTGGTAGAAATAGCCAAAATCTAGCACTGGCGTGCACTTCAGGGCGAAATGCCGCCAACAAGCTCTCCAGTGCTTGATCTACGTATTTTGTTTTGAAAGCATCGTAATCAACTGCTGCACATTGAGTATCGTCACGCCAAATTTTGCGGCGCGTGATTTGAGCCCGAATACCGCGTTGTCCCGCGACGCCAGCACGTCGGCGCGCGCGTGGTAAGCGAGCGCAAGAAAAGGTTCGTCGTCGCGGTCGCGGCAGCGTGGAAATCCGCCCGGCAGCATCAGATGCTTTGGCGAAAAGGCTTCAGGCATTTTTGCGCTAGTCGTCTGCGCGTTGTAGCGCGCAAAAATTTCACGTTGCCGGGCAACATCAAGTTTCAATTGCGGGTACGCAAGGACACGTTCGAGTTCATCAATTGCGGGCGGATGGGTGAGCACCACCAGTCGGGCATCGCGCACGCCGTGTCGTAGCGGGTCCATGAACGGATCGTCGAAGACCAGCCAGTCGATGACGACATTGGTATCGAGAACCAGCTTGATCGGGTTATCGCGAATCATATCGCTGCTCATAGCGCCTGCCCCGCAGCCACGGCAGAAGCCCACGCCCATTGAAAATTAAATCCGCCCAGATGACCGGTGACATCGAGAACTTCACCGATGAAAAATAATCCCGGCACATCGTTGGCTTCCATGCTTTTTGACGACAGCGCGTGCGTATCGACGCCGCCCAAGGTGACTTCGGCTTTGTTGTAGCCCAGCGTGCCGGAGGGTTTTACCCGCCAGTCCTGAAGTTCATCGAGTGCTGACGCAAATGCCTTATCGCTGAATTGAATCGCCGGTTTCGTTAGTTGATGCGCCTCGCACCATTGCTGCGCAAGTCGTTTGGGAAAGCGTTCGGCCAGCAGGTTGCTGAGTTGTGTTTTTGAGTGGCGCTGTGCGGTTAGCCATTCGAGCGCCGCAGCATCGGGCAGCAAATTGATATGAATCGGTTCTCTGGGTGATCCGTTTTGCCAGTAAGAGGAAATCTGCAAGATCGCCGGACCAGAGAGTCCGCGATGGGTGAGCAACAGTGCTTCGCGAAAGACGCCGCCGTTGCAGGATACTTCAGCGTCAAGCGACAGGCCAGAGAGATCACCGTATTGCACCAGACTTTCGGGATCGAAACTCAATGGCACCAGCGCTGCGCGTGGCGGCACGATTTTCAAGCCAAATTGCTCGGCGATTTTGTAACCGAACGGTGTCGCACCAATCTTGGGTACCGCCAAGCCACCAGTCGCGACGACGAGTGCGGCAGACTTGAAATTTCCCTGCGCCGTCGAAACAAGAAAGCCGTTACCTTCACGCGTCACGCCATTCACGCCGCAGCTCATGCGCAACTCAACATGGGCGCGATCACATTCGGTTTTAAGCATGTTGATAATCAGCACAGCGCTGTCATCGCAAAATAATTGTCCGAGCGTTTTTTCGTGCCAGGCGATGCCGTGGCTGTCCACCAGCTTGATGAAATCCTGCGGTGTGTAGCGGGCGAGGGCGGAGCGACAGAAATGCGGATTGTTCGAGAGGAAATTTTCGGGCCGCGTATTGATATTGGTGAAGTTGCAGCGGCCCCCGCCTGAGATACGGATTTTCTCGCCAAGCTTATGATAGTGGTCGATCAGCAGCACCGTTTTGCCGCGTTTGCCAGCTTCGGCGGCACACATCATGCCGGCTGCACCCGCACCGACGACGATTACATCAAACGCAGTTTTCAACGACTGACTTCTTTATATCGAAAGCAATCGAGCAGATGATCATTCACCATTCCGGTGGCTTGCATGAAGGCATAACAGATGGTGGAGCCGATAAATTTGAATCCGCGCTTTTTCAGGTCTTTACTCATGGCATCGGATTCGATTGTTTTCGCTGGTACACCGGCCATCGAGGACCGGCGATTTAGTTTTGGCCTACCGCCGACAAACGCCCAGATGTAGGCATCAAAGCTGCCGAATTCTTTTTGTACGGTCA
Organism: Betaproteobacteria bacterium; assembly: GCA_031414995.1. Taxonomy (GTDB): domain Bacteria; phylum Pseudomonadota; class Gammaproteobacteria; order Burkholderiales; family Usitatibacteraceae; genus UKL13-2. The sequence goes on from JANOQY010000241.1 coordinate 2,134, forward strand.
GAAATGCCATGGCGTTGATGACCGCACTTCGGATTTTCAGGCGATTCCTGACGATGCCTGAATCGATAAGCAGGGCTGCTAATTTCTCGTCCGAAAAGCGAGCGATTTTTGCCGGATCAAAATTGGCAAACGCCGCGCGATAGTTTTCGCGTTTATTGAGAATCGTTGACCACGAAAGACCCGCCTGCGCGCCTTCGAGAATCAGGAACTCGAACAGCACACGGTCATCGTGAACCGGCACGCCCCATTCAATATCGTGGTAGTCGGTATATAGCTTGCCGAGTGAAGAGTTCTCGCACCACGGGCAACGAATGAGGTGCTTCGGCAATCTGGGTCAGCCCTTGATGTAATTCTCAAGCTGCGAAATGGTGTTTTCGTGCTCAAGGATGATGTCGTTCATCAGGTCGCGAATCGACAGCATACCGACGACGGTATCGCCGTCGACCACAGGCAGGTGGCGAAAATTCTTTTCAGACATGATGGCCATGCACTCGCGCGTCCGCGTTTTCGGGCTGACCGTAAACACGTTGGAAGTCATGATGTCGCGGACTTTTGCTTCTTTCGAATTCTTGCCTTGGAGGGCAATTTTACGGGTGTAATCGCGCTCCGAAAGAATGCCGACCAGCTTGCCTTTTTCCATGACGATCAAGGCACCCACACCTTTTTCCGCGAGCACTTTGATCGCTTCAAATACGGTGTCATCCGGTGTGACGCTCCAGAGTGTTGCGCCGCTGCCTGCACGATTGTTGAACAGTTCCGAGACGGGTTTCATGACACACCTCGCTTATCTGTGATCGTTGGGATTAGTTGCGTTTTCAAGGCGGTAGCTGGAGCGACTACATATTCGGGTAATTGGGGCCACCGCCACCTTCGGGTACCACCCACTTAATGTTCTGAGTGGGATCCTTTATGTCGCAAGTTTTACAGTGTACGCAATTCTGGGCGTTGATCTGCAACTTCTTGGCGCCGTCCGCTGTTTCGACAAATTCATAGACGCCAGCGGGGCAATAGCGCGATTCGGGGCCGTCGTATAACGCGAGATTGGTATTCACCGGAACAGCCGCGCTGAGCAACGTCAAATGTGCTGGCTGATCTTCTTCATGGTTGGTGTTGGAAATGAATACCGATGAGAGGCGATCAAACGTGAGCACGCCGTCCGGTTTGGGATAGGTGATCGGCGTGACTTCGGACTTTTGCTTCAGGGTTTCATGGTCGGCGTGCTGGTGGTGAAGTGTCCAAGGTGCCTTGCCGCCGAATACGACTTGGTCGATGCCCACCATCAACGTGCCGGTGTAGAGACCTTTGCTCATCCAAGGCTTGAAGTTGCGCGCGACATGTAGCTCTTCATGCAGCCAGCTTGCTTCAAAGGCAACCGGATAATCGGCTAACTCGTCATTACTGCGGTTAGCCTTTAATGCCGCTGTCGCTGCATCCGCCGCCAGCATGCCGCTCTTGATCGCTGCATGGCTGCCTTTGATGCGCGATGCATTGAGAAATCCGGCATCGTCGCCGATCAGCACGCCACCCGGAAACGCCAGCTTCGGCAACGATTGCAGCCCACCCGCGTTGATCGCGCGCGCGCCGTACGCAACGCGCTTGCCGCCATCGAAAAATCCGCGAATGGCGGAGTGCGTTTTATAGCGCTGAAACTCTTCAAACGGCGACAGGTAGGGATTGCTGTAGCCAAGGCCAACCACAAAGCCGACTGCGACCAGATTGTTCTCAAGGTGATACAAATACGAACCGCCGTAGGTGTCGGTGTCAAGCGGCCAGCCGGCGGTGTGCACCACCAATCCAGGCACATGCTTGTCAGGTTTTACTTCCCAAAGCTCTTTCAATCCCAAGCCGTAGACTTGCGGGTCGCGTCCGTCGCGCAAATTGAATTTCGTCTGTAATTCTTTGCCCAAATTGCCGCGACAACCTTCGGCAAAAAACGTGTATCTGGCGTGGAGCTCCATGCCGCGCGCATAGCGGTTGGTATGTTCGCCATTCTTGCCGATGCCCATGTCTCCGGTGGCAACGCCCTTGACTGATCCATCGTCATTGAGCAGCACTTCTGCGGCCGCAAACCCCGGATAAATCTCTGCACCGAGTTCTTCCGCTTTTGTGCCCAGCCAGCGGCACACATTGGCTAGGCTGATCACATAATTGCCATGATTCTTGAAGCAGTTTGGCAGCATCCAGTTCGGCACCTTGCGAGCGCCTGATTCTGACAAAAACAGAAAACGATCTTCGGTTACCGGTTGGTTAAGCGGTGCGCCCAGCGCTTTCCAGTCGGGCATCAACTCTGTCAGCGCAATCGGGTCCATCACCGCGCCGGAGAGAATATGCGCACCGACCTCAGAGCCTTTTTCGACGATACAAACGGTGACTTCAGTACCATCTGCAGCAGCCTGTTGTTTTAGCCGTATTGCCGCCGCTAGTCCGGCCGGGCCGGCACCGACGATGACAACATCGTATTCCATTGATTCGCGTTCACTCATGGGGCATTGGGTCTTCAAAGAGGTTGCAAGTATTATAGAGGCAACATTAACTTGGGAACTTCGTACCGTGGATCATCCGGAAACAAAGTTGGGCCCGCAACTATCATCGATACGGTTTCCGCTTCGCTGGGGCGAAATGGACGCGCTTGGGCATATCAACAACGGCGCGTATTTGCGCTATTTCGAGGAAAGCCGTGTTATCTGGAGCGAGTCGCTCGGACTTCGCTGGGACGGCAACGGTGAGGGAATGATTTTGCTCAAAGCCAGCGTCACTTATAAAAAGCAGGTCACCTATCCCGCCAATGTTGAAGTGACGCTGTTCGCAGGTGAGATCGGGCGAAGCAGCTTCAATGTCGTGAGCACGTTGACACTCGAAGGTGAAAGTGAGCCTGCGGCAATCGGCGAATTCGTGATCGTCTGGTTTGACTACATCACTGGAAAGTCGTTGCCGATACCTGCAACGCTTCGGGGGGTGCTGGAAGGAAAGGGGCCGCAGGGTTGAATGCGATCACTAGCGGTTTTCTGGCGGTGGGACTGGGTGCGGCGATTGGTGCATGGGCGCGGTGGGGATTATCGTCGTGGCTCAACTCGCGACTGGTATTTTTTCCGTTGGGCACGTTTGTAGCGAATGCGATCGGCGGTTTTCTAGTCGGGATCGCTGTCGCTTACTTTTCCAAACATCCGGAATTGTCGCCCGCATGGCGATCGTTTGCGGTCACCGGATTTCTAGGGGGCTTAACGACGTTTTCGACGTATTCGGCTGAAGTGATTGAGTTGATTGAACGTGGTGAAGTCATGTGGGCGCTAGGTGTGGCGGCATCGCACTTGTTGGTTTCATTGCTATTGACTGCGGCGGGAATATGGATTTATCGGGCGGTTTCCGCTTAGCATAAAAGATATGAGCACTAGCACTGGCGGGCATCACAGGTCGTTATTGCCCTGATAGCCCCACCAGATATAGACTTTGCCAATTTAGTCGGCGGGTATCGACTGCGTTGCCTGTATGATTTCTTCAGGGTTCATGTCACGTAGGCGCGATCAGGCTAAAAGAAAAAGCCCGTCCCCGACGTCATCGGGAACGGGCTAAATTTAACGTTTAACTTTGCTTAAGGCAGCAATGCGCGGAAGAGGCTACGGCCGTGCGTAAACGCGTAAATATAACGCGGTGCTGTGTTTTTGATCGTCAGCGCTTCAACGATGACATTCGCGAAACCGGTATTTTCGCGTGCCCAGTTTGCGCCGCCGTCGAGTGAGATGAAGACGCCAATATCCGTGCCCACATAGAGCCGCTGATTGTCATTTGGATCAGCCACGATGGTGTGTACGGGTACATCGGGAATGCCGGTGGCACCGGAGCCGTCAATGCTTGTCCAAGTGGCGCCAAAGTTGGTGGATTTGAAGACGTGGCCAACGCTTGTACCGGTGTTGAAAGTCGACACTGTCGCGTACACGGTTCCCAACGTTACCGGATCGGCGGCGACCCAAGACACGAAACATGCATCAGGCCGCACTTTGCTGGAACTCCACACGGTTGTCGCTGTGGAGGTGGTGGCGATACCGGTGGTGAATACACGGCAATTGTTGGCTGTACTGCCTGTACCCGTGCCCGCGTAGACGCGGTCGCTAGTCTGTGGCGCAACAGCCCACGCGCCGATGCGGGAACCGAAGAACGCGCCAGCTTGCACCCAAGCTGGCGAGCCAGCACCAGTTGCGTTCGTATTCCGCCAAGGCGTTGCGCCACCGATCCACATATTGTTGGGGTTTGAGGGATCTTGTGCGAACGGCGTGATAAACAAGAAATTGCCGCCGCCCTCAGTGATGCCGGTTCTGAACGGGCTAAACGATGCGCCGCCATTGATGCTGCGCTGGATAGATAGCCCCGTAAACTCCGACCAAAGCATATTGGTGTTTAAGGGGTTTACCGCGACGTATCCACCGTCACCGCCAGAAATCGGCTGCCATGCGTTTGGCAATCCCGTCACGCCGCGAATAGTGCCATTATCCTGCGCACCGGCAATGAAGGTATCGCCGTCTGGATACGTAGCGCCGTGATAAAACTGTGTGACTTGGTAGCCGTTGTTTTTTTCTCCCCAAGCGAGCCCACCGGGGGCGGTATTTCCGCAAACAGGCGAGGCCGACGTGATCGGATTTGGTGAGAACGCCACCGGTGCGCGTGCGTCGTTGGTGACAAAAATACCGCCATCACTACCATTGAACATGATTTTATTGGTAGTGCCGTTGTATTGTGGGTGAAAGGCAATTGCGTGGTTATCGGCATGGGCATACTCTGGATCAACGCCGCGCCCGAACCACCAGTGGGACGCCTGACCAAAGTTTTGTCCCCCATCATTGGAGCGGAACAGGTCGATGCCGCCGGCCCAGACAATATTTGGGTCAACCGGATCAACGGCGATGATGTTGTCATACCAGCCCTGGTTCAGGAACTGGGTCGTGCCGAAACCGCATTCGCCCAATGCACCAAATACTGGATTCGACAGCAGCAATGTGTTCAATTTCGTCGGGCTCGTGTTGTTGACGCGGGTCGTCCAGGAGCCGCTTGAACCAGAGGTCGTCGAACGGAATACACCCAGCAGGCCGTTGTTAAAATTACCTGCTTGGTTGCTGGCGGCCATCGCGTAGATGATGTTCTGATTCGACGGTGCGAGGGCCAGCGAAGTACGGCCCATGTTCGGTGGCGAGAATACTGATGTCCACGCTTGAGGAGACGCCGACGTATCTAACGCGCGATGAATGGCACCCTGCGTAAACGTACCGCAGGAGGCAAATACCATCGCTAGCGCGCGGTCAGTCTGAATGGCTAAATCCATACATCCATTTACGGCCGTGCCATCCAGTACTTTCGTCCAGACACCGCCGCCATCAACGCTACGAAAGACACCCGTGCGCGTCGCTGCGTAAATGCGCTGGCTTGAACCACGTGACATGACGATCTTTTGCACATAGAAAAAATCAGCATTGGCTGTGCTTGCAAGCTGCGCCCAAGTTTCGCCACCGTCGGTGGACTTCAAGATGCCAGCACCTCTGACAGCGTCGCCATTGAAGAATCCCTCACCGGTTCCGGCATATAGGATATCCGGATTGCGCGGGTCAAGCATCATGGAGTTGACTGCGATGTTGACCAGCAAATCCGCTTTAGGTGTCCAAGTGGTACCGCCGTCGGTGGTTTTCCAGACGCCGCCTGCCGAGCCAGATGCCCACATTGTCATCGGCGTTGTTGGATGAATCAGGATCGCGCGCGTACGACCGCCGATATTTCCAGGTCCCATTGCCGTCCACGTACCGCCCAGACCTGGGCTGACGACCGAGGCGATGCTCGGCGACGAGGTAAGTGGTGTCTGCTGATTTGCGCCTGCGACGAATCTGCTTTCAAAGGTCGAGTAAACCGGCATTGTCGCGGCTTGCTGTAGCGCATCCAGATAATCTGTTGGGCCGAGGGTTGTCGACTGTCCTTCTGCAAGACGCTTGGATAGAAAGTGCGTAAGCGCACCCTGAGGTTGATCGAATGGGACCTGCGCGTCTCTCAATCCCCACGTTTGCTGCCACTGCGCGACTTGATCTGCACGCGCAAGTTTTGTTTGTTTGCTCAGCTTTGCGGGCATTTTTCTAATGAACTGAGCCACACGCTCTGCCACACGCGGATCGGTTGGTGCGTTTGCGGCAGTCGGTGCATCCCCCGTTTGCGTGTTTCGCGCTGCGGTTTGCAAATCAGTATGCGCGCAACCGGTGATTGTGATTACGACCGTCGCTAGAGCACCGATGATCAAGCTATTTTGTTTCATGACATTTCTCCCAAGAGATTGCGGATGTTGCTATCAAAGAGACAGAAAATAAAATGCGTGCTGCAAAACATTTCGGGACATATTTCGGTTGCGGATAAAACATTACTTGTCTTTACTTAACTCCATGCCGGGGCGAATTATCTGCGGTGACTTGCGACAGCCCGGAAGCGGAACGCCAACGGTGCGAGAGTAGCCGAATTCGACATCAATTGTTCCGTCAGGCATGCCCGCAGGTGGCCCGCGCAGTGTTCCCGACAGCAAATTGACGCTCTCAGCGGATTCAACGATAGGCATTAACCCTATCGCTTGTTCGAGCGTAGCCAGCTGGGCAATCTGCGCTGGCTTCAGCAAAGCTCGCGTATCGAGCATCGCTTTTTTACGACGCTCGTTTGACTGCAAGCAGATGGCTTCGAGGCCCGAATTTTGCTGGCTATGCACAACCGGGTCAGTGTTCTTGTCCCGCGTCTTCATGGTGATCAAAGATTCGATGCGCGCCGCGCGTGTAAAGGCTTCGGCGCGATATTCTATCCAGGAGGCATGAATGACGTTCATTGCGCCCACTTGTTCTGGCGTTAGGCCTAGATATCGAATCGCGTTACGCGCGAGCAACCGATCAGGCACCTGTGCGGAGGTGGCAGCGGACAGCAAGGCGGGCAAAATAAACACTACCCACCATGCTCTGGCCCGACCGCCGCTCACCAACAGGCTCGATCAATATGCGTACAACGCGATAACGCGTTTAGGCTTGGTTGCGGCGTCTACGCTTGGCGGCAGCCAAGAACACCAGCGGCCCTATCAGCAATAAGAGTGTGCCTGGCTCAGGGACGGTTGTGGTGCCTGCGCTAAGCTGATTGATGCCCGCGCCATCGCCAAAACCGGAAAACTCAATGCGGCTGATATTAATTGAATCGCTAATGATCCCCGCAAATACGGCTGACCCGTCGCCACTGCCCAAGGTGTTGCCAGCGATATTGAACGCGCCTAACAAGACGTTGGCTGAATCGAATGCGCTTATGGTGCCGGCGAACGGGCCAAAATTCAACGCTTGCAGTTGTGCACCTACCGAACTAACTGCATTGGCAAACGCGATGCTGAATATACCTGCTAATGGCCCGGAATTAAGATCAGTCAGTTGATACAGCGCAAGGATCCAGTCAGATGCCAAAAAATCCCCGTTGTAAGTGCCGCCACTGAAAATAGTAAATGCATCCGCGCCACTAACCGTCACTGGTCCTTGCGTGAATGTCGAGCCGAGCTGGGTAAACTCCGGGCCTGACCCGTTCCAACCAACAGTGAAACCTGGGCCAATCGCCGCGCGATTGCTGGTGAGAAACACCGTGGCGAAGGCAGCTTGTGCGGTTGCGCCCAGCAGCATTGCGCCGAAAAGAAATGATCTCAACCACTTGCCAAAAGACATTTTTTTAGCATTTATCATATGTTGTCCCTGAAAGACTGCAAAACCCGGCTATGCCAGGACCTGATCGAAGAGAGCACTATTTGCCACTCAACGAAACCCACACTAAGCAGGAATCACGCCCGCTTTCAACACCGTCAATAAATCAAGGTCTTAAGTCGCCGGTCGGCCAATATAAATTCCGAAGTGTAAAATTTGGCGACACAAACTAAATACAATTAATAGCTCAAAAGTT
>JANOQY010000242.1:0-5143 GCA_031414995.1 Betaproteobacteria bacterium
GGAAACAGAAAGGGAGCACGGCAATTGTTAGCACTCAACCTTTTAGAGTGCTAAATGATAGTGCCGAAAGTTGAAGATTTCAAGTCACAGCGGGATTTATATGTCCCAATCGACGCGAATTTAATGGTTTGTTCTACTAGATAGTGGCTCGGCGGGGCGAAGTGCGCACCCGCAGGCCTTTTCGCAGCATTCTGTCGCACGCATTGACACGCGCCTCAAATCTGTACATCATAATGCACACATCTGTACAGGAGGCCATATGCCAGACGCCACGTTTACCGAATTGCGCAACCGCGCCAAGTACTTTTTTGATGCCGTCGAAGGTGGTCAGTCGGTTCGCGTTTTTCGCAACGGCAAGCCCATTGCAGAAATTGTGCCTATCCGTTCGGGAACTCCATCGTGGAAAAGGCAAATGACACCGCTGACAATTAAGGGGTTGTCATTGAGCCGCGAGATATTGAGTGATCGGGACAAATCGGCGTGAAGGTATTTCTGGATACGTCGGCGTTTGCAAAACGTTATGTGTTCGAGGAGGGGTCTGACAACGTCGTAGCGTTATGCCAACAAGCAGACAGCCTCGTCGTCAGTGTCATTTGCCTGCCGGAACTGATCTCGACGTTTTCCCGGTTAGTCAGGGAAAAAAGACTCGCAAAGGCGGATTATCAAAAACTGAAGGCGGATGCGATGGCCGATCTGGCTGATGTTGACATCTGCCAGATCACAGTGGAAATTTTGGCCTCGGTAGTGTCCCTATTGGAATCTCATCCACTTCGGGCAATGGACGCGCTTCATGTCGCATGTGCTCTTGCGGTGGTACCGGATAAATTCGTGTCGGCTGATTATCGTCAGCTCGCGGCTGCACGAAAGGCTGGACTCAATATCGTTGACGTGTCTTGAATGAAACTTAGGGGATTTGAATTCTTGCTTCGCTTCATACGCTTGAATTAACGTAACCGGTACGTCGAGCCGGACACCCTCGAGACCGCCAGTCTTGGCGTTCATGAACCTTCCACCGTTTTGAGGGCGTCGTTATATTCCCGTTTGGTGCGAACAGGGTTGATATCCATACTGCCTCCTGCAAATTCGCAGTACATCGATTGTGTTGAGTTGTATTTCAGACAATGCGTAAGCGATTGCGCTAACATCGGTGCATGTCTAAGCGTGTGGCATCAACCCCCTCAAACGTCACGTCACCACCTCGCGAACGCCGCTCACGTCGCGGTTCCGGCGGTATCACGTTATCGGATGTCGCAAAAGTCGCCGGTGTTTCAGCCATCACCGCATCGCGCGCGCTAAACACACCGGACAAGGTTTCGCCCGAGGCGCTCAAGCGCGTTCAGGTTGCTGTCGAGCGAACCGGCTATGTGCCGAATATGCTGGCTGGCGGGCTCGCATCGAGCCGTAGCCGACTTGTTGCAGCGCTGGTGCCCACCATCGCGGGGCCGGTGTTTTTGGAAACGGTGCAAGCACTAACTGAGGCGCTAGCTGAGACTGGCTATCAGTTGATGCTCGGTCAGAGTGGATACAGCGGTGCGCGTGAAGATGCGCTGCTAGATGCAATCATCGGACGGCGACCCGATGGAATCGTGCTGACGGGCATCATGCATTCGGCGGAAGGAAGGCGTCGATTGTTGGCCTCCGGCATACCGGTGGTGGAGACATGGGATTTGACGCCGACGCCGATTGACATGCTGGTCGGCTTTTCCCACGAGAAAGTCGGCAATGCAGCGGCTGAATACTTGGTCTCGCAGGGTCGCAAACGCCTGGCCATCGTTACTGCTGACGACCATCGCGCCGGATTGCGGCGCAAGGGTTTTGTGGAAACCGCGCTGCGGTTGGGAGTGGCTACCGTACCGGCTTGCGTGGTCCCTGCACCCACCACACTCGGCAATGGGCGCGCGGGGCTGGCGGATTTATTGAACCGTCATCCTGATACTGATGCGGTGTTTTGCAGCTCGGATATTCTGGCGTTGGGTGTCATAACCGAGGCGCAGGCGCGCGGGATTGCGGTGCCCGAGCGCTTTGCGGTTTTCGGCTTTGGCGACCTGGCGTTTGCCGGGGATACGCACCCTGCACTTACTACGGTGCGGATTGACGGAAATGCGATCGGGCGACAGGCGGCGCGGTTTATTGTTGAGCGGGCAGAAGGGCGCGCGGTCGCGGAGCGCGTGATTGATCTTGGGTTTTCGATTGTGAAGAGGGATAGCGCGTAACGCTGTACGTTGCTCAACTGGCTTGATGCGTTTCCGCATGGCGCTTGACACCGAATCGAGGCCACCCTAAAATCCAAAATGGTAGCGCTACCATATTAGTTTCACATTTCAATATTCGCGACCTCGCCCGGAGCCTGTAATGAAAACAACACCCATTACCAAAGAAGACCTGCTTCGCTCCGTCATCGCTGTACCGCCCATGGCGCGACATACCGATTTCTCGTTGAACAAAGAAGCCAATCGCGCCCTGATCACCCACCTTGAATCCGGCGGCGTGCGCTCGATCATGTATGGCGGCAACGCCAATTTTTATCACATCGCCCTTTCTGAATATGCCGCGACGCTGGACTTTCTGGCTGAAGCGGCGGGGCCGGATACTTGGATCCTGCCCTCATTGGGCCCCGATTACGGCAAGGCCATCGATCAGGCTGCCATCATCAAGACCAGCGAGTATCCCACCGCGATGGTGTTGCCGATGACGTTTCCGTTTACGGATGAGGGGGTGGGCATTGGCATCCGGCGCATCACCGATGCGATGGGCAAACCGGCGGTCGTCTATATCAAATCCGACCCCTACCTGAAACCCGCAACCCTTAAGGCGCTGGTCGACGAAGGCCGTGTGGCAAGCGTCAAGTACGCGCCTGTCAGGGCCGATCCGGCGAAAGACGACTATCTGCGGGCGCTGTGCGATGCGGTGGATGTGCGCTATATCGTGTCCGGCATCGGCGAACGTCCGGCCATCATTCATCTGCGCGATTTCGGTTTGACCAGCTTTACCTCGGGGTCAATCTGTGTGGCGCCAAACGGCACGATGAAAATGCTCGAGCTGTTGAAACATAAGCGCTTTGAGGAAGCCGAAGCCATACGTTCTGTTTACATGCCATTCGAAGATTGCCGTGATGGCATTTCGCCGATTCGCGTATTGCACGACGGCATTACCCTTGCCGGCATTGCCGATATGGGGCCGATGCTGCCAATGCTGACGGGGCTCACCGCAGCGGAGCGCGCACAAGTTGCGCCGGTGGCCATGGCATTGTTGGCATTTGACCGTAATGTCGCTCTCAATAAAGCCGCATGAAAACCCGCAAAACATCGGAAACATTGCGCAGCCATCGATGGTACGGCGTCAACGATCTCCGTTCTTTCGGTCATCGTTCGCGCACCGCGCAGATGGGCTATCACCGCTCCGACTATGCCGGCAAGCCGGTGATCGCGATTATCAATACCTGGAGCGACATCAATCCCTGTCACAGCCATTTTCGTCAACGCGCTGAGGAGGTAAAGCGCGGCATCTGGCAGGCGGGCGGTTTCCCGGTGGAGATGCCGGCGATTTCGCTTTCCGAACCGTTCCAGAAACCGACCACGATGCTTTATCGCAATCTGCTCGCAATGGAAACCGCGGAATTGCTACGCAGCTATCCGATCGACGGCTGCGTGCTCATGGGCGGCTGCGACAAAACGACGCCTGCTTTGATCATGGGTGCGTTGTCGATGAACCTGCCGACGATATTCATGCCGGCCGGCTCGATGCTGCGCGGTGATTTCAAAGGCGACTTCCTGGGCAGCGGCAGTGACACCTGGAAATACTGGGCCGAGCTGCGCGCGGGCAATATCACCGAGGAAGACTGGCAAGGTGTGGAAGAGGGGATTGCCCGCTCACCCGGCCATTGCATGACGATGGGTACCGCCTCGACCATGACCAGTGCCGCTGAAGCGATGGGCCTCACGCTTTCTGGTGCGGCCTCGATTCCTGCACCGGATTCGCGCCATGCGCAGATGGCCACGCTCACCGGCAAACGCATCGTCGATATGGTGTGGGAGGATTTGTGTATTCGCGATGTCGTCGACGAGCGTGCTATCAATAATGGCGTCACCACGGTGCTGGCACTTGGCGGCTCGACCAACGCCATCGTGCACATGATCGCGCTGGCGCGCCGTGCCGGCGTCGCGCTCGACCTCGCACGCTTCGATGCGCTCGCGCGCCGTACACCGGTGCTGGCCAACATCCGCCCGTCAGGAAAATATCTGATGGAAGATTTTTACTATGCCGGTGGCCTGCGCGGCATGCTCGCCCAGCTCACCGATCTGCTCGACACCACCGTTCCTACCGTGAACGGCCACACGCTTGGCGAGAACATCGCGGATGCTGCGGTGTATCACGACGATGTGATTCGGCCGCGCAGCAATCCGCTGGTTGCATCCGATGGTCTGGCGGTATTGCGCGGTAATCTTGCGCCTAACGGCGCGGTGATCAAACCGGCGGCCATGGAAGCGCAATTCCAAAAGCACTCAGGTCGTGCCGTGGTGTTTCGCGATTACAACGATATGGCCGCGCGCCTCGATGATGTCAATCTCGATGTCGACAAGGATTCGGTATTGGTCCTGCAAAGCGCCGGCCCGCAGGGCGCACCGGGTATGCCCGAGTGGGGACAATTGCCGCTGCCCAAAAAACTGCTGGCGCAAGGCGTGCGTGACATGTTGCGCATCTCGGATGCACGCATGAGCGGCACCAGCTACGGTGCCTGCGTGTTGCACATCTCGCCGGAGTCACATGTCGGCGGGCCGTTGGCGTTTGTGCAGGACGGCGATGTGATCGAACTCGATGTCCCCAATCGCTCCCTGAATTTGAAGGTCAGCGACGCCGAACTCGAACGCCGCCGCGCCGAGTGGGTGCCGCCAAAACCGCACTACACACGCGGTTTCGGAACGCTGTATCTTAAGCATGTGACACAAGCCGACAAAGGCTGCGATTTTGATTTCCTGGAAGATGGTGCGTCACCGGAACACGCCACGCCGGACCCTGAAATTCACTAACTAAAAATATTTTCTGCCCGAGGAGAACACCGTGAAATCTTCAAAGCCATTGTTTGCGATTTTGCTTGCCGCACTTTGTACGCTCGCCGCACCCGTATTTGCACAGGACAAGTGGC
>JANOQY010000243.1:0-15271 GCA_031414995.1 Betaproteobacteria bacterium
GTCAAGCTCGGCGAGCGCAGGCGCGGCGGTGTCAGTGAAGTGTAGTGCTAGCAGCGCACCATCCAGTTGAGGTCTGACATAAAAGTACCGCGCCGCTTCGGCCATATCGACCAGTGTTGCTGATCGGTCGCGCAGCAGATCGGCCACGCGGGCAATGTCTGGCCCGGCATCAACTGCGTAGCCATTTTTTTGCAGGAATGGCCTCAGTTGCGCCACCAGCGCGCCGCTGTCCGCACGCTTGATGTGTTCATGATTGAGCCACAGCAGTTTCTCGGCATCAAATCTTGATGCTGACGTACTGATTTTGTTTGCCTCGAACCATTGCACCAATTGTTCGCGTGAGAATACTTCTTCATCGCCATGGGACCAGCCCAAGCGTGCGAGCATGTTGATCATCGCCTCGGGCAAATAACCTTCATCGCGATACTCCATCACGCTTTTTGCGCCATGGCGTTTGGAAAGCTTGGCACCATCCGGCCCCAGCACCGTCGGCGTATGCGCAAATATCGGCGGCACTTTGCCCATCGCGTGATACAGATTGATCTGGCGCGGCGTATTGTTGACATGATCGTCGCCGCGAATGACATGGGTGATTGCCATATCGATGTCATCCACAACGACACAGAAGTTATAAGTTGGGGTGCCATCCGGTCGCGCGATCACGAGATCATCCAGCTCTGCATTGGCGATTTCGATGCGCCCTTTAACCTGATCGTCCCAAACGACCGCCCCCTCGACGGGATTACGGAACCGTATCACGGGTTTTACATCGGGCGGTATCGAAGGCAGCACTCTGCCGGGCTCGGGCCGCCAGCGACCGTCATAACGCGGCTTTTCGCCACGCGCCGTCTGTAGTTCACGCAGCGCGTCCAACTCGGCAATAGAGGTGTAGCAATGGTATGCCTTGCCCTCTTCGATCAGGCGTGCAACAGCCGCTTTGTAAAGCGGCATGCGCTGCATCTGATAAAAAGGTCCTTCGTCGTAATCGAGCCCCAACCAGGCCATCGCATCGAGGATTACCTGCAAGGCCGCTTCGGTGGAACGCTCAACATCGGTATCTTCAATGCGCAGAATGAATTTGCCGCCCTCGTGACGTGCATATGCCCAGGCGAACAACGCCGTACGGATATTGCCCAGATGGGAATAGCCAGTGGGGCTTGGCGCATAACGTGTTCTCATGATCATACTTTTGTCTTCGAGGAGACGCGAATTATAGGCCATGGGTGCACCATTGCCGATTCACGGAGGACGATGAAAGGGCAACAAAGATCGAAGTAGGTTTGAACAAAAGTCTGCGGCTGCCAGGCTGATTTTCGGCCCTTACATCTTCGGCAACGTCACGCCCTTTTGTCCCTGATACTTGCCACCGCGATCTTTGTAGGAAGTCTCGCAGACTTCATCGCTTTCAAAAAACAATACCTGCGCAATACCTTCGTTGGCGTAAATTCTTGCCGGAAGCGGCGTCGTATTGGAAAACTCAAGCGTCACAAAACCTTCCCATTCCGGCTCGAACGGTGTCACGTTAACGATGATGCCGCAACGCGCGTAAGTTGATTTGCCGAGGCAGATGGTCAGCACATTGCGTGGGATTCGAAAATACTCGACGGTGCGCGCCAGCGCAAATGAATTCGGCGGAATGATGCAGGAATCACCTTTGATATCGACGAAAGAATTCGGATCGAAATTCTTTGGGTCAACAATGGTCGAGTTCAAATTCGTAAACAGCTTGAATTCATCGGAACAGCGAATGTCGTAGCCGTAACTCGATGTGCCGTAGCTGACGATTCGTTGGCCGTTGGCTTCGCGCACCTGCCCTGCTTCGAACGGCTCGATCATCCCGTGTTCCTTGGCCATACGGCGAATCCACTTATCGGATTTTATGCTCACGCTTGCTGCTCCATGTTATGTATTAAGTGCCACATGTCTTAAGCCCCACATGGCTACTACTCAAGTCTGATACAACACCAACGTTACGTCTGCGGCGCGTTCCCTGATCGCAATCAGGGCCTGATATTCAGGTGAATCATGCCACCGGTTCGCTGCGTCCAGATTTTCAAACTGCAACGCTACTATTTTCTCGTGCGATGTCTCACCACTGAACAGGCGCTCCTGCTGACCACGGAATAATAGCGTGCCGCCATATTGCGTGATCGTCGCACCCACGCGGCTTCGGTACTGCTCCCACGCCTCGGCGTCTTTCACTCGAATCTGTCCCACGCAAACTGCCGACATCTCAGCTTTCCTCGGCTTGATCAAGGTGTTCAGCGCAGTATGAAATCGCACGCTTGTGAGTCTGCGTTGAAGGCTCAGAGGAATATTGGGCAATATGGTTAAGTAGCAGGCGCATCGCTTCCTGATGCTCGCCAAGATGGTAGCGCGTCATCGCCAGAAACACGTCGAATTCAGGCGCATCAGGAAAAATTGCCGCGCCCCGTTGGAGGATGCGGGCTGCGTCACCGAATCTGCCGACACTGCGATATGTACTCCCCAAACTGACAAACGCACAGCGCAGCTCTTCACCTTCGAGACCGCATGCGATTGCTTGTTCGTAAAACCCGATCGCTTCATCACGCACGCCTTCCGAACCAAAGGTGCTCGCCAGTTCAAAATTAACCTTGGCGTCGTCTGGATTGACGTTATGCAGGTCGAGAAGAATGGTCAACGCTTCAGTGTGTTGCGAAGCGTTGCGCAATTCAATCGCGCGCTGAATGCCTTCGTTCAAAATTTCAAGTGTTCTGAATAACGATCTTTGGAAATATTGCGCTGCGATCCTGCGATTGTTTGGCAATTTTTGCCGCACATTTGCGCGCGATATCCTTGTAAATAGCGGAGATCGGTCCATCCGGATCGGACACCACCGTCGGCTTGCCGCTATCGGCCATTTCGCGAATCCTGATATCCAGCGGCAGCGAGCCGAGCAAATCGATGTTGTAGTCCTTGGCCATCTTGCCGCCACCACCCTCGCCAAAAATATGTTCCATGTGTCCGCAATTCGTGCACACATGCATGGCCATGTTTTCGACGATGCCGATGATCGGAACGCCAACCTTTTCAAACATCTTCAGGCCTTTGCGTGCGTCGAGCAGCGCAATATCCTGCGGCGTCGTGACAATGACGGCACCCGTCACCGGTACCTTTTGCGCCAGCGTGAGTTGAATATCGCCGGTGCCGGGTGGCAAATCGACGATCAAATAATCAAGATCATGCCAATTGGTTTCATTGAGCAATTGTTCAAGCGCCTGGGTGACCATCGGCCCGCGCCAAACCATCGGTGTTTCCGGATCGATCAGAAAGCCCACGCTGATGGCTTGAATACCGTGGCCCTCCATCGGCTCCATCGTCTTGCCGTCTTTCGAGGCAGGCCGACCGGTGATGCCCAGCATCATCGGCTGTGATGGGCCATAGATGTCAGCGTCCAGCATACCAACACTGGCGCCTTCAGCCGCCAGCGCCAACGCCAGATTCACAGCCGTGGTGCTTTTGCCCACGCCGCCCTTGCCTGAGGCAACGGCGATGATGTTCTTGATGCCCGGCACCAGCTTCACGCCGCGCTGTGCTGAGTGCGAGACAATTTTGGAATAGACGTTGGCGGATATATTTTGCACGCCATCGACTTTTTTCAAGCGCGCAATCACTTGCTTGCGAATACCCTCCGTCACGCTTTTACCCGGATAACCAAGCACGATCTCCAATGAGATATCACCACCTTCGATCTTGATGTTTTTGGCCGACTTGCCCTCGACAAAATTTTCATTGGTGACCGGATCAATCAATTCGCGGAGGGCGTTCAGAATTTGTTCGTTGGTGATGCTCATGGGGTACTTTCAATTTTCGACAAAATTTACAGCGGGAGATAAAACTGCTTGCGCAATTTTAGCTGATCGCATCACGGAACCGTGTATCAAATTAGTTTAGGCCTTGGTACAATCGTGTATAAGAAAAATCATTGAAATCAAACAGTTTTGCGTTCACCGAACCCTAGAAGTTTTTGATGCCCCGAAAAATATTCGTCACCACCGCACTCCCCTACGCGAACGGCCCGCTCCATCTTGGCCACATTGTCGACCAACTCTACGGCGACATCTGGGTGCGATTTCAGCGCATGCAAGGACACGAATTGCACTTCGTGTGTGCAGCGGACGCGCATGGTGCGCCAATCATGCTTCGCGCGGAAGCCGAAGGCATCACCCCTGAAGCCCTGATCACGCGCGTCGGTGCGGAGCACGATGCCGACTGGCGCAATTTCCTGATGAGCTATGACCACTGGCACTCAACGCACTCGCCAGAGAATGTCGCGCTGTCGCAGGACATCTACAAGAAACTGAAAGCCTCAAAGCTCATCACTTCGAAAGAAGTCGAGCAGTTCTTCGATCCGGTGAAGAGCATGTTCCTGCCGGATCGCTATATCAAGGGCGAATGTCCGAAGTGCGCAACCAAGGATCAGTACGGCGATTCGTGTGAAAACTGTGGTGCAGTCTACGCCCCCACGGACCTGAAAAATCCCTACTCGACGCTTACCGGTGCCAAGCCGGTACTCAAAAAATCCGAGCACTTCTTTTTTAAGCTCTCGGACAAGAAGTGCGTGCAATTCCTGCAGCAATGGACAAAAGAAACGCCACTGCAAACTGAAGTCGTCAACAAACTTGCCGAGTGGCTGGGTGACGACGGCAAAAATCTGAATGATTGGGACATTTCGCGCGACGTGCCCTACTTTGGCATTGAGATTCCCGACGCACCGGGCAAATATTTTTATGTCTGGCTCGATGCGCCGGTAGGTTATCTGGCCAGCCTGAAAGCCTATTTCGAATCCGGCAAAGCAAAGGCCAACGGCGAGAAACGCTCCTTTGATGATTTCCTGGCTGACGACGACGTGGAGCAGTTTCACTTTATCGGCAAAGACATCGTTTATTTCCACACGTTGTTTTGGCCTGCGATGCTCAAATTCTCAGGCCGCAAAGTGCCGAATAATGTATTCGTGCACGGCTTCATCACGTTTAACAGCGAGAAGATGTCCAAGTCTCGCGGCACCGGCGTTTCGCCACAGCGGTACATCAAACTCGGACTCAATCCGGAATGGATGCGTTACTACATCGCGGCGAAACTCAATGACAAAGTTGAAGACCTCGATTTTAATCCGGACGACTTCATCGCCCGCGTGAATAGCGATTTGATTGGCAAATACGTCAACATCGCGAGCCGCGCGGCGGGGTTTATCGCCAAAAAATTTGACGGCAAACTCGGCAAACCGCAACTGCCCAGAGATACGGCGAAAGAATTTGCCGGGGCGAGTGAGGAAATCAGTGCCTATTACGATGGACGCGAATACGGCAAGGCGATTCGCAAGATCATGGCGCTTGCTGATCTGGCAAACCAATATGTTGATGCAAACAAACCGTGGGAGCTTGCCAAACTGGACGGCAGTGAAGCCGAACTGCTGACGGTTTGCTCGACCGCCGTCGCGATGTTTCGCGACCTCACGGTCTATCTCGCACCGGTGTTGCCGCAACTTGCCGCGACTGCTGGCGAAATGTTTAATTTCGACGCCTTCGATTGGAAATCCACCGCGAAGCCGCTTAAGGACGGGCACGCTATCCTGCCCTACAAACACTTGATGGCTCGCATCGATCCCAAGCAGATTGAGGCATTGATTGAACCCGCGAAGGAAGTGTCCACTGCGAACAAAAAAACTGATGCCACCAAAGATTCCAAACCGGCGAACGGCGATACGCATGCGACTTCACCCGCGGCGACTGAATTCGCACTCGTTCCGCCAGAGCCGCCCAAACCCGTCGTCATTCAACCGATTTCGGAGACAATTTCCATCGACGATTTCGCGCGCCTTGATTTGCGCGTCGCCAAAATTCTCGATGCCGCGCTCGTCGCCGACGCCGACAAACTCCTGTGCCTGACACTCGATCTGGGGATCGAGCAGCGCACCGTATTTGCTGGCATCCGCAGCGCCTACCACCCCAAAGATCTGATCGGTCGCTACACGGTGATGGTCGCCAATCTTGCGCCGCGCAAAATGCGATTCGGCGAATCGCAGGGCATGGTGCTGGCCGCAGGCGATGGCACCGGCATTTATTTGCTGGCACCTGATGCAGGCGCCGTGCCGGGGATGCGCATCAAATGACGCGCTCCGTCCAAGAGAGCAAGCAAGGCGCCGCACGATTGGAAACGGACGCGTCATCCCCGCGAAAGCGGGGATCCATTTGCCGTGCCTGAGCGCGATCTACCGCTGCGGCTGCCGCCGTACGCGGTGGACCGTGAAACGCTCGAGCTCGAAATCCGGCTCGACACCTACCGTGCCTCCGGCCCCGGCGGACAGCACGTCAACAAAACCAATTCCGCAATTCGCCTCACTCATTTGCCTTCCGGCGTGGTGGTGATTGCGCAGGATTCGTCCTCCCAGTTTCGCAATAAAGAAACTGCGTTTGAACGCTTGATCACGCGGCTAACGAAGCTCAATCACGTACCGAAGAAACGCCTCGCCACCAAGCCCACGCGCGCCTCCAAAGAGCGCCGTATCGAAGCCAAAAAAACCCGCGCGACGGTGAAATCGGTGCGCAGCAAAAAGATCGGCCACGACGAATGAATAATAAAGGCGAGACCGTCACCGTACGTCTCGCAATCACGGGCCGTGTGCAAGGCGTTGGTTTTCGCGAATCGATGCGTGTGGTTGCGCAGGCGCTGGAGATCAACGGCTGGGTACGCAATTGTGAAGACGGCAGCGTGGAAGCCATCACGCAAGGGAATGAATTTGCTATCGAGCAACTAGTCGCTTGGTGCCACAACGGCCCGCCCGGCGCGAATGTGAAATTCGTCAACGCTGATTTGGTGGAAAGCGGCGAGACGTTTATTGCGTTTACGCGCTGGCCCGACTATAGAGAATGATTTTTACAAACTCTAGCACTGGTGCGGCCTCTGGCAGCATCTATGTCTGGAAAGCCCGCCAATACTGAAGTTTATAGATATTTTATTTCCGCGCGATCACCATCGCAACCTGCCCAACCAACCAATTTGAGGATTTCCCAGCTTGAGTCCAAACGCAAAGCGTTGCCATTACATCGCAATCACCAGCCTTATCGCCCTCATCGCCCTCTGCATCGCGTGGGAGGCTCTCCTCGCGCCGTTACGGCCGGGTGGCTCATGGCTGATCCTGAAGGCCGTACCTTTGCTACTGCCACTGTTCGGCATTCTGCGGGGCGAACGCTACACGTATCAGTGGGCGTCGATGTTCGTGTTGTTTTATTTTACCGAAGGCGTGGTGCGCGCCTGGTCTGACCGCGGGCTGTCGGCGAGCCTCGCACTTGGCGAGGTGATACTGTCGGTAACATTTTTCGTTGCTGCGATATTTTTCGCGAAGCTGACCGCCCGCGCCTGATTTCGCGAAGCTACTTAGCAGGTCTGCTAAATTTTGCCTTCACCGCCGCGATTACTATTGGCAAAACGCTGAGCAAAATAATGCCGACGACCAGCAAGCCCTGATTCTGTTTGATCCAGGGGATGTTGCCGAAGAAGTAGCCCAGATACACAAGCGAGCCGACCCACACTGCCGCGCCGAACAAGGTGTAAGCAATATATTTTGCACGTGTCATGTTTGCCATCCCCGCGACGAACGGCACATAGGTACGCAGGAACGGCACAAAACGGGCCAGCACCACAGCAGCAGCACCCCAGCGTTCAAAAAAGGCGTGTGTATTTGCCAGATGTTTCGGGTTGAGAAATCTCGCTTTGTCATCTACGAAGAAACGCGCGCCGAAGTAACGGCCAATTTCGTAATTGCAGACATTACCCATTACCGCCGCAGTAAAGAGCAGGAGCACCAAAAGGTGAACATCCATGCCGCCAAGTGCGGCAAGTGAGCCCGCAATAAACAGTAACGAGTCACCTGGCAAAAACGGTGCTACGACTAAACCCGTCTCGGCGAAGATGATGACAAAAAGGATGACATAAATCCACGCGCCGTAAGCCGCGATCCAGACCGCGAGGTAGCGGTCTAGGTGCAACAACAGATCAATGGCGGCGCTAAGCCACTCCACGAACGCAACTCTCGCGAATATCGGTTAAGGACTTGCCGAAATGACTTCCGGATCGCCTTCTTTTTTTACCGGCTTCACGAAGTCTTCGCGCGATACGCCGAGATACTTGGCAATCGGGCACGCGACCAGCACAGAAGAGTAAATACCGAAGCAAATACCAATGGTCAGTGCCAATGCAAAGTAGTACAGGCTCGGCCCGCCAAAGATCAACATCGCCAACACCATCATTTGCGTCAAGCCGTGGGTGATGATGGTGCGCGAAATTGTGCCCGTAATGGCCGCATCAAAAATTTCTGAAGTCGTTGCCTTGCGCATCTTACGGAAATTTTCACGCGCGCGATCAAACACCACCACCGATTCGTTGACCGAATAGCCCAGAATCGCAAGCACGGCGGCGAGCACCGGCAATGAAAATTCCCACTGAAAGAATGCAAAGAATCCCAGAATGATGACGACGTCATGCAAATTCGCGATGATAGTGGCGACAGCAAAGCGCCACTCGAAACGAATGGCCAAGTAAATCATGATGCCGATACAAACCGCCGCCAGCGCCAGCGCGCCGTCATACGCAAGCTCCTTACCAACGGTGCTACCAATAACCTGCGTTTGCTTTAGCGTTGCAGAGGCATCCATTTTCTTAAGCAGCGCCATGACGCGGTCACTCTGCTTTTGCATCGCCTCATTTTGGTTCTGCGCGCCATCGACCATCTTTAACGGCAGCCGAATCTGTACGTCTTTGGCCGAGCCAAAGTTGATGACGGAAATATCCAGAAAGCCGTCGTTTTTCAGTGCTTCACGAATGCGATCAGGCTCTGCGGTGTTCGCAGAATTTACTTCCATCACCATGCCACCTTCGAATTCAATCGACAGATGCAGACCTCTGGAAAATAGGAAAAATACGGCCAGCAGAAAAGTGGCGAAGGAAATTGCGTTAAAAATCTTCGCGTTGCGCATGAACGGAAGCGGCTTCTTGATTCTGAAAAATTCCATGATCCTGTTTCTTTCTTGTTAGTTCGCGTCGTTGCCCGGATAAATTGTCAGGCTGCGGCTTTCAGCGGTTTGTGCCAGTTCACGTTACCGATGGAGAGCTTGTCGATATTTTTCTTGCCGCCGTAAATCAGGTTAACCATGCCGCGCGAAACCATCACCGCACTAAACACCGACGTAACGATACCGAGGCAATGCACAACGGCAAAGCCACGCACCGGACCAGAGCCCCAGATCAGCAGCGCCAGACCGGCGATCAATGTCG
The DNA here is from genome assembly GCA_031414995.1 of Betaproteobacteria bacterium. GTDB lineage: Bacteria > Pseudomonadota > Gammaproteobacteria > Burkholderiales > Usitatibacteraceae > UKL13-2. The sequence continues at coordinate 9,295 of JANOQY010000243.1, forward strand.
TGATGTTGGAATCGATAATCGTGTCCAGCGCCCGCTCATAACCTGTCTGGATCGCCATCTGCGGCGACATGCCATTGCGGAGCTCTTCGCGAATGCGCTCATTGATAAGCACGTTTGCATCGATCGCCATGCCGAGCGTCAATGCCACGGCCGCAATGCCGGGCAACGTGAGTGTGGCTTGCAACATCGACAGTAACGCGCCCAGAAACAATAAGTTGGTGGCCAGCGAAATCACCGACACCACGCCGAATAATGCGTAGTAAAGAATCATGAATACAGCGATCAGCGCAAACCCGAACATTAGGGAGTGCTTGCCCTTCTCAATATTCTCTACACCGAGACTCGGACCAATCGTGCGCTCTTCAATAATTTCCATCGGTGCCGCCAGCGCGCCAGCGCGCAACAGCAAAGCCAAGTTTTTTGCTTCCTGTGTGCTTGGCATGCCGGAAATATAGAAACGGGCACCCAGCTCACTATTGATGTTGGGCCAGGTAAGCACTTCGGGCTTGCCCTTTTCAATCATGATGACGGCCATCCGTTTGCCTACGTTGCCGCGCGTCGTCATCGTCATGGCACGTCCGCCAGCCGCGTTTAGCGTCACGTTGACAATCGCTCCGCCGCCACCTTCCTGCGCAAATCCTGGTTGCGCATCGGTGATCTTGTCGCCAGTAAAGGCAATCGATTTAGACACAAGTACGGGAAAGCCTTTTTCATCGATGATTTTTTCTGTGCCGAACGGCGCCGGTTCTGTGCGGTAGCGCTCAAAGGCATCGTAATTACGTGAAGTCGCATGTTCCTCGGCGACCAGCCGAACTTCGAGGGATGCGGTGCGGCCAATAACATCCTTGGCACGGGCAGGGTCCTGAACACCGGCGAGCTGCACCAAAATCCGTTCAGCGCCCTGCTGCTGCACGATAGGCTCCGACACGCCGAGTTCATTGACTCGTCTGCGCAACGCGGTAATGTTTTGCTGAATCGCATTTTCCTGCAATTTCTTCTGCGTCTCCGGCTTCATCAATATGGTCAACACGAACTCGCCATTGACTTCCGTGTCACGCATTTGCAATTCCGGCAGCTGGGCACTGATTTCTGTTTGCGCTTTAGCAAGTTCAGATTTCTCTTTGAACTTCGCTACAACGCGATCCGCTTCGCGCGAAATGCCTGTGTAGAAAATCTTTTTTTCGCGAAGCAACACGCGCACATCCCCGGTGTAACGCTCAACCGCTTTATCAAGCACCGCCTTCATATCGACTTGCATCAGAAAATGCACACCGCCGCGCAAGTCCAGACCGAGATACATCGGCAACGCGTTGATGCTGGATAGCCATGCCGGGGAATTGGAGATCAGTTGCAACGCGACGATATAGCCAGAGCCAAGCTTGGCTTGAATCGCATCGCGCCCTTTCAACTGCGCATCTCCATCCTTGAAGCGCACTTTTAGCGAATCACCCTCGATTGCCACATTGGTGGTGGCGATATTGGCCGCTTTCAGCGCTTCTTCAACCTGCTTTTGCGTATCAGCATCCGCCTTGTTTGTGCGCAGGCCGGATATCTGCACCGCTGGCGCTTCGCCGAAAAAATTAGGCAGCGTATATAGCAAGGCAACCAATAATGCGACAGCGATGACGATGTATTTCCAGAGAGGGTATTTGTTCATTTAGGTCAGCTAACGCTCAAAAAGACTTTTAAAAAACTTAAACATTTCTATTGGCCAAACGAAAAACGCCAAAACTCACTTCATTACGTCGTTGAACGTGCCTTTGGGCAACAACGTCGTGACCGCCTGACGCTGCATGTGAATGACTTTGCCATCAGCAACTTCTAGGCCGATATAGCCATCACCAATTTTTGAAATACGACCGATGATGCCCATTGCGATGACCTCATCGCCTTTTTGCAAGGCATCGATCATTTGCTTCTGTTCTTTCGATTTCTTCATCTGCGGCCGGATCATTAGGAAATACAACAGAATGAACATCGCAAAAATCGGCAGCATGCCAATCAAGGAATCGCTACCAGAGGGCGCGGCGGCCGCTTGGGCATAGGCATTGGTGATCATGTGATATAGGCTCCGGGCTCAAAAATAAAAATGCGATGAAAAAAGACCATGTTCAGACATGGCAGCTTTTTCCGAAAATTCAATGGTTTAATTTAAAAACCAGCGAATAAATCAACCGCAAATTATACCACTTCACACCGGACCGCTGGCACGGTCCATATGGAATTTCCCCACAAAAGGTGCAAATGCCTTGCCCTCAATCGCAGTACGCATTTCGCTCATCAATTGTTGGTAATAAAACAGATTGTGGATTGTGTTAAGACGAGCACCGAGCATTTCATTGGTTCGTTGCAAATGATGCAGATAAGCGCGGGTGAAATATCGACAGGTGTAGCACGCACAGATCGCGTCGAGCGGGCTGGTGTCATCCTTGTAACGCGCGTTGCGGATTTTCACATCGCCAAACCGGGTGAATAGCCAGCCATTTCGCGCGTTGCGTGTCGGCATCACACAATCGAACATATCGACGCCGTTGCCGACGGCGGCTACAAGATCCTCCGGCGTGCCGACCCCCATCAAATATCGCGGCTGGTTTGCCGGCAATTGCGGCGCAGTGTGGGCAAGTACCCGCATCATGTCCTCCTTCGGCTCGCCTACCGACAGCCCGCCTATCGCGTATCCATGAAAACCGATCTCAACCAGCGCCGCCAGCGATTCATCGCGCAAGTCTTCGTACATGCCACCCTGAACAATGCCAAACAGTGCGTTAGGATTCTGAGACTGCACAAACTCTGTCTTGCAGCGCTGTGCCCAACGCAACGATAGCCGCATTGAATCCGCTGCTTCAGCGTGTGTGGAGGGATGCGCGGTACACTCATCGAAAATCATCACGACATCAGAATTGAGTACGCGCTGGATGCGCATTGACTCTTCCGGTGACAGGAAGCACTTGTCGCCATTGATGGGCGATTGAAATGCGACGCCTTGCTCTGAAATTTTCCTTAAGTCGCCAAGACTCCAAACCTGGAAGCCGCCAGAATCGGTCAGAATCGGCCCGCTCCACGCCATGAATTTGTGCAGACCACCGTGTTTCGCGATGACATCCAGCCCTGGCCGCAACCAGAGGTGGAAAGTATTGCCCAATACAATTTTTGCGCCAATCTCGGTGAGTTCCGCCGGGCTCATGCCTTTCACGGTGCCATAGGTACCGACCGGCATGAAGACGGGCGTGTCGACAACGCCGTGATTGAGCGTGAGTCGGCCACGTCGCGCGGGGCCATCACTGCCAAGCAATTCAAATTTCACGGCGCGCACACTTATGTGGACAAAGAGTGCGGCAGGATAAACGGAATCGCGGCACTTGCCAAACAGGATTTTTTTAGGGGCTTCCCCGATCACAATATGAAACACGCCAGACACAAAGAATCCTGCTTCTTGGCTGAATTTTTAGTGACGCAAATGTTATATTAGCTGTTGCTAATAGCATTGATTTTTTTGACCGATCAACGCAACTTCTTTTGCGCGTTTAAGCAAACAAGACATGCATCAAAAAATTGCGACTAAAGACCTGAGGGCCGGAATGTTTATCGCGGACCTTGATCGGCCGTGGATAGATACTCCATTTCTCTTGCAGGGATTTCTTCTTGAGGATGACGAACAGCTCGAGCAATTGCGCCAGCACTGCGAATGGGTAATGATTGATCCACAGCGTTCGGTGGGGCCCGATTTTGACCGGCCCAAAAAGAAGCTCGCTTTCGTCCCGCGCGATCCTGGCAACGAGCCTCGCGTGATGGTCAAGCGATCACAGCAACCGGCCGCACCCAATGCACAAAAGTCAACTACGCCGACGGACTCAGCCGCACGATTGCTGGGCGCATCGCAAAAAAATCCGATAAGCCGGGCTGCTTCCCAGCAGGTTGCGATCTCAACCAAGGACATTCGCCACGATGGGGGTAACGAACCGCAGCGTGGCCAGCTAGCGCCTCCGTCCGCCGCACGCCACGCCGGATCTGTCAATGCGAACGCCGCGTCTGGCGGCGGTTTGCGGAGCCTCTGGGGAAACTTGCGTCAAGGCGTAAACGGGATGTTTGCCCGCCGCGATACCGATACATACAATGATGAGGCAGTCCCGGAAACGGTCGAACCGCCGGAACCATTCGTGCGTCCTGCTTTTATCCCAGAAACCGTGCAGTTGACGATATATGAGGACACAACAACCGTCGAAGATGAAATCGGCCCAGCCGCAGATTCGTTTAATCGCACCAATGATTTGCTGCACGACATCGCCGAAGACATCCGCGCTGGTGACGACCTGAAGCTCGAAAATATTGAGTCGGTGATCGACGACATGGTCGAGAGCATGGTCCGCAATCCGGATGCGCTGATGTGGGTGGCGCGGATGCGTGAACAGGATTTAAACATTTACAGCCACGGCATCAGCGTCGCGGTAAGTCTGGTTGCCTTCGGGCGCCATCTCGGTTACGCCAAAACGCAATTGTCGCAATTGGGCATGCTTGGTCTGCTGCTCGATGTCGGCAAGATAAAACTGCCGCGCGAGCTTCTGGAAAAAAATGAGCGCCTCACCGCAGACGAGTTCGAGCAAATCAAGGAACACGTCGATCTGGGTCTGGCGATCCTGCACGAAACGCCAAATATTCATCCCGACGTGCTTGAAGGCGTCGCCCAGCATCACGAGCGCATGAACGGCAGTGGTTACCCGAATAATTTTATGGGCGACAAAATTAGCACCTTTGGGCGCATGGCCGCGATTGCAGACACCTATGCCGCCGTGACCAAACCCCGACCCTACGCAGAAGTCATATCGCCACATCAGGCGCTGCAAATGCTATCTACCTGGAGCGGCAGCCAGTTTCAGGCCGATATGGTGGAACAATTCATCCAGTCAATTGGCGTATTTCCGGTGGGCAGCATGGTTGAGCTTTCGACCGGCGAAGTTGCCATTGTCGTTACTCACAGCAAGTTCAAGCGCCTGCGTCCGAAAGTGCTGGTGCTCACCGAGCCGGACAAGACGATCCGGACGAATCCTAGCACGCGCGATCTTCTCTACGACGTTTCCGATACGCCAGTTTATATTCGTTGCGGCTTGCCAAGCAAAGCCTATGGCCTCGATCCGCGTGAATTCTACGCAGCCTGATTTGCACGCCTTCTGCATAACGCAACAATGAGCGACACACCCAACCCGCGCGCGTTTGCCACCGCCTTGCGCAACACAGGCGGCAGCGCCGATGCCGAGATGGCCCCCCTTCTGGAACTGCCCCGTTCGGCGCTGAAAGCGACTCTCACCAACGCAATCGATCACGCACGCATGGCGCAACGCGTGGCAGCAGTGCTGATCATCGGGCTTGCGCGGTCTGATCGCCTCGACGCGATGCTCGGCGTGCCCACCGGCCAGATCATGCAGCGCGCGCTTGCCCGCATCGCTGGCGCATTGCGATCCGCTGATCGCTTTGTCCAGCTTTCCGATGAAAAAATCTGCGTGGTGCTGCCAAATCTCAGAAGTGATGCGCTGCCGTTGCTCGCGGCTGGCAAGATTCAACAAGCATTCGAATTACCGTTCAATTTTGAAGATAGCCTCGTGAATGTGCGCCCGGTCATCGGTATCGCCACTTTTCCGGCGCAGGCGGCCAACGCGGAAGAACTGCTCGTTCACGCCGATATTGCCGAGCGCATCGCCCGCGACCGCGATATTGTCCAGTATGTATTCCAGGCCGATGATAGACGAGCCGCAGACACCTACACCGGCCTCAATAATGAGCTGCGCGAAGCGATACGGACCAATCAGCTTGAAGTTTTTTATCAGCCAAAAGTCGATCTTAAAACTGGTCGCTGCCGCAGCGTAGAGGCGCTACTGCGCTGGACATTGCCCGAACATGGTGCGATTCCACCACCGGTTGCGATACGGGTTGCTGAAGCCAATGGCATGATTGGTGACCTTACCGAATGGGTGCTAAACACGGC
>JANOQY010000244.1:0-2287 GCA_031414995.1 Betaproteobacteria bacterium
CCACAGCTCATCCCACGGACGAAAGCGTGGCTGTGCGATTGAACTGAGCGCGATGGTGAGCGGCGATCCATCCGGTGCTTCCCGCCAACCGTCGCCGTCGCGATCAACAAAGCCTGCTGTATCGAGTAAGGCCTTGGCGCGCGCCAGATCGTAATCGAATACATCGGGTTTGAATGTCGCGTCAAAGCCCGCAACACCCACCGGTATGACGCCATTTGCCGGGAGCGCGCCGCCATTAAAAATAATGTTGATGGCTTTATCGCGATCAAAGCCCATCGCAATCGCGCGGCGCAACGCAACCCGCTCAGGCGTGTAGCCGCCCACCACCGGATCGAGCATGTTGAATGCGGCGAACCAGACGGCGGGGTATACGTAGCGGTGCAATGCAATATTTTGTTTTTGCAGATTGGGTGCGAGTTGGCCATTGGGTATTGCCGCATTCATAAACGCGACCGGCAGGTTAATCAAAAAATCGAGGTCGCGGCCAAGAAAAGACAGCCACATCGGCTGATCTTCTACCGTGTAAGTGAGCTCGACGCGATCAACCATCGGCAGGCGGCGCCCCTTCAATTGCGCGGCGACTTTTTGTGTTGCAGGATCATCGTCGGCGAGTGATTCACTGCTAAAAATTTCTTCTCGGAAAGCGGGATTGGCCACCAACACCAGCTTGCTGCCCTCGCGTGTGGAGGCAACCTGAAATGGGCCGGTTCCGACCGGATGCTTGTCGAGATCATCGCCATAAAAATCAACCACCTCGCGCGCAACAGGGGCCAAATATTGCTGGGCCAGTACATGCAGGAAATTCAGGTCAGGTGCGGTGAGTGTGATGCGCAGCGTGTAGCGGTCGATCACCTGCAATCCGGCGATGGGTTTATCGTCATCGAAAGGCGCGCCGCCCAGCGCAGCTTTCCGCAACGCGTCGGCACCGGCAATTTTGCCGTCGACGAGGAAAAACTGGCTTGATCGATATTTGGGATTGAACAGCCGCCGAATGCTGTACGCATAATCGGCTGCGATTAACTCGCGCGGTTTGCCTTTGAATGCGGCGTCCGGCGCGAACATTACGCCGCGCTTTAAGGTGCACAAATAAATTCGCCCGCCGTCACTCACTGTCGGCATGGCGGCCAGTGTGTTGGGGATTAGTTTAAGTGGCCGTGCAAGATAATCGTATTGGAGCATCGGCTCCATGATGTTTTCTAAAATATTGGCAACGGCAATGGAGTTGATGCGTGCCGGGTCGAGTGCGCTGCCGCCAATTGATTGCTGCGTCACGTAAAGTGTTTTTGATATTTTTTGCGCTGTTTGTGACTTGCCCGGCGTTGCGTGCGTAAGGGTAAGCGCGAGGCCAATGAAGGCCAACAGCAAACACGCAAGTCGGGATGCGTTTATTTCCACCGATTTAAATCCCCGATATTCAAAACCGGTCCGGCGAAAATGGTGCCAGATCGATTCCAGTTTCGTGCCCAAGTATTTGAGCAGTGATGATGCGTGCAGTCACGCCCGACAGCGTCAATCCGAGATGTTGATGGCCGAACGCAAAAAATATATTTCTGCCATCGGGCACCCGCCCAAGCACCGGCAGGTGGTCGGGCAATGAAGGGCGAAATCCCATCCAGGTTGTGATGTTGTCCGTCGCAATATTTGCAGCCAGCGCGTACAAATGGCGGGACAGCAACGTAAAGCGATTGGGGTCCGGTGGCAACTGCAGCCCGCCGAACTCAACGGTGCCGGTCATGCGCAAGCCGCCCGACATCGGCGTCATGATCACTTTGCGCTCAAATGCTGCAACAGGAAGTTTAAATTGTGGGACTACGCCGGGCAGCGTGATGTGATAGCCGCGCTCGGTATCGAGTGGCACCGAATAGCCAAGTTGTGCGGCGAGTGTTTTTGACCACGCTCCACAACTGAGCACGAGATGGCGGGCGTGGTGGGATGTGCCTGCCGAGCTCTGCGCGGTGAAGCCGTCACTGTTACTGTCGATCCTCACCACGTCGGCCTGTACAAATTGCCCACCTGCTGCGAGATAAGCCTCAAGCAACGCCGTACAAACGCGATACGGATCGACAACGTGGCCAGTGCCAGTAAATTGCAACGCGCCTTCGACGTGCGCTGTGATGTCCGGCGCGATCTGCTTGACTTGCGCTGACGAAATCCAATCAGCATCGATGCCAAATGCACGCGCACGAGTAATTTCTTTCCGCGCAGCAATTACTGAAGCAGGATTTTCGACCAGCACCAAATGACCGTCCATGCGCAAAAGTGCCGACGCGTTGGCGTCGCGCATGAG
>JANOQY010000245.1:0-2635 GCA_031414995.1 Betaproteobacteria bacterium
TATCCGTGCTTCTTTTTCGTGGCCGATTGGCACGCGCTCACCACCCATTACGAAACACCCGAGGTCATCGAGGCGTATACCTACGAACTTGTGATCGACTACATTGCGGCGGGTATTGATCCTGCCCAAGCTACGCTGTTCGCGCAGTCAAAAGTACCCGCGCACGCTGAATTGACGCTGCTGCTTTCGTTCTTTACGCCGCTTTCATGGCTAGAACGGGTGCCGACGTATAAGGACCAGATGCAGAAGCTCGGTGAACGCGGTCATGACCTCGCCACCTACGGTTTTCTCGGCTATCCATTGATGCAGGCCGCCGACATCCTCATTTATCGCGCCAATCGCGTGCCTGTTGGTGAGGATCAGGTGTCGCACGTTGAGCTCACGCGCGAAGTCGCGAGACGATTCAATCATCTGTTCGGTCGGGAAAAAGGCTTTGAAGAGAAAGCCGAAGCGGCCATCAAAAAACTCGGCGCAAAAAAGGCCAAGTTATATAACGTGCTTCGAACTCGCTTTCAGCAGGAAGGCGATGACGCCGCACTCAAGGAAGCGCACGACTTACTGAGCGACGTGCAAAATTTGTCGATGGGCGACCGCGAGCGTCTTTTTGGTTTCCTCGAAGGCGGCGGCAAGGTGATTCTGCCGGAGCCGCAAGCGTTGCTCACCCCGACCTCCAAGCTCATTGGCCTCGATGGCCAGAAGATGTCCAAGAGTTACGGCAACACCATCGACATGCGCGACGACGAAAAAACCGTCAGTGAAAAGGTCCGCAAGATGCCCACCGATCCCGCGCGTATTCGTCGAAACGATCCGGGTGACCCGGAGAAATGCCCGGTGTGGAGTCTGCATCAGGTGTATTCCGACGAAACGACGAGACGGTGGGTGGTTGAAGGTTGCAAGAGCGCGGGCATCGGTTGTCTTGAATGTAAGCAGCCCGTGATCGAGGGCATCATCAAGGAATTAAAACCGATGCGCGAACGTGCGGCACCGTTCGAGGAAGATCCAACATTGGTGAAAAATATTCTTGCCGATGGTTGTGAAAAGGCACGCGATGTTGCAGAGGAAACCATGCGCGAAGTGCGCGATGCGATGGGGCTGAGTTTTTCGTGAGTGTCCGGCATTTCATTTTGATACTGGCGCTTGGTTTGATGCTATCGCCTGTACTTGCTACACCAATAGCGCCGCCGCGCGGAAAAACACAATTCGAATTTGTCGATCAAAAAGGCGATCCCACCCGACCGGTGACGGTGTGGATGTTTGTGCCAGATACTTGCGATAGCAAATGTCCGCTGCAATTTGTGATGCACGGCGTCAAGCGTAACGGCGAGGAAAACCTGGACAATTGGGTTGAATTTGCCACGGCGCGAAAATTTATCGTGGTCGCCCCTGAGTTCACGCGGAAGTATTTTCCGAGAGACGACGATTACAGCCTTGGGCGTTCAACCGTCGAGCCTGATCCGGCAAAGTGGGGCTTCGCTGTTCCCGAACACTTGTTTGACGAATTAAAGGCGCGTTACGGTTTCACCTTGGCGTCATACCGCATGTTCGGGCATTCGGCGGGTGGCCAGTTTGTGCACCGCTTGCACTTGTTCAATCCGAACCACCGTGCCGATCCGATTGTCGCCGCAAACCCCGGCTGGTACACGCTGCCACAGTGGGGTATCGGCGCAACAGCTTATAAATTCCCGTACAACACCATTGGCTCTCGCGTTGACGCGATGATCACGCGGCAGGCGCTTTCGCGTTCGTTTGTGTTGATGTTGGGAGATAAGGACACCGATGGCAACGACGCCAGTCTCAATAAAAGTGCCGGTGCCAACGAGCAAGGGCGAAACCGCCTCGCACGAGGAGAATATTTTTACGCTGCCGCGATCATTGCCGCAAAGGACTTGGGCGCGACGTTTTCGTGGCAAAGAAAGTACGTGACTGGTGTTGGCCACGACAATGCGGGCATGGCGAAGGCCGCCATCGCATTGATCTATCCGGTCGAACTGAAACAATGAGCGTAGAACTCATCGTCGATAACACACAGGCATCGCTGGATATGGCGATGCCGGTGGCCAAGATCAAGGGCGAACTGATCACCGATCTGCCCGCGGATCTGTTCATTCCGCCCGATGCACTTTCGGTCATCCTTGACGAGTTCGAAGGCCCGCTGGATTTGCTGCTGTACCTCATCCGCAAACATTCGCTCGATATTCTCAACATCCCGATGGCCGATCTCACGCGCCAGTACATGGTGTATGTGGAAGCGATGCGGGAAAACCAGTTTGAACTCGCGGCTGAATATTTGTTGATGGCCGCAGTGCTAATCGAGATCAAATCGCGCATGTTGCTGCCGCGCCCGCCGCGCGAAAACGAAGCCGAGCCGGATGACCCGCGCGCAGAGCTGGTGCGTCGCCTGATGGAATACGAACAAATGAAGGCGGCCTCGCAGGCAATTGACCAATTGCCCCGCAAGGACCGCGATTTCGCAATTGTCGATGTATTGATCGAGCAAAGCCTTGTCACACGGGTGCCGACGGTTTTAGCCGCTGATTTGACAGAGGCTTGGCGCGTAATTTTGAATCGCGCCAAGGCCACCAGAAAACACAGCGTCACGCGGGAAGAGCTGTCGGTGCGGTCGCATATGTCGCGC
>JANOQY010000246.1:0-17568 GCA_031414995.1 Betaproteobacteria bacterium
CGACGGAGTCGGTCATACGCGACGACGCGGCAAATCTTTCGCACACGCAGACGTTGGTAAAGCGATACAACAACGCCGCGCGGGCGGCGCTGAAATCTGGCGACCGCAACCGCGCGCGCGACCACGCCGCCAAAGGTTTGCAACTGGTCGAGCGGTTGCTTGCAGCCGACCCGCGCAATGTCAGTAACGCGACCATGCAGGCTGGTGTGCTCGCGACAGCGAGTGAAATCGAATACCGGGATGGTCGCTATGAGAAATCCATCGACCTCGCACGCGAGTCGATCGCCTCAGATGCGCGTTTGTCGGCGGAAACCCGCGCTGGATTGATCGTACGTGAAAATGTCGTCGGCGCGATGCGTTCGCTGGCGACATCAAACTGCGCGCTGGCAAAACGCGCATCGCAGTCATCGCCAAATCGTGGCAGGTTATTGAAGGAGGCGAACACGCTTCTGACGGAAAGCCGCGCGTTCAAGCAGGAATTGGTCGACCGCAAGATCGATTCGCGCGAAGCGGCCAAGGCAATCGACGAAATCGACACCGACTTGAAGAACTGCAAAGCGTTGGCGACGCGCTCGGCTCCGGGCTAACTCGATCCCAATTTCTTGTCATTTCGAACTCAGCTTCATCGGGTGAGAAATGTGCTTTTGCGGTATCGGTGAAAAGCAGATTTCCCGCGCTGCTTGAAATGACAGTTTTTCTGGCCGTTTTATGGCGAGATTTTCACAGGGAATCCGTTCAATGGGGTAAGGGGGGTTAAGTGCCCGCCAATGCCTATTACTGAACGAGGCCTGACATGAAAAAACTCATCTTATTTGCTTTCCTTGCCGCATTAATTTCGGCCAACGTACACGCCGACTGGGATGCCGCCCTCGAAGCGCGCGAAGCCGCCGAACGCAAGACTGAGCAGCAGCGGGCAGCCCGTCAAAAGGCCGAGCACGACAAGATGATCCGCGACGCCAGTGCGAAATTCCATCGCGAGGCGCTCGGCAAGGAAGCAATCGGAAAGTCGGATGCAGAAGTAGAACGCATTTACAAAAAACGCGAGTCTGATGCCGTGAAACTGGCCGCGGCCGTCTCCAAATCCGGCTATGCCATGTCCAGTCAGATGCCACAACTCGACGCCAACACACGCTCGCAAGGCGACGCGCAAATGAAAGGTATGACCGGCAAATCGATGACCGATCTGTCGAAGATGAACGAAAAGGAACTGGAAGTATTCGCCCGCGAGATGGAAAAGAAATATGGCAAGTAGCCGCTTTCCGGCCCAATCTCCATTATTGTGGGCGCGGTCATGAAATCGCTGTTTGCCACCATCGTATCGTTCCTGATCCTGGCTTCAACCGGCAATGCACAAGCGCAGCCATTCGCCTATATCACCAACCAGAACAGCAACAACGTCTCGGTGATCGACATCGCGACCAACACCGTGGTGGCGACAGTGGCAGTTGGAACCAACCCACAAGGCGTCGCAGTCAATCCGATCGGCGCGTTTGTTTATGTGGCGAATTTCAACAGCAACAACGTCTCGGTGATCGACACCGCCACCGACGCGGTGATCAGCACCATTGCGGTGGGAACCGGCCCGCTCGGCGTCGCCGTCAACCCCGCTGGCACGCGCGTCTACGTCACGAACTACAACAGCAACAACGTCTCGGTAGTCGATACTGCGAACAACACGGTGATCGCAACCGTGTCGGTAGGGGTGCTCCCCTGGGGCGTTGTCGTCAACCCCGCCGGCACCCGCGTCTATGTGGCGAACTTCAACAGCAGCACCATCTCGGTGATCGACACCGCGACCAACAACGTAGCCACCATGGCCGTGTTCGGCCCGCGCAGTGTCGCCATCAACCGCGCCGGCACGCGCGTCTACGTGGCGAAAAGCAACGGCACCGTGGCAGTAATCGACACCACTACCGACAGCGTGCTCACCACTGTAACGGTGGGTGGCGTTCCTCAATCGGTGGCCGTCAACCCCGCCGGTACTCGCGTCTATGTAACGAACTCCGACAACGTCACCGACAGCGTCTTGTTGATTGACACATCGAACAACACCGTGGTCGACACCGTGGCGGTGGGACTCGGCCCGGTTGGCGTCGCCTTCAACCCCGCCGGCACGCGCGCCTATGTGGCGAACTTCGGCAGCAACAACGTCTCGGTGATCGACACTGCGACCAACGCCGTGGTGGATACCGTGGCAGTAGGAACCAACCCCGCCGCGTTCGGCCTTTTTATCGGACCCGCCCCCGCCGCGCCGTTGACGCTCATCGGTGTGCAGTCTCGCAAAGACCATGGGTCCGCAGGCACGTACGACCTGCCGATTGATAGCAGCGTCCCGATCACCGGTGCCGTCACCGTTGAACCGCGCGCCATCGGCGCAGGGCACCGTATTGTCTTTGTCTTCAGCGATACCGTCACTGCTCTGGACACCGCCATAGCAGTCAATGGCGCCGGGCAGGCACTAGCTGGAACCGTAAGCGCCATTGGTAACGAGATCACCGCCAACTTGCCTGATGTGCCCGAAAGAAGCCGCGCATTCATCACGCTTACCGGTGTCAATGGCACGATAGACGCCACTGCTGCAGTGGGCTTCCTGGTTGGGGACATCAACAACTCGCGCTCTGTCACAGCGGCCGACATTAGCGGTGTGAAAGCACGCTCCGGCCAAGCCACGACGGCGTTGAATTTCAAGTTCGATGTGAACGCGACGGGGGCCATCAGTGCTTCCGATATTTCGGCCGTGAAGGCGCGGTCCGGGCTGACGTTACCGCCTTAATCTCAGGCTAGAGAGAATTTAAAATGAACGTAATCGTGTTGAGTGCACCGCATGGCCTACGCCTCTATATTTATTCCGGAAATTGTTTTCGCCGGACGGAGATGTCATGCTGAATGTCGTTGTCCGTTTCGCCAGATCGATGACACTGTTCATATATCTCATCGCGTCGCTTGCGCTCATGTTCGCGGGCACAAGCGTCTCACAGACTTTTGCCAATTCCACCGCGATCACACTTCCAACCAGTTCTGGCATCGGTTCGCCGTATCCGTCGAACATTGCCGTGTCCGGTCTCTCTGGCACCGTTATCGGCGTGACGGTAACCCTGATCGGCATTTCCCATACATTCCCGGACGACATCGGCGCGCTGCTGGTGACGCCGGGTGGTCAACGCATCCGCTTGTTCACCGACGTCGGTGGCAGCATCGCTATTTCCGGTGTCAACCTCACGCTGAGCGCGACTGCCGCGGCCAGTCTGCCCGACAGCACGATTCTCTCCACAGGAACGTTCCTGCCTACACGCGGCACCGTTGGGGCCGGCCCGCATCCGGCCAATTTCGCAGCACCTGCGCCGGGTGCCCCTTACAGCATCGACCTGACTACGATCAACGGCGCTGCCACGACACAAAACGGAACATGGTCGCTGTTCGTCGACGACGACGCCGGCCAGGACACTGGCACCATCGTCGGCGGCTGGTCGGTTTCGATTACGACCACCCAATTGCCGGTCAGCGTTCCCGGCGTGCCCACAGGCTTGACGGCGACCGCAGGCAGTGGCCAGGCGACGCTGATGTTTGCGGCGCCCGCATCGGACGGTGGCCTAGCGATAAACGGTTACGCCGTCACTTGCAATCCGGGTGCATTCATGGCCCGTGGAGTTGCCTCGCCACTAACGGTGACGGGTTTGGCCAATGGCACTGTTTATGCCTGTTCAGCGACCGCCACCAATGCATTGGGCACCGGCGCTGCATCGGCCGGCATTAACGTGACGCCGATGCCGACTACTCCCGGTCCTCCCACCATCGGTGCCGCAACGCACGCCGGTAATAACCTGGCGACGATTTTCTTTTCGCCACCAGCAAACGACGGCGGTACGACCGTTACCGGCTACGCTGCCACCTGCAATCCTGGTGGCTTCAGCGTTGGCGGTGCGGACTCGCCACTTACCGTCACCGGGTTGACCAACAACACCGTCTACAGTTGCAAGGTTGCTGCCATCAACGCCATCGGTTCCGGCGACGCATCCGCACCCGTCAGCCTGACACCTGCCGCACCGATCGGGCCTTTCGCTTACATCACCAACCTCGGCGACGGGAGCGTCTCGGTGATCGACACCGCCACCGACAGCGTGGTCGCCACCGTGGCGGCGGGATTCGGCCCATTCGGCGTCGCCGTCAACCCCGGCGGCAACCACACCTACGTGACCAACTTAAATGGCAATAACGTCTCGGTGATCGGCACCGCAACCAATAGCGTGGTTGCCACTGTGCCCGTTGGGGTGCGGCCGCTCGGCGTCGCCGTCAACCCCGCCGGCAGCCGTGTCTATGTCGCGAACGGCAACAGCAACAACGTCTCGGTGATCGATACCCCGACCAACACGGTGATCGCGACGGTGGTGGTGGGAACCTCCCCGATTGGAGTCGCCGTCAACCCCGCCGGCACTCGTGTCTATGTGTCAAACGAAAACAGTAACAACGTCTCGGTGATCGAAACTGCGACCAACACCGTGATCGCCACCGTGGGTTTGGGTAGTAAGCCAGCCGGTATCGTTTTCAACCCGGCCGGCACGCGCGCCTACGTCACGAACTTCGCCAGCAACAACGTCTCGGTGATCGATACCGCGACCACCACGGTGATCGCGACGGTGGTGGTGGGAACCTCCCCGGTCGGCATCGCCATCAACCCGACCGGCACGCGTGCCTATGTGGCGAACCTGACGAACAATAACGTCTCGGTGATCGATACCGCCAGCAACACCGTGGTTGCCACCGTAATGGTGGGAACGTTGCCGCAGGGTGTTGCCGTCAACCTCGCCGGCACGCGCGCCTATGTACCGAACCGAACCAGCAACAACGTCTCGGTGATCGATACCGCGACCAACACGGTCGTCACCACGCTGGTGGTGGGGCGCACTCCGAGTGCATTCGGCATTTTCATCGGCGGGCCATTGTTTGCCTCCGTACCCGGTGCGCCCATTATCGGTGCCGCAACACCCGGCAATGGTCAAGCCAGTATTGCCTTTGCCGCGCCGGCTTCCAACGGTGGCTCGCCGATTACCGGCTATACCGCAACCTGCAATCCGGGTGCATTCTCCGCCAGCGGGCCCGCCTCGCCACTCACGGTGACGGGGCTGGTGGCCAACGGCACGACTTACACATGCGCGGTATCGGCTACCAATTCGGCCGGCACTGGTGCGCTATCGGCGGGTGTTGCTGTGATGCAGCCGGGAAGCAGCGTCACGTTCACCGGCGGGCCGAACGGCGTGGTGTCGCCAATCGGTGTGGTGCAGGTCGCGCCGAATGGAACGGTGTCGTTTTCTGCCCAGCCCAATGCAGGTTTTCAGACTGTCATTGGCGGCACCTGTCCCGTTGTAGCCAACGTGGCGGGCCCCATCACCACGAACTGCACGGTATCGGTGACGTTCATGCCAGTGGTGGTGACTGGTTTTGGTTCGGGCGCCTCGTCCGCACAGGCACGCGCAAGACACACGGCAACGCTGCTCAACGACGGGCGCGTGCTCATTGCGGGCGGCGTTGTAAACTTCTCAACTTACCTGGCCTCCGCAGAAAATTATGATCGCATAAGCAATACTTGGTCGGCCGCTGGCAGCATGCAGATCGTACGAAGCGACCATTCTGCAACGCTGTTACCCGATGGTCGCGTGCTGGTCATTGGCGGGTCCAACGGCGGCGGCTCACCGACACCGCTGACAAGTGTGGAGATCTACAATCCGGCGGGCAACAACTGGACAGCAGCCGCGTCGCTCCCTTCCGCCCGCACGCGCCACAGCGCTGTGCTGATGCCCGATGGAAGCGTGCTGGTGTCGGGCGGCGGGGTCAGTGTGCTGTCGCGCTACGACCCCGCCCTCAATAGCTGGTCCGATCTGCCAACCGCGGCGGTTACAGGCAGCGCCGTGCTTCTCAATTCCGGAAAAGTGCTCATCATCGATACCGCCTCGGCGAAGTTGTTCGATCCGGCGAATAACGGTCTAACTAACGCAAGCGCAATGCCCACGGCGCGCGCCGATTTCGCGGTCACCAAGCTACCCGATGGACGCGTACTGACCATGAGTGGACGCATCGCCCTCAGTTCCACCAGCGCGGTCGACATTTACGATCCCGCCACTAATACGTGGAGCGCGGTCGCGCCGATGTCCGTGCCCCGGCTTGGCGCGCCGATTTCTTTGCTGACCAACGGGCTGGTGCTGATCGCCGGTGGATCCAATAACAGCGGCTTGCTCAATTCCGCCGAGGTCTACGACCCCGCCGCCAACACCTGGGCGAACGCAGGCAACCTCAACTTCGCCAGATCCGATCACTCGGCCACACGCCTCGCCAACGGCGCAGTGCTGATTTATGGCGGCAACGCGATCATCAATTATTTTTCGTCGAGTGAACTCTATGTCGGCGTGGTCGTTACCGTGCCGGGTGCGCCGGTCAACGTCGCATCGATTTCCGGCAATGGACAAATCACGCTCAGTTTCGCGTCGCCGTTGAGCAATGGCGGGTCGCCGATCACCAACTGCACCGCGACCTGCATTTCGGCAGGAAGACCGGTAGCGATAGGCATGGCGATGTCCTCGCCAATTGTTGTAAGCGGACTGGTCAATTTCGTCGGTTACATATGCTCGGTCGTCGCGACCAATGCCGCTGGCGACGGCCCCGCATCCGCGCCAATTTCCGTGCTTTCGATCAATGCGCCCGCGATCAACAGCGCCACGACAGCGATGGGTATGGTCGGCCTTCAGTTTAACTACAACATTACGTCCGCAACGGTCGCCACCTCCTATGCGGTCACAGGCGCACTTCCGGCTGGTGTAAATCTTAATCCGGCCACCGGGCTGATCAGCGGGATGCCGACGCAATCGGGTATTTTCAATGTTGTCGTCTCAGCAAGCAACAGTGCCGGCACCGGTACGGCGATGCTGGCGATCACCATCGTGGGACTGTCAGTTCCGCTCAACGGCGTGGTCTCTCGGAAGACACATGGGTCGGCCGGTACTTTCGACATCGCCATCAATCCGGCCACACCGATCAGCGGCGCCATCGACGTCGAACCGCGTCAGATCGGGGGGGGCCACCAGATCGTCTTTCAGTATGCTGGTGTGATCTCGCAACCCGGCAGCGCGACCGCGCTTGATGCAAACCTGGCATCGGTCGGTTCGACGATAGCAGTAGTGAATCCCGGTAACGGCAACGAAGTCATCGTCACGCTGACGGGCATTACCGACAACAAGCGCGTCACCGTTTCGTTGACGGGCGTCGTCGGCGGATCCGACGCAAGTGCGTCGATTGGTTTTCTCGTCGGCGACATCAACAACTCGCGCTCGGTGACCGCAGCCGACATCAGCGGCGTGAAGGCGCGTTCCGGCCAGACCACGACGGCGGGGAATTTCAAGTTTGATGTGAATGCGACGGGGGCCATCAGTGCTTCCGATATTTCAGCCGTGAAGGCGCGGTCGGGACAGGTGTTGCCGTAGCCAGTCGCACGATATTCAAGGTTGTATGAGAGGCGGCAATTCATCCTCAATGAATCGCACTACAACTAGCACCGGTGCGCCTGGTAGGACATTTTTGCCTGAATAACCTCGCCAGTGCTTGAGTTTGCCAAACGTATACCGATTTTTCTGCATTCACGTCAACACAATCTTGCTCGCAAATGGCGAGATATTTTCGTACATTCCGTTCTTCTCATTAGTGCAACCGATTTCACAGAAATGAGAAGGCAATCATCATGAATTTTCAGTTCATTCAAGAAAATCCATTTGTCGCCCGACTGTTGCGGCAGGTGCTGATCCTCCTCATCTTTTGCGCGATCACGCCTTTTGCGTTCGCGCAGACCGCACCCGTTTTCACGTCGTCGGCCCCGGCCGATGGCACGGTCAGTGTTGCCTATAGTCACGTGTTTGAGGCCAGTGGCAGCGCTCCCATCTTGTTCAGTCTGACCGGCGGATTGCCACCGGGGCTGACCTTCAATCGCATGCTCGCCGCGCGAATAAACCATACGGCCACGCCGCTCGACAACGGCAAAGTCTTGGTCGCGGCAGGAGTGGTCAATGGCAGCAGCGGCGGTTTTTTCACAAGCGCAGAGTTATTCGATCCTGCAACCAACACATGGAGTACGGCCGGGAGCGTCGCCGTTGCGAGGGGGTTCCACACGGCGACGTTGCTGGCCAACGGCAAGGTTTTGGTCGCAGGCGGATTAGGGGTCAACCCGATGTCAGCTGCGCCGCAGCGTCTTGCCAGCGCAGAGTTATATGACCCGGCAAGCAACACCTGGAGCGCGGTGGGTAGCCTCGCGGAAGCCCGCGCGCACCACAGCGCGACGCTGCTGGCCAATGGCAAAGTATTGGTCGCAGGTGGCTCCAGCAACAACGTCAATTTACCGATCAACAGCGCCGAGTTATTTGATCCGGCAACCAACACCTGGAGCGCGGCGGGAAGCTTCGTTGTGGAGCGGCGTGATCACAAGGCGACGCTATTGCCCGATGGCCGCGTGTTAATGGCGGGCGGGGGCAATAACTTTGCCGGCTCTCTCGCCATTGCAGACTTGTATGATCCCGCGACCAATACCTGGAGCCCGGCGGCCAGCCTTGCCCGGGCCAGGAACTACCCTACGTTGACACTGTTGGTCAGCGGCAAGGTGCTGGCCGTGGGAGGCTTTGACCAGTTGGGCATCGGTATTGTCGCCAGTGCCGAGCTATACGACCCGGCGACCGACGCCTGGAGTGCTGCGGGCAGTCTCGGCGTGGGCCGATACGAACACACGGCAACATTGTTGTCCAGCGGCCAGGTGTTGGTCGCGGGTGGCTTCGGCAGTAACTTTCTGGCGAGCGCAGAGCTATACGATCCGGCATCCAACAACTGGAGTGCCACGGGAAGCCTCGCCACGGCAAGGTACTTCCATACGGCGACGGTGCTCGGTGATGGCAACGTATTGGTAGCGGGTGGGCTAGGCACCGGAAACGCAAATATTAACCGCGCCGAGTTCTACGACATCGCCACCGGCACGTGGCAGATGCCCGGCGTGATCTTCGGCACGCCGACGAGCGCCGGCACTTATAGCTTCAGCGTGCAAGCTGCCAACGGCACGCTGCCGAACGCAACGCAGAATGTTTCGCTTCTGATCGGCGCGCCGGCACCAGCATTCAGCCCAAGCGCGACCACAATAACTTTCCTGGCGCAAACCGTGGCGACAATCAGCTTCATGCGGACGCTGACCATCACCAATACTGGCACCGCAACCCTGACCATTGCAACACCTGGCATTACCGGCCCGTTTGCGATCAGCGCCAACAACTGTGCGTCGGTTGCACCGGCAGGGACCTGCGCGATCTCGATCACCTTCACGCCGACGGTTGCGGGCGCCGCGAGCGGCACGCTGACGATCCCGAGTAACGCCCTCGGCAGTCCGCATGGCATCGCGCTGGCGGGTAACGGTGCCATCCCGCCCGGCGTCGGTCCGTACGCCTACATCACTAATCAAAGTAGCAATAACGTTTCGGTGATCGATACCTTCAACGATACCGTGGTCGCCACGATTCCGGTTGGATCCCAGCCCTATGGCGTCGCCGTCAATCCACTCGGTTCGCGCGTATACGTCACAAATCAGCTAAGCAACAGCGTCTCGGTAATCAACGTTGCCGACAATACTTTGGTGACCAATATTACGGTGGGAACCTATCCGAATGGCGTCACCGTCAATCCGGCCGGCACGCGTGTCTACGTAGCCAATTCCAGTAACAGCGTGTCAGTAATCAACACCGCGACCAACACCGTAATCGCGACTGTGCCGGCGGGAATCACACCGGTTGCCATTGCCGTTAATCCGGCTGGCACGCGAATTTATGTGGTGAACAACAATGGCAACACCGTTTCTGTCATCGACACCTCCACCAATACCGTTATCGCAACGGTGGCCGGTGTGGTCGCCGGCCCGCAGGGTATCGCCATCAATCCGGCGGGCACGCGCGTTTACGTACCGCACACCAGCCCCAACAAAGTCGCCGTGATTGATACCGCCACCAACACCGTGATCGATGATGTGCTCGTTGGGGGTAGCCCGCTTGGCGTCACCGTCAATGCAGACGGCACCCGTGTCTACGTGACCAATTCCGGAAGCAACAGCGTGTCGGTGATTGACACCACCACCAGCCCCAATACCGTAGTCGCAACAGTGGCGGTGGGACGCCTGCCGATTGGTATCGCCGTCAATCCCGCTGGCACGCGATTGTATGTAGCTAACAGACTTGATAACAACGTCTCGGTGATCGACACGTCGAACAACACTGTGCTCTCCGCCGTCACGGTGGGATCGCGGCCCAACGGGTTCGGCCAGTTCATCGGCTTACCACCCGTCGCGCCGCCGTTAACGCTCATTGGTGTGCAATCACGCAAGGATCACGGACCCGCAGGCACGCATAACCTGACTGTCGATGCCAACGTGCCGATCACCGGTGCCGTTACTGTTGAACCACGTGTCATCGGCGCAGGACACAGCATTGTTTTTGTCTTCAGCGAACCCGCGACTACGGTAGGCAGCGCGACGGCAATCAACGGTGTCGCGCAAGCGGTGGCTGCAAACGTGAGCATCAGCGGCAGCGAAGTCACCGTTACCTTGCCGGGTGAGCCGGACAATAGTCGCGTACTGATCACGCTGACCGGTGTAAATGGTAGCAGCGGCGGCAACGTCGGCGGCAGTGCAGCGGTCGGCTTTCTTGTCGGCGACGTGAACAACTCGCGCTCGGTCAATTCCGCCGACATCAGCGGCGTGAAAGCGCGTTCTGGTCAGGTCACGACTGCATCAAATTTCAAGTTTGATTTAAACGCAACCGGCACGATCAATTCATCCGACATCTCGGCAGTCAAGGCGCGATCAGGATTGACGCTACCCTAGCGAAAAATATGAAACTCTAGAACTGGTGGGGCTTTCACGGCACTTTAGGCGGGGAAGGCCCGCCAGCGCTAGAGTTTGCCAATTTATTTCCCTTGCGCAGCATGAACGGACGCTCAATCCAGAAGTACGAAAGTATCGCCGCCAGTAAGCTGAGCGGAATGCTGATCGCGACCAGCCACCAGAGGCGGTCGCCTGCGACTAAATAATGATCGAGCAGTTTTTGTGTCCAGATTTGAATCGGCAGATGCCATAAATAAAGGCTGTAACTCACGATGCCGAGTGCGAGCATGATCGGGTTGGCAAAGAGCGTGCGTGACAGCCGCCCGCCCATCGCAACGCCGAGCACCAGCATGCCGATGAAACAAGCGGTGATGGTGTAGCCGATAAACATCAGAACATGACCGTTCCAGTAATCGACATACACGTGATCGAGCAGCGCCATCATCGAGGCAATACCAATCAGGCCAGTCAGCATGACGCCATCGGCAAGTCGTGAAGAAACCGCTGCCGCATAACGCACATACACCCACGCGAGCAACATGCCGATGGCGAAGTGATCAATGAGTCCGGGTAGTTGCAGCAACGCGAACACTTTCTTTTCGATGGTTGCGTCAGCCACAGCAGCATACGCTGCGACGCGATAGGCAACTGCGAAGGCGATCAGCGACCCGCAAAGCAGGAGCCAGACGGCGCGTTTGCGATAGGAGAAAAAGGTTACAGATGCTGCAAACAGGGGCAGCAATAGGTAGTAACCGAACTCGGTCGGCAGTGTCCAATAGACACGGTTCAACTCGAACGCATACGCATCGCTGATATTCTGCATGAATGTGAAATGCAGAATGATCGTCAGCCAGTCCGGAATTTTTGCGGTGAAGAAGAGAATCACGGCAAGAACGATGATTTGAAACCAATAAGCCGGCACGACGCGGCGGATGCGTCGCATTAGATACGGCGCAACAAGAACTTCAGCACCAGCACCTTCAATATTGCGCACAAACGGAATTGCCAGCAAAAAACCTGACAACACGAAGAAAACGTTTGCACCCATCCAGCTACAGGTAATCAGCCAGTGGTAAGTGATTTGCCAGCCACCAAAATTGATCGACAACACGCGTGGTCCCGCGAGTGCAAACAAGTGAAACGACAGCACCATCATCACCGCGAGCCCGCGAACCCCGGTCAGGCCGGCACTGAACTGATCTGCGCGACTCGAACCAGAAGCTTCAAGCAGCAGGACCTCGCGCCAGCGCCGCGTCGGCGAGTTCATGGGCTAATAAGCGCCAATCGGATTTCGCATCACGCCAATGCCTTCAATTTCCGTCTCAAGCAGATCGCCGACCTTCAAAAATTCCGGCGGTGTGCGCGCATAGCCGACGCCCTCGGGCGTGCCGCTGGAAATAATATCGCCCGCCTCCAGCGTCTGACCGAGCGAGAGGTCGTGAATCAATCGCGGCAGTTTGAAGTAAAGATGCCTGGTGTTGGAATCCTGTTTGGTCACGCTGTTGACGCGACAGGTCAGGTGAAGACTGGTGTGATCGAGCACATCCGACGTCACGATGCACGGCCCCATCGGGCAGGTCCCGTCAAGGCTTTTGCCTTTGTCCCATTGGCCGCCATGGCGACGCTGAACATCGCGCCAGGTGACATCGTTGATGATGGTGTAGCCAAATACATGGCTCATCGCATCGGCTTCAGAAATATTTTTGCCGCTCTTGCCGATGATGACGCCGAGTTCAACTTCCCAATCGAGTTGCGTTGAAACATTGGCGTCGAAGGGAATCACATCGTACGGCCCGTTCACTGCCGTCGGTGCTTTGGAAAAGAATACCGGCCACGTCGGCAGCACGCGATCATCCTGCATCTTCGCACCGCCTTCTGCAAAGTGTTCAAGATAATTCCAGCCAACGCAAAATATGTTCTTTGTCGGACGCGGGATTGGCGCTTTAAGCAACGCTTTGTTAAGCATGATTGGCGCGGTTTTGGGATTGGCTTCAATCTCGCGCAGCAGCGACATGACCGCGTCACCACCAGAAATAATGTTGAGCATCGAGCCGAGTGTAAGCGTTGAATCGCGCGCGGTAGCCTCGGCGACGATATCCAGCACCTCATCTTTACTGATCATGATGCCGGTCTTCAAGGCGGTCGTGTTGAGGAGTTGATAGGTAACGAGGCGCATGATTGATATATCTCGAAGGAGGAAGTTACGTTGGCTGGACGAGTTGCAATGCTTTCAGTGGATGGGATTCACTATCCCAACGTGGCCGAAAAAAGTCCTCGACGCTGCCTGCTGAAACCTCGGCCAAGGTTGGCGGTTTCCACTTTGGTGCGAGGTCTTTCTCGATCAACAATGCGCGAATACCTTCTATGACATCGCCGTGCACAAAGGCGGCGTTGACGAGATTTAGCTCCATGCGAAAACAATCGGCGAGGTTCATCGTTGCGGCACGCTCGATCTGCTGTTTCGTCACTTCCAGCATGGTGGGAGATTTTTTCCTCAGTAGTGCCGCTGTGTTCGTTGCCCATTCTGCATGGGAAGAGTCGGTGTTATTTTCGAGTGAGGCGATGATAGCCGCAACGTTGGCTTTGCCGCTGAAGTGCTGTTCAATGGCGTGACGCAATCCGGTCAGTTTGCCCGGCTCAATCGGTGCGCTGGCAAATTTTTTAACGATATCGCGCATGGCAACGATTGGCCCCGCTTCCCAGTCGACCAAACTATCGAGTGCGTAGTCGAACTCAAATGCCGATTCCGACGCAATGTGATGCGTGGCAAGGCCGGTAAAGAGCGCATCGGCCGCGTTGATGACTTGCCCTGTCAGCCCAAGATACAAACCAAGCGCACCGGGGCAGCGCGACAGAAAGTAGCTGCCGCCTACGTCTGGGAATAACCCAATTGCAGTTTCCGGCATGGCCATTTTTGTTCGGCCACCAACGATGCGAAATACGGCTCCCTGCGAAATCCCCATGCCACCGCCCATAACGATGCCATCAATCCACGCGAGGCAAGGTTTGCCGGTGTTGACAAGATAGCGATGGATATTGAAATCAAGCGCGTACTCATCACGGAAAAAAGATTGTTCGCTGCCGTCACCTTGTCTGGCGGTGTTGTAAAGCGCACGGATATCACCACCGGCACAAAATGCTTTTTCGCCTGCGCCACGTACGATGATGGCGTTGATGTCATCGTCGCGCGCCCAATCGTTGAGGAGCGCGGTCATTGAATTGATCATCTCGTAGGTGAGCGCATTAAGCGCTTGCGGGCGGTTCAGCGTGAGATGGGCAATGTGATTGCGGATATCGACGGTGATTTCACCGTTGGCGTGGGATGTTTGCATGTGCTAGGAAGGGACTTTTCATGGCCCCCTTTCTTAATGCGAGGGGGTATTGCTTTGAATCAGTGGCAAGTGCCTAGCCGCACATCAATTATTTTTCCACTGCGGCTTCCGCTTCTCCAGAAACGCCGCGACGCCTTCACGCTGATCCTCGAACTCAAACAAATCCATAAAGCGTTCGCGTTCCAGAGACAGCCCTGCACCGCGTGGCACACCATTGCGCGCGTTGTGAATTAGCGCTTTGCAGAACTCAACTGACTTCGGGCTCAGACCCGCAACACGTTCAGCCATCGCTTTTGCAGCGTCCAGGCTCTTGCCTTTTTCAACAACTTCTTCCACCAGTCCGATACGCAATGCCGTCTCCGCATTCACGCGTTCATTCGTGAGAATAATACGTTTGGCCCAACCTTCGCCAACCAGCCACGGCAGATTTTGCGTACCGCAACCGGCAGGCAATAGCCCCACCGCAGGTTCGGGCAACGCCATCTGCGCATGCGTTTCGGCGATGCGCAGGTCGCATGCCAGCGCACATTCGAGTCCGCCGCCCATGGCGTAGCCGTTGATCGCAGCAATCGTGACGAAACGCGCATTCATCAGCGCTTCGAATGCTTCGCCGAATCGCGAAATGAATCCGCGCGCAGCGATGACGCTTTTTTCGTCCCCGCCCTGAAAGCGCTTTAGATCAGCACCACCAGAAAAGAATTTTTCACCTTGACCGGTAATAACGGCGGCGTAAATGTTCTTGTTTGCGTTCAGTTCCGCTACGAGTTGCTTCATCGCCAGCAGCGATTCGGGTGTCCAGGTGTTCGCGGGCGGATTGGCAATTGTGATGATGCAGGTGTGGCCCTCGATGACGTGCTCAATCATTGCTTAATCCTTTTTGTACAACTTGATGATGCTCGAAAAATCCAGCGCGCCATTTCCCATCGTCGAATGCATTTGATACAACTGCTGCGCAGCTGCTCCCAGCATCACCGGCTGCTTTGCCGCCTTTGCGGCTTCGGTCACCAGCGTCAAATCTTTGAGCATCAAATCCGAGCCGAATCCGCCTGTGTAGCCGCGCGATGCGGGGGCATTCTCAAGCACGCCGGGATAGGGATTGTAGGTATCCGAGCTCCAGCAACGTCCGCTTGATGAATTGGCGATGCCAGCAAACACTTTCGGGTCCATGCCCAGTTTTGCCGCCAATGCCATGCCTTCTGCCGTGGCGATCATCTCGATGGCAAGCATCATGTTGTTGCAGATTTTGGCGACTTGCCCGTTACCAGCGCCGCCGCAATGCACGATATTTTTGCCCATGCATTGAAGTATTGGTTTGGCTTTCTCGAAGTCAGCCGCGTCGCCCCCGACCATGAAGGTGAGCGTGCCCGCTTCTGCGCCGCCTGTGCCGCCGGAAACTGGAGCATCGACCATATTGTTGCCGTGGGCGCGTGCATCCATCGCCACATCGCGTGAAGTGTGCGGGTCGATCGTTGAGGAGTCGATTAGCAGCACACCTGCGGGGACACCGTGGAGAATGCCGGAGTCCTTGCCCGTGTAGACCGAGCGTACATGCGGCGACGAAGGCAGCATGGTGACGACAAGTTCGACACCTTGCGCGCAGACCGCTGGAGATGACGCTGCCTCGCAGCCGAGGTCAGTGAGTTTTTTCACCAAGTCAGGCACGACGTCGAAGACTTTCAGCGTGTGGCCGTGCTTCAGCAAATTGCGGGCCATTGGATTGCCCATGTGGCCCAAGCCGATGAATCCTATCTTCATTTGATCCTCATAAATCGCAAATTTCCGGCGCGATACGTCGTTGCGCTCGCTTGCCGTACGAATTGTACTGTCTTCGCTCGCGCGCCTAGTCTCGCTTGGAACTTTGCAATTTCTGACGCGCTCGACTTCGAATGGCGTTCTTGTAGTGCCCTTTTTTACCCGATCACTTCATTTCAGGTGGAGTCAAATCTGGGTGCTGCTTCAAAATGGGATTGATCAATTCAAACAACAATTCAGCCATGCATTTACCCACGGCTTGCTTGCTGCGATAAATTTCGTCATCGGCGCAAACCTCAAGCACAGCAAACAAGCATTTGTTCAACTCTCTGGATGCAGTGAAAGCTGCATCCAGAACGGTTTTTGCGACTTGTTTATCCGCAATCACGCGAGTTACTTCAAACTAATCGTCGTATTCACCCCAGTACTCACCGCCGCATCATCAAACCACCGCGCCGTCACCGTCTTCACCTGCGTGTAAAACTGCACCACTTGCTTGCCATACGGCCCTAAATCGCCCAACTTGGAGCCGCGCGAACCGGTGAAGCTAAAGTAGGGTACGGGCACAGGAACCGGTACGTTGATGCCAACCTGACCAACATCAATTTCATTCTGGAATTTGCGCGCCGCTGCACCCGACTGCGTAAAGATGCCAGTGCCATTGCCATACGGGTTCGCGTTGGTGAGTGCAATCGCTTCGTCCAACGTATCAACCGCGACGATCACCATCACCGGGCCGAAGATTTCTGTTTTATAAACTTCATGATGCGGCTTCACCCCGGAGAAAATTGTCGGTGCGATGAAATTGCCTTTTTCAAATCCGGGTACCACCGGATTGCGGCCATCGAGCTCAAGTTTTGCGCCTTCGCTGACGCCTTTGGCGATCATCGACTCGATACGTTGCTTTGCCTCAATCGAAATGACCGGGCCGACATCGGTGCCTGCAACATTGCCTGCGTTAATGGTTAGCGTCTTGGCTTTGGCAACGATATCCGGAATCCATTTGTTAGCCTCGCCCACCAGTACGGCAACGGAAGTCGCCATGCAGCGCTGCCCTGCCGCGCCGAAGGTGGCACCGACCAGTGCGTTGAGCGATTGATCTTTGTTGGCGTCGGGCATGATGACGGCGTGGTTTTTGGCACCCATCATGCACTGCGCACGTTTGCCGTGATCGCTGGAAAGTTTGTAAACATGTTCACCGACGTGGCAGGAGCCGACGAAGGAGACGGCTTTGATTTCGGGATGCGTGCAAAGTGCATCTACAGCTTCTTTGCCACCGTGGATGATGTTAAACACGCCGGGCGGCACACCGGCCTCCATGGCCAACTCAGCGAGCAGCATTGGCGTCATCGGGTCTTGCTCTGAAGGTTTCAACACAAACGTATTGCCGCAGGCAATAGCCATCGGGAACATCCACAGCGGAATCATCGCCGGAAAATTGAACGGGGTGATGCCCGCACAAACGCCAATCGGCTGGCGGATGAAATAAGTGTCGATGCCGCCGGCCACGTTCTCGGCGATTTCGCCGAGCGAGAGGGTGCCGATGGAGCATGCGTGCTCAACCACTTCAAGTCCGCGGAATACATCCCCTTCCGCATC
>JANOQY010000247.1:0-7265 GCA_031414995.1 Betaproteobacteria bacterium
TCCGAGGTAAACAAGCGCGTGGTCAATCAGGAGCGTGTGCTGGTGACCACGCTGACCAAGCGCATGGCCGAGGACTTGACCGATTACCTTGCCGAAAACGGCATCAAGGTGCGCTACCTGCACTCGGACATCGACACGGTCGAGCGCGTGCAGATCATTCGCGATTTGCGCGCAGGTCTGTTCGATGTATTGGTCGGTATCAATTTGTTGCGGGAGGGGCTGGATATTCCCGAAGTGTCGCTGGTGGCGATTCTCGATGCCGACAAGGAGGGATTCCTGCGCAGCACGAGGTCATTGATTCAGACCATTGGCCGCGCGGCGCGCCATATCAACGGTACGGCCATTCTGTATGCGGACAAGGAGACCAACTCCATGCGCAACGCGATTGGTGAGACCAATCGGCGGCGCGCAACGCAGATTGCGTACAACAAGAAGAACGGCATCGTGCCGAGATCGGTCTCGAAAGGTATCAAGGACATGATCGACGGCGTTTACGATCTGGACGACAGGCGCACCGAGTTGGCAACCGAGAAAAAAGCAGCGCAGGATCGCAAAAAATACGACGTGCTATCGGTAAAACAACTGGAAACGGCGATCAAACGGCTAGAGCGCGAGATGGTTGATGCGGCGCGAAATCTGGAGTTTGAGCAGGCCGCGAAGTTGCGCGATGAACTCAGGATGCTGCGCAACAAATTATTGGTTGTTGGTGGCGGAGATTCCGCCGCCTTTTAGTGTGGAAGTGTTGCGTCACCGAGTTGGTAGAATGCTGTAGCAATCCGATTGCCGTGTTGTTTTTATTGGTTATGAGTCCGCAATGAAGGTGCTTTTTGTTTGCATGGGAAATATCTGCCGTTCACCAACGGCTGAGGGCGTATTCAGGAAGCTGGCCCGCGAGAGCGGCTTGTCTGGTGAATTGGAAATTGATTCGGCTGGCACCCACGGTTACCACGCTGGTCTTCCCCCCGACTCGCGCGCCGTCGAACACGCTGCGCGCCGGGGCATCGATTTGTCCGCTCTGCGCGCACGCGAAGTGGTTCCGGGCGATTTCACGCAGTTTGATTACGTGATCGCGATGGATGCAAGCAACGTTGCATCTTTGAAAGAATTTTGCCCTGCGCACCTCGCAGGAAAGATTGAACTACTGCTCAGCTACGCTGGCGACGGCGAGCCACGCGACGTACCCGATCCGTACCAGGGCAAAGCGAAAGACTTTGAGCGTGTGCTGGATTTGGTTGAACAGGGCTGCCAGGGCTTGATCAACCACTTGATCGAACAACGACGCAAACGCACACGCAGTCCGTTCCTGCAGAAGCCATAAGATGTTCGAAGGCTCACTTTCGCTCGTCGCTTACGTCAAGATTTTCGTCGCGATGATTGTGATCGTCAATCCGCTTGGCATCATGCCGGTGTTCGTTGCGATGACGGCGTCACAAACCGATGGTCAGCGAAAGACAATCGCAAGAATCGCCGCGCAAACGGTCGGAGCCGTATTGTTGATTTCGACGTTGCTCGGCGAGCGCGTACTTGAGATGTTTGGCATTTCCATTGCTAGCTTCAAGGTGGGCGGTGCCATCCTCATCATGCTCAATGCGATGGCGATGATGCAGGCCATGCCCGCGCGCGATAAGCAAACGCCTGAGGAGGCAGAGGAGGCTGAAGACAAAGCCAGCGTGGCCGTCGTTCCGCTGGGTATTCCTTTGCTCGCCGGTCCCGGTGCGATGTCCACCATCATCATTTATGCGAGTGAGAAAAAAGTGGTTTGGCATTTGCTCGCCGTTTGTGCAACCGCCGTCGGTGTCGCCATCGTGACTTGGATCGCGCTGCGGATTGCCATTCGCGTCGGTCGCCGCATGAGCACCACGACGCTCAATGTTGCGACGCGAATTATGGGATTACTGCTTGCGGCGTTGGCGGTGGAGATTTTTGCAGGTGGAATTGTTGAACTGATTCCGGCTCTGGGCAAGCCGGATTTATTTCGCTACGGCCAGCCCTAAAATCCGCCCGTCGCCAGCCACGCATCCACCTGATCCAATCGATCATTCCCCCAGAAGGGCTCGCCGTCGATGATGATGTAGGGTGAGCCGAAAACACCTTTTGCCAACGCAGCATCGACTTCATTCTTTAACCGCTCTTTGACGGTTGACTCAGCGATCGCCGCCAAGACTGCGGCGCGATCTTCACCGAGTGCAGCGGCGATGTCGGCAACTTTTTCAGCAGATGAGATATCGACGCCCTGACCGAAATAAGTCGCATAGCACGCGATAGCAAACTGTTGCGCTTTCGCTGCGTCACGATCAGTCAGCCAGTAAAAGGCACGTGCCGCATTTTGAGTTCCGATTGGGAAAGTGCTGGGCTGCGTGTAAGCAATCTTCAGGAAGCGCGCCGTGCGCAAGAAATCGCGTGCGGAATAGGGCCCCTTGAGCGGTACACCGATCAGCGGCGCCGTGCCCGCGGCTTTGAACATTGGCCCGAGCAATATCGGTCGCCAGTTAACACGTCGTTGATGGCGCGCCGCCAGCGCATTGATCCGGGTGGAAGCAAGGTATCCGTACGGCGAGGAAAAATCGAAGTAAAAGTCGATTGCTGATTTATCGTTTGACATGGCTTCTCCCGCTAGAAATGATGAAAAGTTTCTGACTGTATCTCTGTCGCATATTGCAAATTATCGTCGAATGGTCAGAAACAATCGCGCAAACAAAAAAGCCCTGTTCGACTGAACAGGGCTTTTTGCGCTTACTTCCTGGCCTCGCGTGTTTGCAATACGCAACGCGCAAACATCTACACGGCAGCCTTATCTTCAGCTTCGCCAGCGCCAACATTTTTGGTTTCTACAAACAGCAATGGCTCACTGGTGGTCGCACGTGGCCCGCGTGGGCGCGGTGTGCGACGACGTGGTGCTTCTTCCTCCGGCGACGGTGTAACAGCAGCAGGTGCGGCTACCGTTTCGATAAACACCAATGGCTCGCTCGGAGCCGTATCACGATTGCGGCGTCGTGCAGGCCGCGGCGTTGTCCGCATCGATGATGCATCGTCGATCTGGTCAACTGGTGCTGCAACGACAGCCTGCGCCGTTTCAATAGCAGGTTGCTGTTGTACCGGTACCGGCGCTGACAACACTTCTGCTGGCGGATTGGGCATCGGCGCGTACGCTGGTGCTGGTGGCGCATTCACAGCCGCTTGCACTGCGATGTCAGGCACGCTTGTGTGTTCAATCACAACTGCCGGGGCCCGATTGACCGCATCAGGCGCATGCGATGGCGCTGACGGCGTCGTGAATTCGGCTGCGGTAGAACTTTCCATGCCCGGCAAGGTTGGCGCGTCATTTGCGCCGACCTGTGGCTCACGGACTTCGCGATTGCTGTCACGACCACCGCGACCACCGCGCCCACGACGACGACGACCACGGCCTTCGCCTTCCTCACCAGATTCCACTGGTTTGGCTTCAAGCGCGGCTTTGGGCTGCTGTTGCTGGCGCGGTTTCTGCGTCTGCGATGCTGACTCCGGCGCGCCGATTGCGTGCGCGACAGTTTCAGTGGCTTTGTCAGGACGTGGGCCGCGTCCGTCGGCTGGACGATTGCGCTCGTTACGCGGTCCGCGTTCCTGACCTTGCGTGCCGGATGATCCCTGCGGGCGATCCTTGCGTTCACCGCGCTCACCGCGTTCAGCACCACCGCGCTTACGGTCACCATCGCGGCCATCACGGCGTGCGCGATCACCGCCACGATTTTCTCTGTTCTCGCGGGCCGGCTTTGCTGGTGTCGCGGTTTGTGCCGCTGGCGTCTGTGCTGGTGTCGGCTCAGCACTGAACAAGCTGGCGAATCGCTTCCATAGCGAAGGCTTGTGCTCACTCGGTGTGGCTGCCGCGCTCGCGACAACACGTGGCTTGGGTTCGGCAGAAATCGGTGCGGGCTGTGCAGGCGTGATGCCCTTCACAATCGGTTCGGGACGGGCAGGTTTGGCGTCGAGCTCGGCTGCTTTTGCAGCCGCAACTTCTTCAACAGGACGATTGACCATCTGATAGCTTGGCGTGGCCAAATCAAGCTTTTCTGAGTCCGAGCGAAGGCGCTCGACTTCGTAGTTGGGTGTTTCCAGATGAATGTTTGGGATGAGCAGAACATTCACCTTGAAGCGCATTTCCAATTTGTGGATTTCCTGGCGCTTTTCGTTCAGCAGGAAAGTGGCAACATCAACCGGTACCTGCGCATGAACCGCGCCGGTGCCTTCTTTCATGGCTTCTTCCTGAATGATGCGGAGAATATGCAATGCGGAAGAGGCGGTATCGCGAATATGGCCAAGACCATGACAACGCGGGCAGGGGATGTAGCTCGACTCGGATAGCGCGGGTTGCAGGCGTTGACGCGACAGTTCCAGCAAGCCGAAGCGCGAAATTTTGCCGGTCTGGACGCGTGCGCGGTCGTAACGAAGTGCATCGCGAAGACGGTTTTCCACTTCGCGTTGATTCTTTGTGGACTCCATGTCGATGAAGTCAATGACGACTAAACCACCCAGGTCACGCAGTCGTAATTGACGGGCAATTTCATCGGCCGCTTCGCAGTTGGTGCGAAACGCGGTTTCTTCGATGTCGTGGCCTTTGGTTGCGCGCGCGGAATTGACGTCAATGGAAACCAATGCCTCGGTGTGGTCAATAACAATGGCGCCGCCTGACGGCAACGTGACATCGCGCCGGTATGCGGTTTCGATCTGGTGTTCAATCTGAAAGCGCGAAAACAACGGCACATCGTCTTTGTAGAGCTTGACCTTGTTCACGTTGGCTGGCATCACCGTCGACATGAACGATTGCGCTTGTTCGAATATTTCCGGTGTATCGATCAGAATTTCGCCGACATCCGGCTGGAACAGATCGCGGATCGCTCGCACGACGAGGCTCGATTCCAGATAGATAAGCTCAGGCGCTTTAATATCTTTGGCAGCGCCGTCAATGGCCTCCCACAATTGCATCAGGTAGCCCAAGTCCCACTGTAACTCCTCAGCAGAGCGACCGATACCGGCTGTTCGTGCGATGACGCTCATGCCGTCGGGAACGGTGAGTTGATCCAAAGTTTCGCGCAATTCGGCGCGCTCTTCGCCTTCAACGCGACGTGAAACACCGCCGCCGCGTGGGTTATTTGGCATCAACACCAAATAGCGGCCAGCCAGCGAGACGTAGGTCGTAAGTGCGGCGCCTTTGTTGCCACGCTCATCTTTCTCAACCTGAACCAATAGTTCCTGACCGACGCGCAGATTTTGCGCAATTTTGCCGCGCGTGCCTTCGCCGTCTTCACCTTGCACGTACTCGCGCGTGAGTTCCTTGAACGGGAGAAAGCCGTGGCGTTCTGCACCGTAGTCGACAAACACCGCTTCAAGCGAAGGCTCGACGCGGGTGACTTTGGCTTTATAGATATTGCTTTTACGCTGCTCCTGGCCGGCGTGTTCGATATCGAGATCGACGAGTTTTTGTCCGTCGACGATGGCAACGCGCAGCTCTTCTGCCTGCGTTGCGTTGAATAACATGCGTTTCATGGTTCTGCTTTCTCGCGCAACTTCAGCGTGAGGCTGGGGCAAAGACGAACCCGGCGTGTCATGCACGCGTGGCGTGCAGACAGAGGCAAATGACAGCGGTTTAGTTGGCTAGATGCAACGGTGAAGACGACGTGCTGCACCACGCGAGGTTTGTAAACCTGGCGTTATCGAATGTCGATGTTGGTGGAGTTCTCTTGTCATCTTGCGGTGCGTGCCAAAAATCTGCGCTGTTGTTTTTATGTCGACGCGCTCATTTTTGAGCACGTCTGACTGCCTTGTTGCCTTCGGTCAGATTTGGCGGGTCAATAACGACACCACCAAAACGACCATCTGTTCATCTTCACGCCACCCGGTGCTGCTGTCCGCTTCGCGGACGGTGCGCGCAAATCGTTTAGTATCGCTACTTGTTTGGGTCAGGACCTTGAGACCAAATGGTGAAGGACCTTCCCAGCGGTGAGCAAAAACGACCGCCCGTTTTCCGTTTTGAACGGTATCCCGACAAGCGCTGGCAGTGGGTTTTTCAAAACTGCGCGGGAAAGCGGGCCATCCGAACTAAACGGTGATTTTTCGGGAGTGCAGATCCAGTGGGCTGTGCAAACCAAATTCACAAAAAAGTGAACATTGCTTATGCGCAGCGGGTCAGTGGAAACAACGGACTCGCTTCAAAATCAACGAGATAAAAGTATATCCTAAGATGGCACCTGCGGGTAACAAATCACTTCCAGGCACCAAAGCCGCGACGCCCGACGGGCCATTCGCGGCGGCCAGCATGGTGGCGATCGACGAGTCATCTATCGGCCAGCGGCTGGACAATTTTTTGGTGTCGCTGTTGAAAGGCGTGCCGAAGAGCCACGTTTACCGCATCGTCCGATCAGGTGAAGTGCGCGTCAACAAGGGGCGCGTGTCGGCAGACTATCGTTTGGTGGAAGGCGATCTGGTGCGGGTGCCGCCGGTCAAAACGGCAGAAAAAAAGCCTAGCCCTAGCATTGGGGCGGCTTCGCAGGCTTTTTCGTCCGGAAAAGCCTACCCTGACTTGAGTTTGCTTTTTGAAGATGATTCGCTTCTTGCGATCAACAAACCGGCCGGGCTGGCGGTGCATGGCGGCAGCGGCATCAGTTTCGGCGTGATAGAAGCGCTGCGTGCACTGCGTCCGGACGCAAAATTTCTTGAGCTGGTGCATCGCATCGATCGTGAGACCTCGGGCGTGTTGCTGATCGCCAAGAAGCGGAGCGCATTGACGGCGCTTCATGCAATGTTGAGAGGTGATACAGAGGACCGCATCGAAAAACACTATTCAGCGTTGGTGAAAGGAACCTGGCCGGATGAGCGGCGGCATGTTCGCGTGAAGCTCGCCAAGTACGTCACCGCAGCCGGCGAGCGTCGCGTGTCGGTCGATGAGGACGATGGTCAGGAGTCGCACACGATCGTCACGCGAAAGCAAATATTGCCCGGTGCTACGTTGCTCGATTGTGAAATCAGGACCGGGAGAACGCATCAAATCCGCGTGCACCTCGCACATCTTGGCTTTCCAATTATCGGCGACGACAAGTACGGTGATTTTGTGCTGAACAAATATGTGGCGGCGGTAAAACACGGCGGTTTGAAGCGCATGTTCCTGCACGCTCGGCTGATGGCATTTTCGCATCCCATCAGCGGCGAGAAACTCGTCATTGAAGCGCCATTGTCTTCAGACTTGGTGCGCTACCTTGCCTACCTCGCGAATATCCGCAATGGATGAGTCTGTG
>JANOQY010000248.1:0-4121 GCA_031414995.1 Betaproteobacteria bacterium
ACCTGCAAATTTTTGAACCACATAAAGCCCCGCAAAAAGCGTCGTAGTGTAACCGAAGGCAGGTCACTCGAACGCAAAACGACCATCGATTTTTGAGACAGGCGAGCCGGAAATTTGCTTTCCAGTTTGGCGCTTCACCGCTGCCAATGGCATCATCTCGTACCATTGAGCATTCCAGATTAAATGAGAGTCAGAATGCTCAATCCCTCACCCCGGCCCTCTCCCAGATGCGGGCGAGGGTGAGAAGTGCCGAATTCACTGTCGTGAATTGCGGAAAGATCAGTAAACAATCAGGAGCGGGACGAATGCCGAGCAAGGTTGCCGAGGGCGTAGAGCGTGGATGGATCATCCCCATTGGGGGCGCAGAAGAAAAAGAGAATTCCCCGCAGATACTGCGGCGGTTTGTGGATCTATGCAGCACAAACGGTGCCGCCGATATTGTGATTATTCCGACTGCCAGCCAGTTAGCCGATACGGGAGCGCGTTACGAACGGATATTTACGGACTTGGGAGTGAAAAATGTCACGGCGATGGATTTCGATACGCGCCGCGACTGCGAAGAGAGCGGCAGACTGGCGCGGCTAACATCGGCGACGGGCGTATTTTTTACCGGCGGCAATCAATTGCGGCTTTCGACCATTCTTGGCGGTACATCAGTTGCCAAGTCACTGCGGTTGATGAACGCTGGCGGTGTGCATATCGCGGGAACAAGCGCTGGTGCGGCCTTCATCAGCGAACACATGATCGCCTTTGGCGAAGAAGGCGCCAGCCCGATTGCCGGTGCCGTGCGGTTAGCCCCCGGACTGGGGCTGACCAACCGGTTCATCATCGATCAACATTTCCGGCAGCGTGACCGGCTCGGTCGCCTGCTTGCTGCATTAGCCTTCAACCCGTTTGCCATTGGCTTGGGGCTCGACGAAGACACCGCCGCATTCATCGGCCCTGACAACACGCTGGAGGCCGCTGGCAGCGGTAGCATCACGGTCGTTGATGCTTCGGGCATCGAATTTTCGTCGATGGATGTTGCCGCCGAGGGCCAACCGGTGTGCATGCTGGGCATTTCGATTCACATCCTGATCGCGGGTGCGAAGTTTAATTTGCACACACGCAAAGCGTCGGCTGGCTCATTGACTCGCGTAAAGAAATAAGGGGGGCACATGCGCATTCTTGATCGTTCGGTGTACGTGGGGCCATCGCTGTACGCGCATTTTCCGGTAATCCGGCTCGAACTCGATTTGGGCGCGCTGGAAGACTGGCCGACGGGCAAGCTTGGCACGGCCTATGTCATGGAACTGATCGCGGCACTGCCCAGCTTGCAGGAGCACGGCTGCTCGTATCGCGAGCCAGGTGGCTTGATACGCCGCATGCTTGAAGGCGAGGGCACGTGGCTTGGGCATGTGTTCGAACATGTGGCTATCGAGCTACAGAATGTTGCGGGTGAGGATGTCAGCTTTGGCAAGACGCGCAGTACCGATCGTCCCGGTGTCTACAGCGTGATTTACGAATATGCGCAGAAGGACGAGGGTATCGAGGCTGGCGAACTGGCGCTGAAGCTTCTTTGTTCATTGCTGCCAGAAAACCTCCGTCCCAAAAATGTTGTGCCCGAGGGCTGGGCGTGGCCTAATGCGCGCGACGAATACATCCGCTATTCACAGCGTCGGGCGCTCGGGCCTTCGACAGCATCGTTGGTGCGCGCCGCAGAAGAGCGCGGTATTCCATGGCTGCGCATGAACGATCAATCGTTGATCCAGTTAGGTTACGGCAAGTGGCAGCAACGCATTCAGGCGACCGTCACAGGACGCACCAGTTATATTGCCGTTGAACTGGCCGGCGACAAGGAGGAGACCAACAAGATTCTCGCCGCACGAGGTTTACCGGTGCCGCACCAGGAATTGGTTCGCTCGGCTGATCGCGCCGTTTCTGCTGCCAAACGTCTGGGTTATCCGGTGGTGACCAAACCCTACAACGGCAATCACGGTCGCGGCATTTCGATTCATTTGACCACGGAGGATGAAGTCCGCAATGGCTTTACCGCAGCGCAAGAACATTCATCGTCGGTAATTGTTGAAACCTATCTCACCGGCGACGACCATCGCCTGCTGGTAGTGAATGGTGAACTGATTGCCGCCACCCGTCGCACACCGGGCCATGTGACTGGCGATGGAACGTCGACCGTTCGGCAACTGGTCGAACTCGTGAACAAAGACCCGCGCCGCGGCGTCGGCCATGAAAAAGTAATGACACGCATTGTGCTGGACGAGCAGGCCGACATGATGCTCGCACGTGTGGAGATGACGCCGGATTCGATCCCCGCAGATAAACAAGTGGTGATGCTTCGTTCCACCGCCAACCTTTCCACCGGCGGCACGGCAACTGACGTGACCGACGTAATCCACCCGGATAATCGCGACATGGCCGTACGTGCCGTGACCGCCATCGGCCTTGATGTTGGCGGCGTCGATTTTCTGAGTCCGGACATCACCGAGAGTTATAAACAGATTGGCGGCGGCATTTGTGAAGTCAACGCCGCCCCCGGATTTCGAATGCACGTGGCGCCTTCCGAAGGTTTGCCGCGCGATGTGGCGGGCCCGGTAATCGACATGCTGTTTCCGACCGGCACGCCCTCGCGCGTGCCGATTGCGGGCATTACCGGCACCAACGGTAAAACCACCACCTCACGGATGCTCGCGCACATCACCAAAATGGCCGGGTATACGCCGGGCCTGACCACCACCGATGGCGTTTACATCGACAGCCAGCGCACCGTTGAAGGTGATATGACGGGGCCTGTGGCCACTCGCATGGTGCTGGCGGATACGCAGATCGACATCGCGATTCTCGAAATCGCCCGTGGTGGCTTGTTGCGGGCTGGCATGGGTGTGCCGTTTATCAATGTTGGTGCGGTGCTCAATGTGCAGGCCGACCATCTCGGCATGAAGGGCATTGATACGCTCGAACAACTAGCCGAAGTAAAACGCATCGTCGTCGAAGTCGCGCAAGATTGCGCGGTGCTGAATGCCGACGACGTAAATGTCATCAAGATGTCAGCTGACACTGAGGCCAAGAGTATTTGCTACGTCACGCTCAATCCGCAGCACGCGGTGGTGCGCGAACACATCCGTGCCGGTGGACGCGCCTGTGCGCTGGAGGCTGGCGTGAATGGGCAGATGATCACCATCTACGACAAGGGCGGCCATATCCCGTTGATGTGGACACACCTGATTCCCGCCACGCTTGAAGGCCGCGCCATGCACAATGTGCAAAACGCGATGTTCGCAGCGGCAATGGCGTTCTCGCTCGGCATCAAGCTCGATGCGATCCGTCAGGCATTGCGCACCTTCGACACGACCTTCTATCAGGCGCCGGGTCGCATGAACGTGTTCGATGAACATCCATTCAAGGTAATTTTTGATTACGGGCACAACGCCCACGCAATTGGCGTGATGGCTGATCTCGCCGAACGGCTGGATGTGCAGGGACGACGCATCGTCGTTATCTCAGCACCCGGTGATCGTCGCGATGAAGATATTGTCGCCATCGCTGAAGTGGTTGCAGGTCGCTTTGACCACTACATCTGCCGCCGTGATGATTCGCTGCGCGGTCGCGACGGCGATGAAGTGCCGGGCATGATTGCCAAAGTGTTACGCGCACGCGGGGTGGCTGAAAGCGCCATTAGTGTTATTCCTGATGAGCAAGAAGCCATCGATGCGGCATTGAAGATGGGCAAGCAGGGCGATCTGCTATTGATATTTGCTGATGCGCTCGCGCGCTCGTGGAAACAAGTCACCAAGTTTCGTCCGGCGGGATCAAGTGTCGCACCATTGCCGACTGGCGATCTGCCCGCAGCCAACATGAGCAAACGCGGCACCGGAAAAATCGACACAACGCAGGAAGAGCAGGACGATCTTAATCGTGCCGGTAATGCAGCGTTGGAGGCCGCAGGATTCGTTCGCGATGAGCGCGGCTTGCGGTTTGTTAAAGAAAGCGACGACTGAATACGCCACTCGTGCCAGTCGCCGCGTCTGAGCCGCCCGAACCCAATCCATGCTTCGTTGATTCGCGACGCCTCACGGGGCACAACCGATTCTTTGCTGGCAGTGGTGTGGTACTCGAAACACGCG
>JANOQY010000249.1:0-2509 GCA_031414995.1 Betaproteobacteria bacterium
AATAGTAAAGTGCCAGTGGTCGGGGACGGGCGTTAACGTAGGCAATTGCCTGATCGAGGTTGTCATACGGCACTAACGGCAATATGGGGCCGAATATTTCCTCATTCATCACGCGCATCTCGTCGTTGACGTTGGCGACCAAGGTGGGCGCAATTTTTTGTGTGCCTTCCAATGATTCGTTGGCTGGCGAAATCGGCAGCACCATCGCGCCGCGCGCGGCGGCATCATCGAGATAACCTTTGAGCCGTTCGACATGGCGCTGACTCACGATGCTGGTGTAGTCGGGATTTTTCGCCAATGTCGGATAAAGCCGCGCGACCACGGCTTGTGCCGTCTTCGCAAATGCCTGCTCCTGCGCGCGTGGCAGCAGCACGTAATCAGGTGCAATGCAGGTTTGGCCGGCATTGAGACATTTGCCAAACAGGATTTTTTCAGCGGCTTCGTCGATTTTGCATTCCGGGCCGATAATGGCTGGCGATTTCCCGCCGAGCTCGAGTGTGACCGGCGTCAGGTTTTCTGCCGCCGCGCGCATCACATGCCGGCCCACTTCGGTGGAGCCTGTGAAGAGCAAATGATCAAACGGCAGCGCCGAAAATTCGCGGGCCACATCAGCGCCACCATTGACGACACAAACGTGATCTGGCGAAAAATATTTGCTGATCAGTTGAGCGAACAGAGCGCCGGTCTTTGGGGTGAACTCGCTCATCTTGATGATTACCCGGTTGCCTGCCGCCAGCGCGCCGACCAACGGGGTAACCGCCAGGAAAACTGGATAATTCCACGGCACGATGATGCCGATGACGCCGAGCGGCTGCGGTCGCAGCTCCGTGCGTGCGGGCAGAAACCACATCGATGCCCATGCGCGCTTGGGCTTCATCCACGATTTCACGTGTCGTTTGGCGTCAATTACTGCCGACCGTGCTGGAAAAATCTCCAGCAGTTGTGTTTCGTGGACAGAGCGATTGCCGAAATCGGCGCTGATGGCGGCAGTGATTTCGGTCACGTTCTCGGTCAACAGACGTTCAAGTTGCATCAGGGCTTCGCGCCGGGCTTGCAGGCTAGGCATTCGCGCTGAGGTGTACGCATTTCGCGCACGCGCGAAGACATCGCGCAATGCAGCAGAAACGTTGATGCCGGGTTCGCCAAGATTCATATACGCCAAGATTGGTTGAAGCTGAATTGATCGCTAGAATACCAGTGAACTTTTAGTTATCAATATCTGGTTTAGATTGAATGCTCTAATCTGTTGCATCGCAACATCGGGCAGCAACCAATGAAAAACAATAATGCTTGAACGCCTGCGAAAACTTCAGCAATTGCGTGGTGCAGAGGCCGCAGCGCACAGCCGTGATGCCGGCTTTGTGGCGCGCCTGAAAGCGGTTAAAGCTTGGCAGCAAAAGCGCCTCGCCCGCACTTACGCGGATCTCTCCGCTGATGCCCGTTATGCGCCAGCGGTCACATTTTTTCTGGACGAGCTTTATGGCATCAAGGATTCCACCATTCGCGACCGCGATCTGGCACGCATGGTGCCGACCATCAAACGATTGCTGCCAAAGTTTGCTTTCGATGCTGTCAACAAAGCGCTCGAACTCGATGTGTTGGCTGAAGAGTTTGATCAGGCGCTGACAACCACGCTGGGCAAGGAGCCGCTCAACGAATCAAGTTATCTAAAGGCGTTTCGTGCAGTAGGACGGTTGGATGATCGCCTGCACCAGATTGCGCTCATGGGCGCGGTCGGTGAGGGGCTTGATCGCATGGTAAAAAAACCGCTGATTTTTTCCACGCTAAAGCTGCTGCGCAAGCCGGCACAAATGGCGGGCCTCGGTGAAATGCAGCAGTTTCTCGAGGCCGGATTCACGGCGTTTCGGCATATGAACGGAGCCGATTATTTTTTGGCGAACATCGCATCGCGGGAAAAGATATTGATCGAGCGGATTATGAACGGCGAGACCGACCCATTTTCGGTTATTGATGATTGGATTGGACGGGCTGGGGTCGAACGCGGCTAAGGCTATTTTTTCTTTGCTGCGGGCTTCCGGGTGGCTTTTGCGGCGACTACTGTTTTGGCAGTTTTGACGGCAGTTTTCGCTGCGGCCTTAGGCGCGGGTGCAGCTGCGGCGTCTTTCAATACATTGTCCAACTGCTCGTGCACTGATTTCTCGATAGGTCCTTTCATCATCTTCAGCATAAAACTGAGCGTGACTTCGAGCTTCAGTTCGCTCTCCGATACGGCGAGAATGCCGGTAACACCCGGACGCGAGAAGTTCATCGTGTTGCCGTTCCAGGTTCCTTGCAGATCGAATTTCTCGCCTAGCTTATCGGCCATTTTGGTGGCTGCCGCATGTGCGCCTTTGAGGCCGAGTGGGTGGGCACGTTTAACCGAGATGTCAGCCATGGGGTATTTCCTCCGGGTGGTTTTAGTGGGTATTGATGAAGATTTTACACATTGTGTTCAGGTCTGGCCCGCAGAATAGTGATTCATCCCCCACAATCGCCATTCGTCACGTCA
>JANOQY010000250.1:0-11149 GCA_031414995.1 Betaproteobacteria bacterium
CTGAACAACGGCAACAGACCGAGATTGGCGTTGAACTTATAGGCCTGTACAAGTCGGTCGAGCGGGTAGATATAGCAAAACGCACTTGTGGTTTCGTCGAAATGGGGCGGGGCTGAAAGGCACCCACCGCAAACTTGACCGTCACTGCTGGCCGCGTTGCACCGAGGACAACCCGCCGCATGGCGGAACGGCAAATCGTGATGGCAGTCTTTGCACAGACTTGCGCGTGAACGCACGCCGCAAAGTGTGCAGTCCTGCGAAAGTAGGCTTGCGAAGGAAATAGAAGGTGACGCTAAGCGGAAAATCGACATGCCTGATTATTTTACGATTGTCGTTTACTGGGGTGTCAAAAATTGACATATCGGCCTGTTTTGGCAATCATGCCATGTTTATTTCACCGACAGCTTTTCTACAGGCCAATCAATGCCACATTCTGCTGCCATATCCGCTCCAATCGCCATACCCGCCTCTTGGCAAAAAACGACCAAGCCATCAGCGTGGTCGCTGGACGCAGTCGAGGCGCTATTCGATTTGCCATTTGCCGACTTGATGCATCGCGCGCAAACGCTGCACCGTGAACACCACGACCCAAACAAAGTTCAGCTATCGACATTGCTGTCGATCAAAACCGGCGGCTGCCCTGAAGATTGCGGCTATTGTCCGCAGGCAGCGCGCTATCACACCGGGGTGGAAAACGAGGCGATGATGGATGTCGCCGCGGTGGTGTCTGCCGCCCGCCTCGCCAAGGAAAACGGTGCGTCGCGCTTTTGCATGGGTGCGGCATGGCGCGGACCAAAGCAACGCGACCTTGACCCCGTTTTGGACATGGTGCGCGAAGTCAAAGCGCTGGGCCTTGAGACCTGCTGCACGCTGGGCATGTTGAAAGAAGGCCAGGCCGAACAATTGAAAAACGCCGGCCTCGATTACTACAATCACAATCTCGACACTGCGCCGGAAATGTACGGCGACATCATCACGACCCGCGAGTATCAGGATCGGCTCGATACGCTGGAGCGTGTGCGCGGTGCGGGCATGAACGTGTGCTGCGGCGGCATTGTCGGCATGGGCGAATCGCGAACTGAGCGTGCGGGCTTGATCGCGCAACTCGCGAACCTCGATCCGCATCCGGAATCGGTGCCGATCAATTATCTGGTACAAGTTGAAGGCACGCCGCTGCACGAGAAATTACACGGCGAGAAAGCACTGCACTGGACCGAGTTTGTGCGCACCATCGCAGTGGCACGCATCACCATGCCGAGCAGCTTTGTGCGCCTTTCGGCCGGACGTCAGGAAATGAACGAGGCCACGCAGGCGATGTGCTTTCTCGCGGGTGCCAATTCGATTTTCTACGGTGAAAAACTGCTCACTACAGGCAACCCGGATGTGGATCGGGATCGCGCGCTGTTCGAGCGGCTTGGAATTGCACCGATGTAGCAAACACTAGCACTGGCGAGGTCTTTCAGGCATTTATTGCCTGCGAAGTCCGTCAATGCTGGTGTTTATACATTTTCCGTATTAAACGGTTATGTCCGTTTCCGATTTCTCCCTGCAACTTTCCGAACTCGCGCAAGCCGACCAGCTGCGTTCGCGTCGCATCGTTGACGGCCCGCAGGATGCATCGATGCTGGTCGATGGCAAACGTGTTATTTCCTACGCGAGCAATGACTATTTGGGCTTGGCTAATCACCCGAAGGTGGTTGAAGCGGCGATGCGTGCATTGAAGCGCTATGGTCTGGGTGCAGCGGCTTCGCACATGGTGTCCGGGCACATGCGTGCGCATCATGAGCTCGAAGAAAAACTGGCGGACTATCTCGGTTTACCCAAAGCGTTGTTGTTCTCCTCCGGGTACGCTGCGAACCTTGGCATCCTCACCACTCTTGCCGGGCGCGGCGACACAATATTTGCCGACAAACTCAACCACGCCTGCCTGAACGACGGCGCGCTGCTATCGCGCGCTACGTTCAAACGCTACCCGCATTGCGATATGGCCAAGCTCGAAGCGATGCTGACTGACACAAAAAATACTGGCCGCAAGTTGATTGTCACCGATGCGGTATTCAGCATGGATGGTGATATCGCGCCATTGCCGGAACTGCTGAAACTTGCCGAAAAATATGATGCGCTGTTGGTGATCGACGATGCGCATGGATTTGGCGTGCTCGGCTATCGCGGCAAAGGTGCGCTTGAACATTTCAATCTCAAAAGTGAACGCATCATCTACATAGCGACCCTCGGCAAAGCGGCCGGTGGTTACGGCGCATTTGTGGCCGGGCATGAAGATATTGTCGAGTGGATTTTGCAATCAGCCCGTACTTATATTTTTACCACCGCCACCCCACCCGCCATTGCCGCCGCGATGCAGGCAAGCCTGCAAGTGATGACTGATGATCGTGAACGCCTGAAACATTTGCGCACCATGATCGATTTTTTCGGCGATTCACTCAAATTGCAATTCGCGAAGCTGCCCTATTCTCAGACCGCCATCCAGCCGATCCTCATTGGCGACAACGCAACGGCAATCGCGTTTACGGAAGCCTTGCGCGAGCGGCATATGTTCGTTCC
Organism: Betaproteobacteria bacterium; assembly: GCA_031414995.1. Classification (GTDB taxonomy): domain Bacteria; phylum Pseudomonadota; class Gammaproteobacteria; order Burkholderiales; family Usitatibacteraceae; genus UKL13-2. The sequence goes on from JANOQY010000250.1 coordinate 2,563, forward strand.
TGCGATTCGCCCACCTACAGTTCCGCAAGGGACGGCGCGGCTGCGCGTCTCCATCACTGCATCGCACACAGCCGATGACCTCTTCGATCTCATCACGGCGCTCACCGATCTGGACGTCGAGCTGCTGGGAAATGCTACGGCACAGCGCAAATGACGGTGTTCGTCGACGTGGTTGGTCGCGGCCCAAACCTGACCTTGCTGCACGGCTGGGGGCTCAACGGCGCGGTGTGGAATGGTGTGCGCGATGCGTTGGCTGAACATTACACGTTGCACATCGTCGATTTACCGGGGCACGGACATTCGCATGGCGCGGCCACAACCACGATCGGCGAGATGGCCGATGCAATTGCCAACGCGATACCAGCGCGTTCGCATCTATTGGGCTGGTCGTTGGGCGGCTTGGTCGCGCATGATCTTGCGCGCCGTCATGCCGGGCGCATCGATAAACTCATTCTTATCGCAACCACGCCCAGCTTTTTGCAACGCGACAACTGGCCACACGCCGTGCTGCCAGCCGTGCTTGCCGATTTTGGTGCCCGGCTTTCAAATAATTACGCGGCGACGATCAAAAGCTTTCTCGCCTTGCAGGTGTTGAATACGCCCAACATTCGGGACACGGTGACGGTGCTTCATAAAGCGATCACGTCGCGCGGAAAAACCGATCATGTCGCACTGTTGAGCGCGCTGGAAATTCTGCGGACGACCGATTTGCGCGAACAGGTTCCGCATATCCCACACACCACATTAGTGCTGCAGGGCGACCACGATGCATTGACACCGGAACCGGCTGGTCGCTGGCTGGCCGGCCACCTACCCCGTGCACAATATGTAATGATGCCGCACGCTGCACATGCACCGTTTTTATCACACCGCGAATCCTTCCTGAACGAACTCAATTTATTCCTCACCGAATGAGCGCACGACAAATCACCTTTCCGCCAAAGCCCGCGATCCGCAGGTCTTTCGGCAATGCCGCGAAAACCTACGATGACAGCGCGTTTCTGCAACGCGAAATCGCTGATCGCTTGTTTGAGCGGCTCGAATATATCAAACTGCAACCGCAGACCGCGCTCGATATCGGCTGCGGGACTGGCTACGCAACCGCCAAGCTGCGCGAACGTTACGAGGACGCAAACATTATTGGCATCGATATCACCGAGCAAATGCTCACGAACGCAAGATCACGCGCAAAGTCTTTGCCTTGGCTAAAAAAAATCATGCGACAAGCGCCGATGCAATCGTGGCTGTGTGGCGATGCCGAGGCGCTACCGCTGCAATCCGAAAGTGTCGAGCTCGCCATCTCTAACCTCACGCTGCAATGGTGTGATCCGGAGCGGGTGGCCAAAGATGTCGTGCGCGTATTGAAGCCAAACGGCCTTTTTATGTTCACCACCTTTGGGCCGGATACATTGAAGGAACTGCGCGCGGCTTTTCGTACGATTGATGATCGACCGCATGTCAACCAGTTCATCGACATGCACGACATCGGCGATATCCTCGTGAGCGCAGGCTTTGCCGATCCGGTGATGGATCAGGAAATCGTTACGCTGACTTATGCCGATCTCGCGCCGCTTTTGAAAGAATTGAAAGGCATCGGTGCGCATAACGTGCTGCCCGGACGCAGCACCGGCTTGATGGGTCGCGGGCGCTGGCAACGCATGGTGGCGGCCTATGAAAAATTCCGGAATACAGGCCGTCTGCCCGCCACCTATGAAGTGGTTTACGGGCACGCATGGAAACCGGAATTCACCAAGCGCAAAACAATCGATGGCCAGCAGGCAATCGACCTGAACGAATTCAAACGTATGGTGGGTATTTAATGAAGAACTATTTTATTACCGGCACTGATACCGATGTCGGCAAAAGCCTCATTGCCTGTGCATTGATTCAAGCGTTTGCCGCGCGCGGATACCGTGCCGCGCCGATGAAGCCCATCGCGGCGGGCACGATAAAAATCGATGGCGTCGATATGAACATCGATGTGGCGGCACTGCGCGAGGCGTCGGGCTCAACAGCCCCGCTGGCAGACATCAATCCCTATTGTTTCGCCGAGCCAATCGCACCTCATCTTGCGGCGCGACACCAGAATGTTGTGGTGGAGATGGCTGTCATCCGCGCAGCATTTGCGCGACTCAATGCAGATGCTGACACGGTGCTGGTTGAAGGCGCAGGCGGCTTTCTGGTGCCGCTTTCAATGACGCAATCGATGGCGGAAATTCCGACTGCATTATCGCTGGATGTAATTCTGGTGGTCGGCATGCGTTTGGGCGTCCTCAACCACGCGCTGCTCACCGTTGAGGCGATTCGCTCGCGTGGCTTGACGCTGGCTGGCTGGATTGCGAACACGGCTGTGGCGGGTGCGACGATGCTGGCGTTCGATGAAAATCACGCCACGCTGGAGCGAATGATTGGGGCACCACTATTGGGAACTGTGCCACACGACGCGCATTCCAAAGACACTGCCGAGCGTGCGAGACGGGCTTCGCACTACCTGCGCATGGACACATTATTACGTTAGCCAAAGGAAAACGATGAAACAACCCTCACTCAAAACTATTGCCGCGCACACGCTGGCGTTGATGACGATCATTTTTTCCAGCCAGTCGACTGCACAGCGCAGCGAGAAAGTCGCACCGGGCCCGAAGGTATTCGATGTTTGGGTCAAGACAACAGTACCGGGCGGTACCGTCTCGGCGGCGTACATGCATATCAAATCCGCGACACCGCTCAAATTGGTCAAAGCCGAAACGCCCATCGCCGACATCGCTGAAATTCACGATATGAAAATGAATGCGGGCGTGATGGAGATGAAGGCCATAGACGCGCTCGATATTCCCGCAGACAAATTGGTTGATTTGCAGCCAGGTGGCTTGCACGTGATGCTCATGAAATTGAAAAAGCCCATCAATAAAGGCGACAAGGTGCCGCTGACGCTCACCTTTGAGGGCGCGGACAAGAAACCCGTGGTCGTCAAGCTCGACGCAATCGCGCAAGAAAAAGGTTCGGGCGGACACAAACATTGATCACCCATGTTTTGCTCGATCTGGATGGGACGCTGACCGATCCCGCACTGGGCATTACCAATTGCATTGCCTATGCGTTGGCCCGTCTGGATGTCGCAGTGCCGCCAACGAGCGAACTGCATTTCGCCATCGGCCCCCCACTGCGGGGCACATTCGCGACGTTAGTCGGCACCGATGACCCAAAAGTCATTGAGCAGGCGATGGTGTTTTATCGCGAAAGATTTGCCAACGTCGGTCTGTTTGAAAATGTCGTGTACGAAGGCGTGCCGGAAATGCTGTCGACTTTGAAAGCGCGAAATATCGCATTGCTGCTCGCTACCGCAAAACCGCACGTTTACGCGCGGCGTATCCTCGCGCATTTCGACATATTGGCGCCGCTCGATGCCATCTACGGTAGCGAGCTCGACGGGGTGCGTCAGCACAAGGGTGACTTGCTCGCTTACTTGATAGACCAAGAAGGAATCGATCCGCGAAATACCGTGAAGGTCGGAGACCGCCACCACGATATCGACGCCGCACGCGCAAATGGCTGCCACGCAATTGGCGTTACCTACGGTTACGGCAGCGCGGCTGAGCTGGCGCACGCGGATCGATTGTGCGAGTCACCTGCACACATTGCCGAAACGATTTTTAGCCTGAGTGCGTCGGCAGATTAGTGACCTGTAGGCAATTAACCGTAGCGGCCAATCACCCGATACCGACACGGGCCGCAGCGGGTTTTCCCGGCACCGCAGTCTGGCAGCGTCCGGATCAACTAGCGCGCCAGACAAAAATTAATGCTGAACCTGTAACAGTCGCCGGATCAAGGGATGTTGCGTTTTCTTTTCGGCGATGATCAAAAAGAACTGCTCCTCCACGCCCTCACATGCGCCGACTCGCTTGACCTGGTACTGCGCGACGAGTCCATCGTGCACGATTTCAGCCGCGGGAAATACACCCATACCGCTCGCGCCGAAGGTTTTGAGCAACGCACTATCTTCAAACTCGCCCACCACGCGCGGACGGACGGCCATGCGCTCGAACCATTGATCGATTCTTGCGCGTGCCGCCACATGCGTAGTCGGCAGCAATACTGGCACCGTCGCGAGCGACTGCGGGAACCCGTTTCTCGCCGCTGCGACCAACGAAGGCGGTGCATACCAGGCCAATGTCGATGAGCCGACCGAGTGACTGTACAGCTTGAGGTTCGGGTTCGGCGGCGCGACGCGATCAGCGAGCACGGCATCGATCCGGTGCAGCGCGAGATCGCCTAACAGATCATTGAACTCATCTTCATAGCAGAACAGACGCAGATTCGGCTCCTGCAGGACCGGCTGCATCAATCGCCGGACGACGAGCTTGGGAAGTCCATCCGAAATGCCGATGGAAAGACGTGAGCCCGGCACACTGACCGCATCGCTGATCACCTCGGGTAATTGTTCTCCGAGGTGAAAAATCTGGTCCGCCTGACGCATTGTGGCAACGCCCGCTTCTGTCAACACCAATCCACGTCCCGCTGGTTTGAGCAGAGAGTGTCCGAGCGAACGTTCCAATTCCCGAACCTGCGTACTCACCGTTTGTACCGCCATGTCGAGCCTTGCAGCGGCGCGCGTGATGCTCCCTTCTTTGGCGACCACCCAGAAATAGTAGAGGTGCCGGTAGTTGAACGTCAGACTCATTATCAGCTTTAACGGAAGTATTGATTCGTCATTATCTTCTTTTTCGGAATGATCGACCGGCGTATCTTTGCGTCATCTTTCAAGCGAAGGAGGTATGCAATGCAGGTCATCTTTAAATCCCGCGATTCAGCCGGCGCTGAGCTACGTGACGAGGTCGAACGGCGTTTGCGGTTTGTGATCCGACGACTCGCGTGGCTCGTACCGCGCGCCAGAGTTCGACTCACTGACGTCAATGGTCCGCGTGGCGGCGTGGACAAACGCTGCCAGCTGGAATTGAAAACTGATCACGTCGGCACGATAAGCATCATCGCGCTGGCGCACGATTGGCGTGTCGCACTCGAGGCTGCGCTGGCGCGTGCGTACAAGGTGTTGCTTAAAAACGTTGAGCGACGCCGCCAACACAAGCGCGCCCGCCCGCTTGCGATCGATGCCGACGAATAACCACGGAGAAACCAGAATGGAATACATCAACAAGCCAGGTGCCTCAGGCTCTGCGGCACCTTACCCGCTAGTCGTCGTCGAGGGCGCTGCGGCGAACGGGACGATAGAGGCCTCGAACGTAAGCCACGTCCTGCGCAACACCTACGCGCTGCTTTCCATGACGCTGCTCTTCAGCGCCGCTGTCGCCGCGCTGAGTGTCGCGTTGAAGCTACCCGCGCCGGGCATCCTGCTCACGCTGGTCGGCTACTTTGGCCTCTTGTTCCTCGTATATAAACAAAAGAACAGTGGCTGGGCGCTGCCTGCGGTATTTGCGCTGACCGGCTTCATGGGATACACGCTTGGCCCGATGCTGTCGACATCGCTGGCGCTTCCGAACGGCGCGCAAGTCGTTACGATGGCGCTTGGCTCAACAGGTGCTACTTTCCTTGCGCTGTCGGCGTATGTGCTCAAGTCACGTCGCGACTTCAGCTTTATGGGCGGGTTTCTGTTCGCCGGCATCATCATCGCGCTGATAGCCGCAATCGCGGCTGTGTTCCTGCAAATGCCCGCACTAGGGTTGGCAGTTTCGGCCGTGGTCGCGCTGCTTTCAGTCGGCTTAATCCTGTTTGAAACCAGCCGGATCGTGCATGGCGGCGAAACCAATTACGTACTCGCGACCGTGGGCTTGTACGTCTCGCTGTTCAATCTCTTCACCAGCCTGCTCAGCTTGTTCGGTTTCGGCAGTTCAAGCGATTGACCGCGGTGGACTGCTGTAGCTCGATACCCCTGCCCATCGGCCAAGTATCGAAGCTTGCGACGCGCCGAGCGGACTTGCCAATTCAACTTTAGGAGTTCTGACATTGCGTACCTACCCGAACAACAGTCCACAAGCGGCCGCCCGTATTATCGCGTTGGCGATGCTGGCCGACGGCCACCTTTGCAAGACCGAGCTAGACGCGCTCGAAAGCGTCGACGTACAAAAGCAACTCGGGCTATCGCCTGGAGAATTGCACGGCATCGTGCATACCCTTTGTGAGGACCTGCTCGCCAGCGCGCAGGGAGACTGGGAGGCGGCGTGCCGGATAGACCCCGGCACCTTCGCTGCATTGCTGGCAGAGATCGATGACCCGGTCTTGCGCGCCACAATTTTGCGGCTTTGCCTGACGGTGTTTGCAGCGGACGAGCACCTTGCGGACGGCGAGCGCGTCATCCTGACTGCGGTGGTCGCACACTGGGGGCTGCATCGCGAAATGAAGCCAGCGCAGCATCTGCAGCCGGATGCCTCTCATGTCTAACTACGCACTCATGGCCGCGCTGGTCGGAGCCGTGGCGCTGTACGCTGCGTGGCGCGAATACGCTGGTAACAACCGACGCGACGCTTTGCTGATCGCAGCCTTCGGTACAGTCATCATGCTCGGCGCTGCTTGGGTTGAGCTCCCTGATCTCACCTGACGATCCAACCCCACCGGAAACCGCGTCGCGGAAATCCTTCTCGAATTACTGCATACCCATTACTTGGCGCCGCCACTAGGCTGTGGCTCGCCTTTATGACGTTTGTCTTCACGCTGCTCGTTTTGGTGGCTGCGCCGCGTGTTTGCGTTTGAGTTGTGCCAGCGCAATCCGAGCACGCTTGTGCTTACCCTCGAACTGCAAGGCGCGGCGGGGCGCGTGCTCGCCCTCCTGAGCGACGATCCAGAGATAGCGGCGTCGGTGGGAGCGTACGTTTTGGGGCACGATCCTGTTTTTTAGAACTGTTGTTCAGTAATTAACATCTTTTTCCGAACTCTCCCGTACGCTACCTTTGTATTACTTTCAATCAATGGAGGTATGCAATGGAAGTACTGTTTGAAGCTCGTCATCAAGACGGTGCGCGGATACGTGAGTCTGCCGTGAGCCGCGTGCAATTTGTAATGCGCCGACTGGCATGGCTGGTATCGCGTGCCAAAGTGCGCTTTTCAGACCTTAATGGCCCGCGCGGCGGCGTGGACAAGTGTTGCCATCTTGAGCTGAAGACCGACCGCGCAGGTACGGTGACGATCATTTCAAAGGCAAGTGACTGGCACGCTGCCCTGGAGGCTTCACTGGAACGAGCAAGCCGGATGCTGCTGCGAAAGCGCCAGCGGCGCCGCGACCTCGATAGATCCCGACCCATTGCCATCGATATCGAACACTAGACAAGGAGCTATTGAAAATGGAACAAGTTACGAAGTTTCCCGCGTCTGACGCGGCTGCGTCATTCCCTTCGCCGATTGCCGCCGAAGCGCCGTCTTCGAACACAGTGGACGCGAGCCGGGTGTTGCGCAATACCTATGCGCTGCTAGCGATGACGCTGCTGTTCAGCACGACGGTGGCGGGCCTCAGCGCCGCGCTCAAGTTGCCCGGGCCGGGCATCATGCTCACACTGGCGGGCACTTTCGGCTTGCTATTTCTGGTTTTTCGTCAGCGAAACAGCGTCTGGGCGCTGCCAGCCGTGTTTGCCCTGACCGGCTTCATGGGTTACACGCTCGGACCGATGCTCTCGGCTTCGCTTGCGCTACCCGGCGGCGCCAAGATCGTCACCATGGCACTGGGCACCACCGGCGTCACATTCCTGGCGCTGTCGGCTTACGTGCTCAAGACGCGTCGAGACTTCAGCTTCATGGGCGGCTTCCTGTTTGCGGGGCTTGTCATTGCGCTGCTAGCGGGCCTCGCCGCCATTTTCCTGCAAATGCCCGCGCTGGGTCTGGCAGTTTCGGCGATGGTCGCCCTGCTGTCGGCAGGTTTGATTTTGTTCGAGACCAGCCGCATCGTGAATGGCGGCGAGACCAACTACGTACTTGCCACCGTCGGGCTCTACGTCTCAATCTTCAACCTTTTTACCAGCTTGATGAGCCTGTTCGGAATGGGTGGTGGCGATGATTAGTCTGAAACCCGACGATGCCACTGCGCACACCGCGATAGTAAGCCCGGATCAACCGGCAGCCTGTTCAAGCAACTGCCAAACCACATAAGGAGTAGATATCTTGCGTACTTATCCAACAAACAGCCCCCGTGCAGCCGCACGCATTGTCGCGCTCACGATGCTGGCCGACGGCCACTTTTGCAAGAGCGAATTGGAAGCACTCGACCGCTTGAATGCGCACAAGCTGCTCGACATTTCACCTGCCAAATTGCAAACCGTCGTGCAGGATCTGTGTGAAGACCTCTTCTCCACGGGGCATCAAAACTGGGGTGCGGCGTGCCTGGATCCGGCGACACTCTCAGGCTTGCTGGTGGAGATTGATAACCCCGAGTTGCGTATCACGGTGTTGAACTTGTGTACCGCGGTAGTCAAGGCTGACGCACACGTTGCGGAACGGGAGGTGAACATGCTGGCCACGGTATATGCGCAGTGGCAGTTGCCGAACACGAACAGCGGGTCTCGGCGTTTAGCGGCAGGACCACAACATGCATGACGGCCCGATTCTGGCTGGCGCGGTCGTCGTACTCTGGGTATAGGCATCCCGA
>JANOQY010000251.1:0-2017 GCA_031414995.1 Betaproteobacteria bacterium
ACCTCAGCCCCAAAGCGCCGATACATTTGCGCAAACTCAAGCCCGATATAGCTGCCGCCAATGACGATCAGGTGCGGTGGCACAAAATCCACATCCATCATCGAGATGTTATTCAACGTCGGCACGCTTTCAATCCCGGCCAGCTTAGGCGTTGTCGGGCGGCCACCGACGTTGATAAAAATCTTCTCCGCGTTCAGCACGCGTCCATCGACCTCGATCTCGTGCGCACCCGTGAAGCGCGCGTGGCCGCGAATCACGCTCACGTTCTTCGCATTCGCCATCCAGTTGGTGACACCGGTTCGCGAGGCTTCAACGATGGCGTCTTTGCGCGCTTTGACAGCATGCATGTCAATGCGCGGCGGCTGATTGAGCATCACGCCGTACTCTGCCGCACGACGCGCCAGCGCCGCCACCCGCGCCGATGCAACCAGCGTTTTGGTGGGGATACAGCCGTTGTTCACGCAGGTGCCGCCCATCAGGTCACGTTCGATCAACACGGTCTTCAAACCTTCGCGCCCACAACGCGCAGCGATTGCCGGGCCGGCCTGACCTGCGCCGATGACGATCACATCAAAATGTTCGCTCATGCTGATCTCTCCTTGAATTTGCAGTTAAAACCATCAAATACTAGCACTGGTGCGGTTCCTGGCATGCTTTAGCCCTGAACGGCACGCTGGGCGTGCACTTTGCCTTTTTACTTCTTTTTTAGGCTGATTACCATCACACCAACCAACACCAGCGCAGCACCCACGAGTTGCAACGCCGTCACCGGCTCGCCCAGGAATATGGCGCCCATAAAAATGGTGGCAATTGGCCCGATGGAACTAATCATCGCCGCATTCGATGATCCGATGCGGCGCATGCCCTCGGCCATGAGAATGACCGGCAACACCGTGGAAACAATCGCCATCCAGCCAACAAGCGAATAAACGCGCGGCGTCTGCGTGAGCAATACCGTCGGTGCATGCGTGATAAAAAAATGCACTGCAATCGCGATGGTGGAAACAATCGATGCGTACGCAGCAAAACGCACTGCGCCGATTCGCTTCACCATTTCGCCACCGCCGACTAAATATGCCGCGTAAAACACCGCCGACAGCAGCACCAATCCGCTGCCGATCAGCACCTGCGCAGGATCAAATTGCAAATCGTGCACGAACACCAGCCCGATACCCACGTAGCTGATGGCGAGCGCGAACACATCGCGTTTGCCAATCCGATAGCCAAGTGCGAGCACCGATATCAACACCACGATGGTGGGATTCAAAAACAGGATCAGCCGCTCAAGCGCTGCCGTGATGTATTGCAGCCCCCAGAAATCAAGCAGGCTCGCCGCGTAATAGCCCATCAGCCCCAGCAACACCACCGCACGCCAGTCCTGATTCGACAACGCCTTTTGCCCGCGCGAGGACCACCATGCGATAAGCGCAAACAGCGGCAGCGCGATCAGCATGCGCAACGTCAACAACGTGACAGGGTCAACCGCGTTCTTGAATGCCGTCGGGTCATCGTAAGCGAGCTTGACGAAAATGGCTTTGGCCGAGAAAGCAATCGCCGATACGAGCACCAGTGCGGCACCAGAAAGGTCAGTTTTAGTGGCGCTGCTCAACGTGCTGTCCGTGAATTATTTTTCCATTTCCCGTTGTCGGGAGCAGGATTGAGGGAGATGGAAACATTATCTCGGATAATTCATACGTCAATAACTTCCTGGTTTTTTACGTCACGCAAAAACCGATGCAATCAAGCCGAACGCCGTTTGAACCGCTATAATCTCGCCTTCGACTAAAAGCCGCATCCGGAGAGGTGGTAGAGTGGTCGATTGCACCGGACTCGAAATCCGGCGTACGGTTATGCCGTACCGTGGGTTCGAATCCCACCCTCTCCGCCAAATAAAACAAACGGGCCTCGCGCCCGTTTTTTTTATTTGATGGTGATGGTTTGATGAGAAGCCGCTTCGGGTTCGACTAAGCGAATGCCGGGGGCATTCGATTGGACGCGCAAAGCGCGGTCGCGAAGC
>JANOQY010000252.1:0-1513 GCA_031414995.1 Betaproteobacteria bacterium
CGCGGCTTAGGCTGGGGGCTCACTTTTTTATCCTGCTTCTGTTCATTTATCGCGTCCTCGTGAGCTTCACGGGCTTCGCGGGCCACCTCCGGCGGGGCGGCGTTTTCGTCATTGTCCGCAACGAGCGCGTCACGGAACTCCCTGGAGCCGAGCTGATAGTCCTGCGTGTCGCTAATGCTCTCTTCGTCGCGTTCCTGATCACCTTCCGGGGGATCGGCCTCGATCGGCAGGATGGCGAGGTCGCCGGACGGCATCGGTTTGATGCGTTGCTTGCCAGTGATGCGCATATGCTTCTCCAGTGGGCAGATACAGGCATGTATCAACAACGATGATGGCCGCATCGTGGGCACATTGAGATAAGACGAAAGCGACTTATGCTGTAGGGGCATGCCTACGCAGACTTTTTTGGTGGACTTGGGCCCGCTGGTGCGGTCGCCATCTGGCACCACGGTTATTCTGTCATTTCGAACCCAGCTTCATCGGGTGAGAAATCTGCTTTGTAAAGGTGAAAAAAACAGCAGATTTCTCTCTTCGTTCGAAATGACAGTGGGTTTTTTTATCGCGGCGTTACAAATGGCCCAGCGCGAACTTTTTGAAATAATTGACGCTGTTTCATTTTTCCGCACCACTTATTTCACCCCCTCAGCCGCAATCGCCAGCGCATCCGCAATGAGCCGCGCAGACAATCGAAACTGAGCCTGTTCGAGACGCGCAAGCACCGGCGCAATTTTCGGGATGAGGTGCGCCTTCTTTGCTGCGAGGATCAAGCCAACGAGCCCGGTCACCGCGATACCAAGTTCGGCTGCGGCGCGTCGCCCAAGAGATTCGTCGATGATGACCAGACAGGCGCATTTTTGATTTGAGGCAGCGCGAAGCACACTTGCTTCGCCGTCGTCCAGATGCGCGAATAGCGGGGCTTCCCAATCTTTCTGGATTACTTTCAGCGTACGTTTGCGAATGAACCGCTCGATTTCAGTCATGCCTGGCCGAGGATCGATCTCGACGTTGAACAGTAATTCTTCGCGCACTTGTCGCGTGATGTGCACCGATCCGAAGAGCGGTTCCAGCCAATCGAGCCCGCCAATCAGGCTCAAGCCAATGATTGGGCTCGCGTCGGCAATGACGATAGTCGCGGCGGTGTGCGGCGCTACTTTTCCAGCCATGCGTCCAGTGTGGACAGATCCGCACGCAGGCTGGCATCGTCGCCCGTGACGACAGGGATGCCGAGCCGTGACAAGTGCTGTATGAAATCGACCACGGCCATATCGGCGACGTGCGCAGCGCGTCCGACTGGCAAGTTGCCGTCGCGAAACAACGCTGTGGCTAATGCTGCTTTCACGCCGGGCAGCGACATTTTGGCTTCATCCAAATGCAGCAGTAGTGCGTCTGGTTTGTGTCGGTTCATCACGACGACGACATCGGTTTTAGCCATGCGCAGCGCTTCGGATGGGTTGTTCTTGAGTTCACGAACGTTGACGGTCTTCATGGTGCGCCTATTTAATGTAGGAACATT
>JANOQY010000253.1:0-33116 GCA_031414995.1 Betaproteobacteria bacterium
ATGGTCTTGCGATCCGTCGCGACAAAGCGATAGGTGCCAGTATTGATGTTCGGTGCCAGTACGTTCAGCTTATTGGCTTTCGTGTCGTCGAACAACTGTTGCACCTTGTCGGTGAAATCCATCACGCACGACAAGTTGGCCGCCATAAAGGCCGCGCCGTGATTGGCTTTCAGATACGCGGTCAGATAGCCGAGGTAGGCGTAAGGTGCCGAATGGGATTTGTTGAAACCGTAGCCGGCAAATTTTTCCATCGCGTCGTAAAGCGCTTTGGCATTGGCCGATGACACACCGTTCTGCGCGGCACCCATCCCAAAGATGGCGCGATGCTTGGCCATCTCCTCAGCTTTCTTCTTGCCCATCGCGCGCCGCAACAAATCCGCGCCACCCATTGAGTAGCCGCCGATCTCACGTGCGATCTGCATCACCTGCTCCTGATACACCATCACGCCGTAGGTCGGGCCAAGGATGGGTTTGAGAATCGCTTCCAGCTTGGCGTCGGGATACTCGACCTTGGCTTTGCCGGTCTTGCGGTCGCAGTAATCCGGAATCGATTCCATCGGGCCCGGACGATACAGCGCATTCAGCGCGATCAAATCCTCCAGGCGATCCGGGCGTGCGCGAATCAACATATCGCGCATGCCCTTCGATTCAAACTGGAAGATGGCGACGGTATTGCCGCGCGTGAATATTTCGAATGAGCCGGGATCGTTGAGCGGCACTTTGTCCATATCGAAATGGTCATCGCCTGCATTGGCGTTCAGCGAGTGAATATTGCGCTCGGCCTCTTCCAGAATCGTCAACGTGGTGAGCCCCAGGAAGTCGAACTTCACCAGGCCGACTGCTTCTACATCGTCTTTGTCGTATTGTGATACTACGGAATCTGAACCATCCGCCACATACAGCGGCGTGAAATCGGTAAGCGGCCCCGGCGCGATCAACACGCCGCCTGCATGCATACCGACGTTGCGCGCGATACCTTCGAGCTTCACGGCAAGCGTCAACAGCTCATCGACTTCCTCTTCGACTTTGCGCTTTTCGTTGAATTGCGGCTCCTGCTCCATCGCCAACTTCAATGTGATGCCCAGTTGATTCGGGATCAGCTTGGCGATTGAATCGACATAGTTGTAACCCAAGCCCAGCACACGCCCCACATCACGGATCACGGCCTTGGCGGCCATGGTGCCGAAAGTGGCGATCTGCGAAACCGAGCCTTCACCGTATTTTTTCTTGACGTAATCGATGACGCGGTCGCGCCCTTCCTGGCAAAAGTCGATATCGAAGTCGGGCATCGATACGCGGTCGGGATTGAGGAAGCGCTCGAAAATCAGATCGTATTGCAACGGATCAAGATCGGTAATGCCCAGCGAATACGCGACCAGCGAACCTGCACCCGAACCGCGCCCCGGCCCCACCGGCACACCGTTCTTCCGCGCCCAGCCGATGAAATCGGCAACGATCAGGAAGTAACCAGGAAAGCCCATGTGGACGATCGTCTTGATCTCGTATTCGAGGCGCACCATGTAGCGCGGACGTACTTCATCGCGCTTGGCATCATCGACGTACAACGTGGCGAGACGACTCTCCAGCCCCGCTTTGGCGGCATCGTAAAAATAGGCTTCAATACTCTCGCCATTAGGAGTCGGAAAATTCGGTAGCTTCGGCTTACCCAGCGTGAATTCAAACGAGCAACGCTTTGCAATTTCGATGGCGTTTTCGATAGCCTCGGGAACATCGGCGAACAGCGCCAGCATTTCGTCGGCCGTTTTGAAATACTGCTCCGGTGAAAAATCACGTGTGCGACGTTTATCACCCAGCACTTCACCGCGCGCAATACACACGCGTGCCTCGTGGGCCTTGAAATCATCCATCGCCATGAATTGGATTGGATGCGTGGCCACCACCGGCAAGTCACATGCGGCAGCGAGTTGCAACGTCGCGTTCACGACTGCATCATCGTGATCACGATTGACGCGTTGAATTTCGAGATAAAACGTATGCGGAAAATCCCGATCCCAAGCTTGCGCAAGCGCTGCCGCACGCTTGGTATCGCCTTGCAAAATAGCTTGGCCAATATCGCCAAATGCCGCACCAGATAACGCAATTAAGCCATCAGTCGCACCGACGCCAGACAACCATTTGCGATTGATCTCGGCCCGACCGCGCCACATGTTTTCGCGAAACGCGCGCGTGAGCAACTGGCAAAGATTGAGATATCCCGCCTGATTGCGACACAGCAGCAATAGGCGCGAAGGCTGGTCACGATTCGTTTCGTTTTCAATCCAGACATCGCAACCGATGATCGGCTGCACGCCGTTTTCTCGAGCTGCTTTGAAAAACTTGACGGCACCAAACAGATTGCCCAGATCAGTGATCGCCAGCGCAGGAATACGTGAAGCCGCAGCTTTAGCAACTGCCTCGTCGATGCGGACAATGCCATCGACGATGGAGAATTCTGTGTGGAGGCGAAGGTGAACGAAGTGGGTCATTTTGAGGCGCGTTTCTTGACACCGATTTTACCACTTGGGGCGATCTGCTTTTACGCTTCCGTCACATTTCAGCCGCCTGAGAGTTGCCAGTTCATCGACCAACTTCTCAATTGCCACCAAACGCCCGACAATGCCCCGCAATCTCCTCCGCGATCTGTGGCAACAACGGCGCAGGCAAGTCATGCCCCATTCCTTTGACAATGCTCACTTTTGCCTTGCCGCCGCCGTACACAATTTCCCGCGCGGTTTCCATACCGCAAACCGGTGACACCAGTTTGTCTTCGTCGCCGTGAATCACCAGCGTCGGCGCTTTGATTTTGCGTACGGTATAGGTGCGGTCGTCGCTGGCGGCGATGGCCATCAATTGCCTTGCGCCACCGGGCGGGTAGTTGGCACGTGCGATATGGCGTGTGCAAAATTCACGCATGTAAGTGGGATCAGGCGGATAGGTTTTACTGCTGATGACGCCAAATACTTTGACCATGCGATCAATTGCGCCTTGCGTATCGCCGCGTTTGGCGGGCGGCTGCATGATCGCGCGCATCGTCTTCCATGTTGGCTTGGGCAGGCTGCGACGTCCGGTGGTGGACATGATGGAGGTCAGGGACGCGACTTTATCGGGGTAGTCTGCGGCCAGATTCTGCGCGATCATGCCGCCCATCGATGCGCCGACTACATGCGGGTGTTTGAGACCCAGCGCATCAATTAGCGCAGCAGTGTCTGCCGCCATGTCGTCAATGAGGTAGGCCGACCGTAGCGGCAGACGCAGCATGAATTTTGCGTATTCGACCGGGACATTGGGTACGCCAAGATGATCAAGATGGGTGGAGAGGCCCACATCGCGGTTGTCAAAACGAATGACACGAAATCCTTTGTCGACCAACAACTGGCAGAAAGCATCTGGCCACAGAATCATCTGCACCGCGAGGCCCATGATGAGCAATATGGGCGGATCGTTTTCGTTGCCGAGCGATTCGTAGTGGAGTGATATTCCGTTGGCGTCGATATTGGGCACGGCGGTCCTTATTCAAATTAATCCAACGTTTCAGAAATACTGATTCGATGGCCGCGCATGATCTTTATAAAACCACTCCCGCCAACCATCGCGATGAAATTTTTCCCATTTGCCTTCTGCTTGCGATAGGCGATCCGCCACCGCATAAAGCGCCAGCGGATTAAAGCCCAGCCCGACATGGCTGGCGTTGACTTCGATATTCTCGGTACGCTTCGATTCTTTTTGCATCGACAACGGCCACGCAACTACGCCGTCAGTGCGACTGAAAATAGATGTGGTCGGCACCGGCGGCGCAATCTTCAATTGCGCCAGCATATCGTGGTCATCGATCTTGTGGCCGCTGGCAAGTTCGTAAACGCGCCATGCATTGGTTGCTTTGGGGTCGCCGGCGAATGGCGTACCGAGCGTTATGACACCGCGCACCTGATCGGGCAGCGCCTTGGCGAATTCGCGTGCGTAGATACCGCCCAAGCTCCAGCCGATCAGGCTGACTTTTTTGCCTGACTCCTGTTGAATTTCCTGCACGCGTTCGATGCTTTTTTCCAGCACACCTTTACGGGGCCCAAGATTCAAACCCAAATCCCAGCCATAGGTCTCATAGCCTTGCGCCGCCAGAAAATTACGCAGCGGCACTGTCGTCAAATCGCCGGCACCGAGCCCCGGAAATACGATAACGGCATGGCCATCGCCCGATGGCGCGCTTTTCAACAGCGGCCACGATGCAAGCGTTGCTCCGAGCTCCAGCGGTGCGCGACATTCAAGCGCCATCAGCATGGCACCGGGCGCTTTCAGCGATGCGAACGGGTCGGCATTGCCCATCAACTCAGCAATCGATTGATCCGTCGGCGCGGTAGATTGTGTCGAACCTGATTCAGCATTGCCGCTATTGCGATTTCTTTTTGATGGATTACGCATCGTATTATTTTGTTTTCGATTTCACGTTGGCGCGAATGGTTTTCTTGACCGTGCGTTTTGTCGTCAGCTTTGCCGGAGGTTTGGTGCTGACCGGCTTGATCTTCTTGCGGGCAATCGGTTTTGCAGGGGCCGCTGGTTTGGTAATCTTCCTGGCCGGACGCGGTGCCGTCATGTCGGACGACACGATATCGAGCAATTCCTGATGTGCCGCCTGCATATGCGTTGCAAAAACACGCAAATCCGGCACCGTCTTCTTGCATGCGATCAGGCCGTAATAGAGCGAGCCTGCATAACTCTGGATGGTGATGTTGAGCGCCAGGCCGTGCGTGACGATAGAAACCGGGTAATAAGTGATCAATTCCGCGCCCGCCAGATAAAGTGGTATTTGCGGACCGGGTACATTGGACACCACAACGTTGGCCACGACCGGGATGCGGTTGCTTGCCACCGCCGTTCGATAAAGCGGCGTGATCACGCTCATCAACCAGGGGATGCCGAGCGATGGCAAGTCCATCGGAATCAGGTTCTTCATGCCACCGGTGAGCATCTTTGCCTTGGTGCTGGCCTTCACGATCGCGGCAAGACGTTTCTTCGGGTCAGCGATATTGGTTGCCATGTTGATGAGCATCATCGTCACCTGATTGCTCTGCGAGGTATCGCCAGGCACCCGTAAACTGGCCGGCACACCGCCTATCATTGATTTGGCCAATGCGGCCTTATTCCCCGCAAAATAGCGCCGCAACGCGCCCGCGCAGACCGCCAGCACAATATCATTGAGCTTGGTATCGAAGTGTTTGGCGATCGCCTTGGTCTCGTCCAGCGGCAGTTTTACGCCCGCAAAGGCACGCTCGCCGCTGATCGCGACATTCAGTGACGTACGCGGCCCGAGGGCAATGCCCCCCGGAATTTTCTTTAACAGGGATTTAGCGAGATCCTGCAGCGAATCGCCGGGTTTGAAATCGGTAAGGTGGCCGAGACCCGTGCCTTGTTCGGAAGGCGCGCCTGCTTTTTTCGCCTGCGATGACGATAGCAACTGCGCACCGCCTGCGACGGCGTCTTTCAATGCCTTGGGAACCGCCTTCACAATCTTTCCGTATTGCGCGACCGTATTGCGAAATGCAGCGCTTAGCATCCTGGCGGTGGTCGGTGGCAATCTGGGCTTGGCTTTTTCGCCAGCAGCTTCCACCGCACGCGGTGTGGCGCTGGTATCGAGAATCGCCTGTGCCAATGCCACGCCACCTTGCCCGTCGAGCGCTGCGTGGTGAATTCTTGAGTAGAAGGCGACGTTGCCATCCTGGAGACCTTCGATAACCGTGAACTGCCACAACGGCTTGTCGCGATCCATCATGCGCTCATGCAGTTTCGCGACTGCGGCGTCAAGTTGTTCCTGCGTACCCGGCTTGGGCAGCACCAAATGCGTGATGTGCTCATCAAGATTGACGACAGTGCCGCCGAGCCATATCGGGTTGGCAAGATCGAGCGGCATAAACGCCAGACGCCGCGAGAAAAGTGGTGCCAGATGCAGACGGCTTTCGATGTGTTGACGCACATGCTTGTAGAAACTGCCGCGGTGCCCCTTCGGCTTTCGAAGCAGGCTCACGCTGCCCACATGCGCCGGCACCTCCGGGGTTTCAAGCTGCAGAAATAATGCATCCAGCGCGCTCAGGTGATGCATGCTTTCTCTCCTCGTTGCCTGCGGTTTCTGGTCGTTTTATCGGTCTTCGGCGAACTATTCTGGCATGTTTTGAAACCCTAGCCGGATAGCCGTTTTTCGCGGAAAAATGCCTTCAGCATCACACTGCATTCCTCGCTCAGAACGCCGCCCTCGAACGTCGCGTGATGATTCAGCTTCTCTTCGGCAGGAAGATTCATTACGCTACCGCACACACCTGTTTTGGGGTCGCTGGCGCCAAATACAACCCGTTTTAATCTCGCGTGGAGCATCGCGCCTACGCACATCATGCACGGCTCAAGCGTGACATAGAGCTCGCACTCAACGAGACGATAGTTTTTGACGTGCTGTGCCGCCTCGCGCAACGCGACGATTTCGGCATGCGTGGTCGGGTCAAACGAGCTGATGGGCCGGTTAAAGCCGCGACCGATGATCTCATTGTCTTTGACGACCACCGCGCCAACAGGAACTTCGCCGACGTCCCAGGCGCGCTGTGCCAGCGCCAGCGCTTCGCGCATGAATACGTGGTCGCGGGACTCAGGCATGACTCGCCACCAATGATACAAAACGCAAACTCAAGCACTGGCGGGCCTTTATGAGCACAAATGCTCCAAATGCCCCACCAGTGCTAGAGTTTTGTCTTTGGCGCATGCTTTTCCCCGTCTGAATCGTCAGCCTCATCCGCGTGCAGCTTGTGTAAGAAACGGTGCACCAGCGGCGCGAACACAACACCTGCGCACATCACCAGCATCAAACCTGAATAAAGCGCATAAGCGCCTGAAAAAACCTTTGCCCCGGTTGTCTCAGGTACCGCCAGCGGGCCCATGCCGGAAAGAATCATGGCGGCGTTGACGAACGCATCCGCCCAGTCGAGCTTCGGGAAAAACCAAAGATATCCGGCGATGCCTATTGCCAGCGAAACCACAATAAGCCCGAGACCCAACAGGACGGCGCGCACCAACCGTGAATGGAATTGCTGGCGTGGAATGACCGGTTTAGAAATATGTTCAAACACGATACTTTCCGTCATTCATGAAGGAACGCGTCAACTTCGATTTCCACCAAATGCGCCGGATCGATCAACTTCGACACTTCCACCATCGTCGCCGCAGGACGCACATCGCCGAAAAACTCGCCATGTACGCGACCGATGGCTTCCCACTGCGAGATGTCGGTGACAAACGTTCGTGTCCGCACAACATCCGCAAACGTGACGCCTGCTTCATTCAACGCACGTCCAATTATTTGCAGCGCGTAACGCGTTTGCACAGCGGCATCACCAGCGCCGACAACCTTGCCATGTTCATCGGTTGCCGTCGTACCCGCGACCCACACATGATTGCCGATACGAACGGCGCGGGAATAGCCAACGATGGATTCCCAAGGCGCGCCGGAGGAAATATTTTTGCGATCAGACATTCAGGATGCGCTCTTTGTTTGTTGCCAGGCCGCCTTTCGGGCGGCGCGCTTCTGTGATTCTTGCGCATTGGCATCAGCGAATTCGAGCGAAAAATCGATATGTGCGATTTCGCTTTCCAGCTTTAGCAAACGCGGTGATACGGGCGCGACCGAGTAAGCGTGACCATACACGTCGCGCGAAAGCATAGCGAGATCAACCAGCCAGCGACGCAACTCAACGTGGTCTATCTCCAGCATCGCACCGACTGACTCTAACCAATGGCTGACTAACTCATTCACTTCACGCTCTGTGTAGGTCCGGGTGACCACGAACTCGCGGCGCAGGGACAGCAGCAGCAAATCTAAATCGTCCGGAGTGGCATCAAGCATCCCGCCCGGGGTCAGGCCACGCTTGACAGCGAGTTTGCGGAACCGCTCGATTGGGGTCATGTCGATTACTCCCACTTTATCGTCGCAGGCGGCTTGCCTGATACGTCATACACCACACGATTGAACCCACGCACTTCGTTGATGATGCGGTTCGATACTTTTGCCAACAGCGAATACGGCAACTGCGCCAGCCTGCAACTCAAAACATTAGCGCTTAATGGCACGAGGCAACGGACACTCATTGCTTTAACCCGCGCCCCTGAAACCACGCATCAGGGAAGTCAATTTTACGCAGCCATTGGTCTGAAGGCACTCCCTCCTTTGGGTATTGCCCGCCGAATTGCCAATACCATTGCCAGAGAGTCCCATCTTGACGTAGCAGCAGGACAGTCCCACCCACGTTGCCCCAATAGTCGTTTTCCAGGAACAGCTTCACGCCATTTTTTTTCAGCACTTTCGGTTCGCGCGCCAGCAAATCACGTCGCACGTTGGAGCCAGCGCCATTGCTGCTTTGGTAATCAAGCAAACTTCCGTCCGAACGTAATGCCAAAAGATGGATGGCGCGGTTTTCGTCGTACGCAAATACCATATCTGCGAAGCCGCAGCCGACCCGCTCCATGCGGACGGTCCTCCCACGTTCCTGACTCACCCACAAGCTACCGTCAGACTTTCGAGCAGCAACCAAAGTAGAGTTATGCGATGCCTTGACGTCCACCCACTCCCGGCCTACCAGCCGCGGCCATGGGCTTTGTTCCAAGCCCGGCAGGTTCTTGGGAGTGGCCATTGCCGACAGCGTCTGTCCCCACGCCCAGGCGGAGCCATCAGCGCGCCAGGCGAGCTGCAGGTTGCGCGCTCGGGGCAACCGCGCGAAGCCCGTGCCATGCCTGTGCAAAGCATCTGGCGTCGCTGCTGCTTGACCAGGTGGCAACCATTGCCATTCATTGGTTGCCAGGAGTACTCCATCGCGCTGGAGTACCAGCACGGGGATGCTGCCGCTTAGCTGAGCGACATCTTTGGCTACAACTTGAAGGCGAGGTCGTTCGCTGCCGCCCCAAGCCCACAAGCGCCCGTCCGTACCAAGTGCTCGGCCACCGTAGTTGTCCACGTCGACTTGCGCGAAATCCTGACCGATGACGGTTGGACGCGGTCGACCACTTGCACCGTCCCCTAACTTGCCGTTGTAGCCACTGCCCCATGTCGATAAAAGCCCGTCGCCCCGCAATGTTGCGCTGAATCCTTGGCCAGCCCCGGCATAGAGATAACCATCCCCAAACACAAAAGGCGGAATCCAGTTGCCCGATCCGTCCGCCTTATTGCCATCGCCCAAAGCCCCGTCGTGGCTGCGTCCCCAACCCCAGACCCGACCTGAAGCCTCGCGCAAAAAGGTATGGTCTGCGCCGACGGAAATCTCCTTCACCCGCTCCGCCCAGCCTTGCGGGTCGGGCGGCACACTCTGCACGCTGCAAGCGGCCAGTTGTGGTGCAGGCGTATACACATCACCGCTGTTCAAGATCAAGCTTTTGCCGTAAGCACTCAGGTAGGGCGAGAGCGATGCAACCGGAAAGGTTTTGCTGACGATGGAAGCAGGCATGACATCACCGTCGCCTGAACAGTTCGGCCCGATCACATGCCAGCGGTTGTCGCGGAGCCAAACGATCTGGTTGCCATCCGTTGACTGCCATCCACGCCACTCTGCAATGCAGCGATCATAGGCCTCCAGCCCCTCGGGAGTCCACTGAACCTTGTTGAGTCGCCGCAAATCGAGCGCAGCCTGCAACACAATGCGTTCGGCAAAAAGGTTGAGACTGCGCCGCCCGCCAGAGCTCAACAGATCAACTGGCTCCACGCGATATCCCGTGCGCAGATCAAACAAGCGTTGTTCGCTGTTTTGCCAGCAGCGGTTAGCACAACCACTGGTATTCACCTGCAGCAACAATAAGCGTGGGCCGCGCGACAAAACAGATACCTGCAGCGTTTGATTCGTCTCTGGCTCTTCTGTTGAGGATGCGGGGATACGCGACAATGCGTTGCGCACGTCTTCGGCCTTCGCACTCAAGGGTGGCTCGTTGCCCAGCAGCTCGGCATAGAGCGCATCGTTGATTCGCCGCCCCACCAGCGCGGGTTCGGTTTGCACATATGGCAAACTGGATGCCTCGTCTTGTCCGGACGCCTTAAGTAATTGGACGGTATCTATCCGTACTTGGCCAGCGGCTCGGCCCGGCTGCTGAACGCAAGATAAATGCGCTTCGTCGAGCTCATCAGCACGTTGCGTGAAGGTACTGCCAAGATAGTCCTGCGCAGTACCAACCTTTAAGCCATTAATTTCTGCGGTCACGTCGGACAACCATTGAACATGAGGGCGAGGCCTGCCAACTATTTTAAATGCCTTAGTTTCACAGTTGTGCTGCATTCGATCCGCGCTGCGCGCCAGGGAATCCAGAAGTACTTTCAGGGCAGGTTGCTCGCACAGAGTGAAATCAATTTTTGATGCTGTCGTTGCGCACACTTCCTTTGCTTGAGCCTGCGGGGCCAAGACTGCGGCGACGAGCGACGCCAAATAGAAAAACCACACCGCACGAGCCAATGCCGCTAGAAGTCTGCCCTCTTGCCGTACATTGGCAATCACCGCCGCAGAGCTTCTATTTATCCCTATTTGCTTGTCCGGCAACACCATCGCCATCACAACCAATTCCTCACTCCCACTCAATTGTCGCTGGTGGCTTACCCGACACATCGTAAACCACGCGATTAAATCCACGCACTTCATTGATGATACGGTTCGATACTTTTGCCAATAACGAATACGGCAATTCCGCCCAGTGCGCCGTCATAAAGTCAGTAGTCTGCACAGCGCGAAGTGCCACGACATATTCGTAGGTCCGGCCATCGCCCATCACACCGACGCTCTTGACTGGCAAATAGACAGCGAAGGCTTGCGCAACATTGTCGTACCAACTATTGCCCTCTGCATCTTTGGTCGTGCGCAGCTCCTCAATAAAGATAGCATCGGCGCGACGCAGCAAATCAGCCGCTTCACGCGAGACCTCGCCAAGAATTCGCACGCCCAAACCGGGGCCGGGGAACGGATGACGAAACACCATGGCACGCGGCAAACCGAGCGCCACGCCGAGGTTGCGTACCTCATCTTTGAACAATTCGCGCAATGGCTCCAGGAGCTTTAAGTGCAACGATTCTGGCAAGCCGCCGACGTTGTGATGCGATTTAATCGTGTTGGCTTTTTTTGTTTTCGCCGAGGCACTTTCGATCACATCCGGATAGATCGTTCCCTGCGCCAGCCATTTTGCTGATGGCAGCTTTGCGGCCTCACGCTGGAAAATCTCCACAAATACGCGACCGATGATTTTGCGCTTTTGTTCAGGATCAGAAACACCTTTGAGCTGGCCGAGAAATTCGTCCGCCGCATCGACATGAATAATCTTCATGTGCATATGCTCGCCAAACATTTCCATCACCTGTCGGCCTTCGTTCAAACGCAGCAAACCGGTATCAACAAATACACAGGTAAGTTGATCACCAATCGCTTTTTGAATCAGCGCAGCGGCTACGCTTGAATCAACGCCACCGCTCAAACCAAGAATCACTTCTTCACCGCCAACTTGTTCGCGAATGTGTGCGACGGCTTGCGGCACGTATTCCGGCATGTTCCAGTTTGATTTGCATCCACAAATATCGTGCACGAACCGGTTGTAGATCGCGCTGCCTTGCGGAGTGTGGGTGACTTCAGGATGGAATTGAACGGCATAGAAACGACGCGATTCGTCCGCCATCGCAGCCAGCGGTGTCGATTCGTTGGACGCGATCACACTAAACCCCGGTGGTAATTCAGCGACTTTGTCACCGTGCGACATCCACACATCAAGCAGTCCATGACCATCGACGTTGGTGCGGTCTTGAATGCCTTCGAGCAGCTTCGAATGCCCGCGTGCGCGCACTTCCGCGTAGCCAAATTCACGAACCAGACCGCTCTCCACCTTGCCACCCAATTGCGCGGCCATCGTCTGCATGCCATAGCAAATGCCCAGCACAGGCACACCAAGTTCGAACACGATCTGCGGCGCACGAGCGGTATCGTCGTCAATGACAGAAGCGTGACTGCCCGAAAGAATGATGCCTTTGGGATTGAAGGCGCGGATAGCTGCATCGGACATATCGAAAGGATGCAGTTCGCAATACACGCCCGCTTCACGCACGCGACGCGCAATGAGCTGCGTAACTTGAGAGCCGAAATCGAGGATGAGAATTTTGTCGGTGGTGTGTTCCATGGTTTCAGGTCGCAGCCATTTTGGAATTTCGGTGTGTGGCGAAGTACCGCCACGCAATAAATAGCGCAATCGTCTGCATGATCGCGCTCAAGAAAAAAGTCGATCCAATGCGCCAGTCGTTGGTCGGCAGATGGCTGACTTCGGCTAACAGCCCGGTGCTGATCACCGGTACCAGCACGATGCCGAGACTGCTTAAAGACTGCAACGAACCCATCAGCGCGCCCTGCTCGCGCGGATCGGTCGCTTTTGACACGATCGATTGCAGGGCCGGCCCGGCCGCAAAGGAAAGCATGTTGCAGAGGATAAACACGTACATCATCCACCCCGCCGTGGCGAGGCCGTATGCGACATAAATGATCGCACCGGATGCCAGACCGATCATCGATACTTTTACTTCACCGAGGCGTTTAATAAGCCACCCCAGCAAGCCCGCCTGCACTACCACAGCAGTGAGGCCGACGAAAAACAGCGAAATGCCGTTGTCACGTGGCGTCCAACCGAAACGGAAATTGTTATACAAAACCCATGTGGTTTGCAGCATCACTTGCGCAAATGTTACGAGTGCGAACACCACCACGAGTCCGCGAATATCTGGTCGCGTCGCCAGACGCGCGAGCGAGGAAAATGGATTTGCGTGCTTCAACGAAAACGGTGTACGTTTTTCCTTTGGCAGCGATTCGGGCACAAAGAAATAGCCGAAAATAAAATTAGCCGCGCAAAGCCCCGCCGCGACATAGAACGGCAGCTGCAGATTGATGTCGCCGAGAATACCGCCCAGCATCGGACCGACGATGAAGCCCATACCGAATGCCGCACCGATTTTTCCAAAACTTTTTGCCCGATTTTCAGGTGTCGATACATCGGACGCATACGCGCTCGCCACCGACATGCTCGCCGCCGACATGCCACCGATAATGCGACCAACAAACAACGCCAGCAATGTCGGCGCCCATGCGGTCGCGAGAAAATTGAAAAACATGCCGATCATTGAATACAGCAACACCGGACGGCGGCCAACCTTATCGCTCATCGCACCCAAGATCGGCATAAACAGAAATTGCAACAGACCAAACACGGTGGCAAGAATGCCGTACCAGTAGGCTTGCAGATCGCGCCCCTCGACGAAATCACCCACCAATATCGGTAGCACCGGGATCGCGAGACCAACGCCGAGCATGTCGATAAACACGCAGATGAGAATGAAATTAAGGCCGACCGGCTTGACTGCTGGTGATACCTGCGCAACCACTTCCGCCGCGTTCGCAGTGGTGCTAGTTTCCAAAACTGCTCTCCCACCATCCTGCCAGGAGCGGGTTCCCCCCTTGCGCTTGCAGTTCTTTTTCACGATAGACCCGGCGCGATGTTTGGACATATTCGTAGGGCCGATTGGCAAGCTGCAAAACGACTTCGACGACGGCGGAACCGCAGCCGGGTGAGTCATAAAGTTTCATTCGAGAACCCGATCAATCGACACGGTAGTTGGGCGCCTCTTTCGTCATCTGCACGTCGTGCACATGGCTCTCGCGCATACCGGCAGCAGTGATTTCGACAAACGTCGCCTTGGTGCGAAATTCTTCGACTGTCGGACAACCGACCAAGCCCATCGACGCCCTCACACCGCCCATCAATTGGTGAATGATGGTGGTGACCGGGCCTTTGTACGGCACGCGGCCCTCGACGCCTTCGGGCACCAGTTTGTCGGCGTTGTTGATGTTTTCCTGGAAGTAGCGATCGCTCGAGCCCTTTTGCATCGCCCCGAGCGAGCCCATGCCACGATAACTTTTGTATGAGCGACCCTGAAACAATTCGATTTCACCCGGTGCTTCGTCGGTACCTGCAAACATGCTGCCCATCATTACCGACGATGCGCCCGCCGCGATTGCTTTGGCGACGTCACCCGAATAACGAATGCCGCCATCTGCGATGCACGGGATTCCCATCGCTTCTAACGCGGCTGCAGCTTCGGCGACGGCCGTGATCTGCGGCATGCCTACGCCGGTCACGATGCGTGTAGTGCAAATTGACCCAGGACCGACGCCGATCTTTACGCAATCAGCACCGTGGTCCGCCATCGCCTTTGCGCCATCGGCAGTCGCGACGTTGCCGCCAATCACCTGCACATCTGGATACTGGACCTTCACTGCTTTGACCATGTCGAGCACACCTTGGGCGTGGCCGTGCGAGCTATCGACAACCAAACAATCCACACCGGCTTCAATCAATGCGGCGGCGCGTTCCATGTTGTCGCCACCCACACCAATGCCAGCCCCAACGCGCAACCGACCGTGGTCGTCTTTGCACGCATCAGGATGGTCTTTGGCTTTTTGAATATCTTTTACCGTGATCAAACCAGCCAGCTCAAACGTGTCTTTCACCACCAGCAATCGTTCGAGCCGGTGTTTGTGAATCAATGCCTGCGCCTGATCGAGCGTCGCGCCTTCTTTTACGGTCACGAGTCGCTCGCGTGGCGTCATGATGTTGCTGATTGGCTGATCGAGATTGGTTTCAAAACGAATGTCGCGATTGGTAACGATGCCGACGATTTTCCCGGCCTCAACGACTGGCAAACCAGAAATACCGTGTTGGCGCTGAAGCTGAATGACGTCTCTCACCAGCATGGTCGGCGGCACAACGAGCGGATCTTTCACCACGCCGCTTTCGAAGCGTTTTACCTTCGACACTTCGGCGGCTTGCGCACGAATGGATAAATTTTTATGGACGATACCGATGCCGCCTTCCTGCGCCAGTGCAATCGCGAGACGCGACTCAGTGACGGTATCCATCGCAGCAGAAATAAGCGGGAGGTTCAGGCGAATGGATTTGGTGAGTTGCGTGGCGAGCGACACATCACGCGGATGTACTTGGCTATGCGCCGGGACCAGCAGGACATCATCAAACGTCAGGGCTTTTCGAACGAGTTTCACGTTTTGGACTCCGACAAATACAGCATTATACGTGACCCTCTTAGCCCGGCAAATGCGGTGCAAAGTTTAGCTGTTTTGATTGACGCATGAGCCATTTGCGGCTACCTTAGCGAAATAAGTCGAAGTTTTTCGGCTAACCCATTGACGATAAATATGTTTTTAACTAAGTTTCCAGCAGTTGCGCAGCAACCATCAGGCGTGCGTGGAATTTTATTCTCAGCGTTGTTGTTGGTGATGCTGTTGAACGGTTGTGTTGTAACCGAAAGCCAAAAAACACCTGTCGTGGTTGCAACACCCGAGCCACCTGCACCAAAGCCGTTAGCGCTTACAGTTGAGGCTGAAACTATTTTGAAAGCTGCCGAGCAAAGTGTGATTGAAGCGCGCATCAAACGCGCACTCTGGACGGCGGCAGTGTCAGAACTTGGACACGCAAGAGCGGCATCGAAAGTGTTCGACAGCGTTGCCACCAGTCGGCACGCACGTGAGGTCATCGTATTGTGTGGTCTATCCGTTGCACAACTCTCGGCAGCACCTGTGAGTTGGTAGTAAACGCATTCAGCCTCAATGGCGAAGCGCACAATCTAAGCATCACCAAATTGTAGTGAGGAGAACGAAATGAAATCACCAGTCCAACTGTTCATCGCCGTCGCGATTCTGCTGGCCACGGCCACGGTTGCCGCACAGGTTTACAAATGGGTCGATAAAGACGGAAAAGTCCAATACAGCGATACGCCGCCGCCGGCAAGTGCCACCAAGACTGAAGCCAAGAAAGTCGATACCTCACCTGCTGCCGCCGCAATTGGCAACACCCCAACCAAAGCACTGCTTGATCGCGCCAAAGACTTCGACAAACGCAAAGCCGATGATGCTGAAAAAGCCAAGAAGACTGAAGCGGATCAAAAAACTGCAGCTGGCAACGCAGTTAATTGTACCGATGCACGCGCTGCTGTTCGCGAACTTGAAACAGGTCGCCCCATTGCGCGTACCTCTGAGGCCGGGGCAAGAGAATTCCTGAGTGACGAAGCGCGACAAGCGGAAATGGCGAAGGCCCAAAAATCTGTTGTGGATTTCTGCAAAGGCTAGGAGGCACCTCAACCTTTCCTCTGCGGCGATTAAATTATTGCCAACAAAAAAGCTAGCCTCGGCTAGCCTTTTTATTGGCTCTGACCCGCCGCGCATCTTTCGGATCAGCTTTCAAGGGCCGATAAAGTTCAATCCGGTCACCTTCGCGCAACACATATTGCGATGGCCGCACCTTCCCCCACACACCAGTTGCGACTGGCAGCTCGCCATTGAGCAAATTGGCAATATGCCCAGTCAATAACGCCAGCCCTTGCTGAAACGTTGTGCCGGCAGGCAATTCGACAGCAGTCTCGCGTTGCTGATCAACCTCTGCGTACGCAATCAAGAACCGAATGTTTTTCATGGTTCGCCATATAGCGCCGCCGCGCGTTCCACAAAACGCTCGATCATCGTATTGGCGATCATTCCAAACACCGGGCCAACAGCGCCATCGAGAACGGCGTTGGCAAATGCGTACTCTAGCCGCAAGGCCACCTTGCAACCGTCGCTGCCAAGTGGCGTGAAGTGCCATGCGCCCTCCAGCGCCTTGAAAGGCCCCTCACGTTTTTGCAGCGAAATCTGCATGCTTTCCGATCCCTGCTTCAGGTTCGCGGTGGTGAATGATTGCTGAATGCCGAGGTAATTGATGTCGATGGTTGCAACCGTCGTCAACACATCCCGCGATAGCACGCGCGTGCCGCCACACCAAGGCAAAAATTCCGAATAACGCTCGATGTCGTCAACGAGCGCGAACATTTCAGCGACCGAATGCGGAACGAGTGCGGACTTTTGAACGAGCGGCATGCTTGTAGTTAAATGCAGTTGAAATGTGAAAACAGAATTTTAGCCGAGTGCCAGCTTGCGGCACCTACTGCGATAAAATTGAACTTATGAGCATCGCTGAAAATAAAAAAGCATTTTTTGATTACTTCATTGAGGAACGCTTTGAGGCCGGACTCGTGCTCGAAGGCTGGGAAGTAAAAGCAATCCGCGCCAGCCGCGCACAGATCAAGGAAGGTTACGTCGTCCTCAAGCAGGGCGCGTTCTACCTGATCGGCGCGCACATTTCCGCTCTGCCGGAAGCATCGACCCATGTGAATCCAGATCCGGTTCGTACGCGCAAGTTACTGCTGCACGAAGAGGAAATTAAAAAATTGATCGGCCGCGTTGAACAGCGCGGCTACACACTGGTGCCACTAAACCTGCACTACAAGGGCGGACGCATCAAACTCGACATCGGACTGGCCAAAGGCAAGAAGCAGCACGACAAGCGCGAAGCGGAAAAAGAAAAGGATTCGAAGCGTGAACAGCAACAGGCGATGAAGCAGGTGCAGAAAAATTGACGTAGAACCAGCATTGGCGGGGTCCTTACGATGTTTTTGCTCTGAAAGGCACGCCAGTGCTAGTGTTTATATTTTCTTATGCCGCTTTTTCGCACTGGTAAGTTGACGATGCAATATTAGCTGAAAGACGCAGCATCGGTGATCAACCGCGCAACCAAACCGTCTACCCAATCCAATCACCCACCAAATTGAAAGACCGGCTCAAGGCCGGTCTTTCAATTTGGGGTGGATGATGGGGTTCGAACCCACGACAACTGGAATCACAATCCAGGACTCTACCGCTGAGCTACACCCACCGTTGATCTTTGTGATGCTGAATTTGCGGCGCCGCTGGTACGCCCGACAGGACTCGAACCTGTTACCCCCGGCTTAGAAGGCCGGTGCTCTATCCAGATGAGCTACGGGCGCAACGTTGATAACACCGAAAGCAACGTCCGCGATTCACTGATTCGGACTTTACTTGATTACGTTTGAAACTTTGGTCGGGGTGATAGGATTCGAACCTACGACATCCTGGTCCCAAACCAGGCGCGCTACCGGGCTGCGCTACACCCCGACTGAGTGACACGCGAAGGCCAAATTATACGCGTGAAGCCCTCTGAGGGCAAACCAAGTTACACAAAAAACAAAACGGCCTTATGTCTCAAGGCCGTTTTGTTTGTGTTACAGCAAGTCAACCAACTTAAGCTTGCGGTGTGCCTTCAGGTGCTGGTGATTCCGCACGTGGCGCGCGAGCTGGCGGTTCGGTCAGGGCCTTCATGCTCAGGCGTACACGGCCTTTGTCGTCGGCTTCCATTACTTTGACTTTCACGATCTGGCCTTCTTTCAGGTGGTCGGCCACGGCATTCACACGCTCGTGGGCGATCTGGGAGATATGCAACAGACCATCTTTACCGGGCAGCAATTGCACGATCGCACCGAAGTCAAGCAAACGCATCACCGGGCCCTCGTAGACGCGGCCGATTTCGACCTCGGCAACGATGTCTTCGATGCGCTTCTTGGCGGCTTCACCGGCTTCGCTTGATACACAGGCGATGCTGATATTGCCTTCGTCATCGATGTCGATTTGGGTGCCGGTTTCACGCGTCAACGCCTGAATCACGCTGCCGCCCTTGCCGATTACTTCGCGGATCTTGTCGGGGTTGATTTTCATTTTGATAATCTGCGGCGCGAATTGCGACAGCTGGCCGCGCGCGGCAGGTACCGCCTGCTTCATCAAACCGAGAATATGCATACGGCCTTCTTTGGCCTGCTTCAATGCGACATCCATGATCTCTTTCGTGATGCCCATGATCTTGATGTCCATCTGCAACGCCGTGATGCCTTTTTCGGTACCGGCCACTTTGAAATCCATGTCGCCCAGATGATCTTCGTCACCGAGGATATCGGTCAGCACGGCAAAGCGGTTGCCGTCCTTGATGAGGCCCATCGCCACACCAGCAACGTGCGCCTTGATCGGCACGCCAGCGTCCATCAATGCCAGACAGCCACCGCAAACGGAAGCCATTGAGGAAGAGCCATTGGATTCGGTGATTTCAGAAACCACGCGCATCGAGTAGCCAAATTCGGCCTCTGATGGCAACACTGCCACCAACGCACGTTTGGCGAGACGACCGTGACCGATTTCGCGACGCTTTGGCGTACCAACGCGACCGGTTTCACCAGTGGAGTACGGTGGGAAGTTGTAGTGGAACATGTAGCGATCGGTGTACTCGCCCTGCAAGGCGTCGATGCGTTGTGATTCTTTTAGCGTGCCCAACGTGGCCACCACAATTGCTTGCGTTTCGCCGCGTGTGAACAGTGCCGAACCATGCGTGCGTGGCAATACCGATTGACGGATCGAGATCGGACGAACGGTGCGGGTATCGCGACCGTCGATGCGTGGCTCGCCGTTAAGAATCTGGCTGCGAACGACTTTTGCTTCGATGTTGAACAACAGTGAGGTCACAGTGTTTTTGTCTGGCGCGCCTTCATCGCTGGTACAGAGTGCAGTCACGACACGGCTCTTGATCTCGTCCAGCTTGCCTGAACGGGTGCCTTTAGATTTGATACGAAACGCTTCGTTGACGTCGTTAGCGGCCATCTCGCTAATCTTGTCGATTAACGCTTGCGGCGGTGTCGGCGCAGTCCAATCCCACGGATCTTTGCCAGCTTCATCAGCGAGTTCAAGAATCGCGTTGATTGCGGCTTGTTGAGCCTCGTGACCAAATACGATAGCGCCGAGCATCACATCTTCCGGTAATTCGGAGGCTTCCGATTCCACCATCAATACGGCGGTTTCTGTTCCGGCAACAACCAAATCCATTTGTGATGTGGTTTCGAGTTCAGTCTTCGATGGGTTGAGGATGTACTGGCCGTCGATGTAGCCGACGCGCGCGGCACCTATTGGGCCTTCGAATGGCAAACCCGACAGCATCACGGCGGCAGAAGCGCCGATCATGGCTGGAATGTCCGGATCGATCTCCGGGTCACACGACAACACGGTGGCAATGATTTGCACTTCGTTGTAAAAACCATCCGGAAACAGTGGGCGCAATGGGCGATCGATCAGACGGCACGTCAGGATTTCTTTCTCTGACGGGCGGCCTTCGCGCTTAAAAAATCCACCGGGGATCTTGCCAGCGGCGAATGCTTTTTCCTGATAGTCCACCGTCAGCGGGAAAAAATCCTGGCCTTGCTTGACTTCGGTGCGTGCGACACACGTCACGAGCACAACCGTATCGTCCATCGACACCAGCACGGCACCGTCGGCCTGCCGGGCGATCTCGCCGGTTTCGAGCGTCACCGTGTGGCGCCCGTATGGAAATGACTTCTTGATTGCTTTCATTTGGGAATTCCCTCTTCTGGTCTCAATAACTGCGTTGTTCAAAATTACAGTTCGGGCGCTTGTCTTGCGGTGGAACTAAACAAGGCCGAAACAAAAAAACGGTTAAACAATTTCGCAAACAAGAAAAAGCCCCGCTGAAGTTGGATTCAGTGGGGCTTTGCGAATACTTCGAAGTCGG
Organism: Betaproteobacteria bacterium; assembly: GCA_031414995.1. Classification (GTDB taxonomy): domain Bacteria; phylum Pseudomonadota; class Gammaproteobacteria; order Burkholderiales; family Usitatibacteraceae; genus UKL13-2. The sequence goes on from JANOQY010000253.1 coordinate 20,494, forward strand.
ACGACGCTTACTTACGCAGGCCGAGTTTGTCGATCAGCGAACGATAGGTGTCGAGCTTGGTGCGCTTCAGGTAATCGAGCAACGTGCGGCGCTTGCTCACCATGCGCAGCAGACCACGACGACCGTGGTGATCCTTGACGTGAATTTTGAAGTGCGACATCAATTCGTTGATGCGTGTGGTCAGCAATGCGACCTGCACTTCAGGGGAACCAGTGTCGCCTTTGGCGCGCTGGTATTGCAGCATGACTTCCTGGGTTGTTGCCATTTTGATTCTCCTAGTCAATTCACGTATCTTTTCGCAGATACTTGCGGCTGGTCGTTGTCATTGGCGCTTGGTTTGAAGTGCCGTCAACAATGCTTAGCGAAGTCAGCGATTATAGCGGTTTTACGCCTGAAAACACAAGGAAATCAGGGGTTTTCGTGAGCTACGGCTGACGCCGTTGCCATCAAGCGCAATGCCGTCAAGGTGGCGGCCCCGGCATTGCACTCGGATGCGGTGGCCACGCCGAGAAACACACTATTGTCGTCATAGCACCGGTAATGTGCGGAATCGACTAAAAGCGTTGGGCCCACGGAAATACGCGGTGTTTTGCCGTTTTGCAGCGCTTTTGCAGCGGTTACATCAAGATGAATTTCCGGCAGTGCCAACGCGAGCGAATCAGCGGGCAAAAGCATTGCGTCTCGTTGCTCGAGTGTCATCGCGTCCAGCGATTCGAGCGTGGCGGACTGCCCCAACCCAAACCCACCAGTTGCCGTGCGCCGCAATGCCGTCAGATATGCGCCGCAGCCCAGCGCTTCGCCGATGTCCTCGCTTAGCACGCGAATATAAGTGCCCTTACTCACGACGGTATCGATCACCAACTCGTCGCCATTTAGCGATACGAGGTCAAGCGCCAGAACGTTAATGTCGCGCGGCGCGCGCGCGACTTCCAATCCCTGACGGGCGAGTTTATAAAGCGGTACACCACCCTGCTTCAGGGCCGAATACATCGGCGGGATTTGCGTTTGCGGGCCGATAAATTTCGCCAGCGCCGCATGCACTTTCTCCATATCCACCGCAACGGGTCGCGTCTCAATGATGTCGCCCTCGGTGTCGCCGGTACTCGATTTCTGGCCGAGCTTCAAGGTGGCGCGATAGGTTTTTTCAGCATCAAGCATAAAGCGCGCAAATTTCGCAGCTTCACCAAAACAAATCGGCAGCAGACCTGTCGCGAACGGATCGAGGGTGCCGGTATGGCCGGCCTTTTCAGCGTTGAACAGACGCTTAGCCCAGCCGACGGCGGTGTTTGAAGAAAGGTCGGCGTGCTTATCGAGCAGCAGCACGCCGTTGATTGCGCGCCTTGGAACCTTCATTTATCAAACACCATAACTGGCGGGCATTGCAGGGCATTTTCAGCCTGGAATGCCCGCCAATTCTGGACTTTCACTTTTTTATTAAATCTGATGCTTGCCGTCATCGGCCACAGCATCGTCGATCAACCGCGAAATGCGCACGCCACGCTCAATGGAGATATCGATCTCGAAATGCAATTGCGGCACGGTGCGAATCGTCAGTCGATGAGCAAGTTGCGAACGCAGAAAACCGGCTGCGCTCTGCAACCCGTGCTGGCACGAAGCAACTTGCGCTTCAGTGCCCAGCGACGTGAAAAACACTTTTGCGTGCGCGTTATCGCGCGCCACTTCCACATCAGTCAGCGTGACCATGCTGACGCGTGGATCGCGGAGCTCCAGGCGAATTACTTCAGATAATTCGCGCTGGATAGCATCAGCGATCTTGCGGTTACGGGCCTCTTGAGACATATGAGTGACTTCTGCTTAATTTGCTCATTTTTCTTAAGCAAGCGACCGGGCCACTTCAACGGTCTCGAACGCTTCAACTTGATCGCCCACATTGATGTCAGCAAAGTTCTTGACCGAAAGACCGCATTCAAAGCCGGCTTTCACGTCTTTCACGTCGTCTTTGAAGCGTTTCAACGAATCCAGCTCACCCGTAAAGATCACCACGCCGTCCCGCAATACGCGAACTGCCGATGCGCGCTTGATCGTACCGTCGAGCACCATGCCGCCCGCAACCGCGCCCACCTTGGAGATCTTGAACACATTGCGAATTTCGACCAAACCGACAATGCTTTCCTTGATTTCCGGTGAGAGCATGCCGCTCAATGCCAGCTTCACATCATCCACTGCTTCGTAAATGATGTTGTAGTAGCGAACCTGCACGCCGGACGTTTCGACCAGTTTTCGTGCTGCCGCATCCGCGCGGGTGTTAAAGCCGATGATGATCGCTTTCGATGCCAGAGCCAGATTGACGTCGGATTCGGTAATCGCACCCACGGCTGCATGCACAACATTGACCTTCACTTCGCCCGTTGAAAGCTTGCCCAATGCATGCGCAAGTCCCTCGTATGAGCCTTGCACATCGGCCTTGATAATGACTGCCAGCGACTTGGTGGCACCTTCGCCCATTTGCTCGAACGCGTTTTCAAGTTTTGCTGCACTTTGCTTGGCGAGTTTTACGTCACGGAATTTTCCTTGGCGGAACAGCGCGATTTCACGTGCCTTGCGCTCATCGTTCAACACCATCATCTCGCCACCGGCGCCGGGAACATCTGTAAGGCCTTGTACTTCAACAGGAATAGATGCGCCAGCTTCAAGAACCGGCTTGCCGTTTTCATCAAGCATGGCACGCACACGTCCAAACACTGCGCCTGCCAACAGCATGTCACCTTTTCTCAGTGTGCCAGATTGAACAAGAATCGTCGCGACTGGTCCACGGCCCTTGTCCAAACGCGCTTCGATCACGACGCCTTTTGCAGGCGCATTCTTGACCGTCTTCAGTTCGAGCACTTCAGATTGCAGCAATATGGCGTCGAGCAGATTGTCGATGCCAACGCCCGTTTTAGCCGAGACCGGGACAAACATCACGTCTCCACCGTACTCTTCGGGCAACACATTCTCTGCGACCAATTCCTGCTTAACGCGATCCGCATTGGCTTCGGGTTTGTCGATTTTGTTGATTGCCACAATGATGGGCACGTTTGCCGCTTTGGCGTGGGCAATCGCCTCTTTCGTCTGCGGCATGACACCGTCGTCAGCAGCGACAACGATAATGACAACGTCGGTAATCTGCGAACCGCGCGCGCGCATGGCGGTGAACGCCTCATGACCGGGCGTGTCGAGGAAGGTAATCATGCCTTTCGGCGTTGTGACGTGATACGCCCCGATATGTTGCGTAATGCCACCAGCCTCACCCGAGGCGACCCGCGTACGACGGATTGTATCGAGCAGGGAGGTCTTTCCGTGATCGACGTGCCCCATGATTGTCACCACTGGCGGACGCGACTCCATGTCGGCCTCGGTATGGACAACGGCTTCGGCAAGATACGACTCAGGGTCGTCGCCCTTGGCTGCCACGGCAACGTGTCCAAGTTCACCTACCAGAATCATCGCGGTTTCCTGATCGAGGACTTGATTGATGGTGACCATCGAACCCATTTTCATCATGATCTTGATGACTTCGGCCGCTTTCACCGCCATTTTTTGCGCGAGCTCACCGACCGTAATCGTCTCTGGCACCATCACTTCACGAACGATTGGCTCGGTCGGCGCCTGAAAGTTGCTTGCCTCGTCATCTTCGTGCCGCTCTTTACCACGGCGACTGCGCCAACCATCGCGACCGCCACTCGTGTCGCCACGAGTTTTGATGCCACGGCGTTTCGACAAATCGTCCGCCCATGACCCTGCTGGTTTGACCGGCTTCTTGACCGTTTTCTTATCGGCTTTGGCTTCTTTTTCACCCGGCTTCAACACTGGGCGATGCAACGTGCCCTCACTCGGTGGAGGATCTTTCTTGAGCACCACACGCTCACCAATACGCGGGCGATTCTCAGCAGCCGCTGCAGCCGCCGCATCGAGCTTTGGTGCCTCGGCGGTTATGTCTACCTTGGCAGGCTCGTCGACAGCTTTTGCCGTTGCGCGTTTCGAAACTTTTTTCTCGGTCGAGTCAGCGACGACGGCGGGCACTTCTTCAGCAACTTCTTCGTCTTTCTTGGCGCGACGTTTCGGCGCAGCTTTTGCCTTTGCCTCAGCCTGCTTGGCCAGCAATGCCGATTGACGTTCCTCTTCACCGCGGCGCTTGGCCAGCTCGCCTTCGTTCAGTATCGGTTGTGGCGGCTCGACCGGCGCCTCTGGCTCAACTGCTTCTACCTTTTCGACTTTTACAAAAGTACGTTTTTTGCGAACTTCGACCTGAATCGTGCGCGCCTTGCCGGTCGCGTCGGACTTCTTGATTTCGGTGGTCGACTTGCGCGTGAGCGTGATCTTTTTCTTTTCTTCCGTGTGACCGTGCGCTTGTTGCAGATAAGTCAGCAGATGTGCCTTGTCGTCTTCCGAAAGGCTGTCAGCCGCAGTCTTGGTGGCGACGCCGGCAGCTTTCAGTTGCACAAGCAAAAGCTCCTCCGAGAGCTTTAGCTCCTTGGCAAATTGTGCGATGGTAGTTAGTGCCATTCGAATCCTGTCGGTTGTGTCATTGAGCGGTGGAGTGGGGCGAAAAACAAATTGTGCGAGTTGCTACTTTGTTTTTACGCCGGCTGCTCCACGAACCACGGCGCTCTTGCCGTCATGATCAGTTGTTTGGCACGATCAGCTTCCATGCCGGTCATTTCAGTTAACTCATCGATGGCCAGATCGGCCAAATTTTCCATCGTGCGCACACCTTTCGTTGCCAATAAATGCGCGGTGTCATCGTCCATGCCTTCCATCGCCAACAAATCATCTGCGGCGGTTTCGATGGTCTCTTCGGACTTGATCGCGTCGGTCACGAGCGCATCACGGGCACGACGACGCAATTCGTTGACGGTATCTTCGTCAAACGATTCGATCTCAAGCATTTCGCTGATCGGCACGTAGGCCACTTCTTCCAGATTACTGAATCCCTCTTCGATCAGGATTTTTGCGACCTCTTCGTCCACATCCAGCTTGGCCATAAACAACTCCTGGATGGAGCCATGCTCGGTGTCACGTTTCGAGTTCGCTTCGGCTTCCGTCATCATGTTGAGCTGCCAACCAGTGAGCTCAGAGGCAAGGCGGACATTTTGACCGCCACGGCCAATGGCCTGCGCAAGTTGCTCTTCGTCGACCACCACATCCATACTGTGCTTTTCCTCATCGACAATAATCGATGAGACTTCGGCTGGTGCCAGCGCATTGATCACGAATTGCGCTGGATCGGCGGACCACAAAATAATATCGACGCGCTCACCAGCCAATTCGCCGGTGACTGCTTGCACACGTGAACCACGCATACCCACGCATGTGCCGATGGGATCGATCCGCGGGTCGTTCGATTTCACCGCAATCTTGGCGCGCAAGCCAGGGTCACGCGCAGCCGCCTTCAACTCAAGCAATCCTTCTTCGAGTTCAGGCACTTCGAGCTCGAACAAAACCTTGATAAGTTCGGGCGTGATACGCGATAAAACCAGTTGTGGCCCGCGCAACGTGCGGTCGACCTTTAACAAATAGGCGCGAACACGATCACCAACGCGTAAATTTTCCTTTGGAATTGTTTGGTCGCGTGGCAACAGCGCTTCGATGCGGCCCGATTCGATAATGACATTACCGCGCTCGATACGCTTGATGGTCCCGGTAACGAGTAACTCGTCACGATCCAGAAAATCACTTAGAACCTGCTCACGCTCAGCATCGCGGATTTTCTGCAGAATGACTTGTTTTGCTGTTTGCGCACCAATACGGCCAAAGTCTACTGGCTCCAGCGGTTCTTCAATGATATCCCCAAGCTGCAAACCCTCGCCACGTTCGGGCGCATCGGTGATCGCAATTTGACGTGCAGGCTCTTCGTGCTCCTCATCAGGCACCACAACCCATTGGCGAAAGCCCTTGTACTCGCCGGTCAGGCGGTCGATTTCGACGCGCACATCCGCTTCTTCCTGAAGGAATTTGTCCGTAAAGCGACGTTTGGTCGCCGACGCAAGCGCTTGCTCCAATGCGGTAAAAATTGTTTCGCGCGGAACGCTTTTCTCACGTGCCAAGGCATCAACCAACAACAGAATTTCGCGACTCATTTCCAATGCTCCTGCTTCATTTCAATGTTTTTCTTTGTTTCGGTCGCGCGACGATCGGTTCAGATTAAATCTCTGGAATCAGCCGCGTTTTATCGATACTTTCAATTGGCACACGAATCAGTTTTGTGGCGCTGGCATCCGCGCCCCCACGTTTCGCGTTCAAAACTTTTTTGACGTGTTTTACGGCCTTCGCGCCAGCGTCGTCTTCGCGCAAACCAAACACGATCGTCTCACCATCCACCGTTTCGATGACGCCATCAAAACGTTTTCTACCGTCGATCACCGTACTCAAGCGCACCCGCACTGCGAGCCCAACGTACTGCCGGAAATGCGCCAGTGTTTTCAGGGGCCGGTCAAGTCCAGGTGACGACACTTCAAGCCGTTCAAACTCAATGTTTTCAACAGCAAAAACCCGCGTCAGTTGATTGCTTACGTTCGCGCAATCCTCAACGCCAATGCCATCCGGCTTGTCGATAAACACACGCATCAACCCGCGCGCCGAATGCTCAAAATCCACCAACTCGTAACCTAACCCCGTTACGCTCGCGGCGACAATTTCCTGCGGCGCCAATTTAGACGTCATCGGCCCTAATTCCTTCAATACAAATAAAAAATGGGCGCAAGGCCCACAACGAAATACTTAGTCCTCCATGATAGCACGCACGGCGGTGATGTTAAACCCCTTTACTGGCTTGTCACCTGTTACCGCCTGTTTAGCGGTCGGCATGAGCGCGAACGGCAAACGCTCTGCCGACGATTATGTTAAGTCTCAAGAGCGAGGTTTTTTCTGAAACCCGTGCGTCATTCCACCAACTTCTTCCTACATCATGCTGGATTGTGCCCAATACACACTAATGTTGCATAAATGCGACATTCCGCAAATATTATGGCTAAGTGCATCGTCAGACGCTAAACTTTGCCGGTTTACATCGTTTTATTGCGTTCTGTTGACAAATTCAGCAGCAGCGTACCTATAGTTTTTGTTTTGTAACCATGACGAGGCCTAAATGATTCACTCAAAAATGAAATTGTTGCCCCAAGCATTGCTGGCGGCGTTAATCGTGACACCAATGGCGTTTGCACAAGCGCAAACCCCGGCTCCTCAAAAAGTCGAAAAAATTGAAGTTACCGGTTCCAACATCAAGCGTGTCGATACTGAAACAGTTGCACCTGTTCTGATTATCACCCGCGAAGATATTGCCGCCTCCGGTCGTAACACCATTGCCGAGGTGCTTAGTGGCTTGTCGATCAATCAAGGCAATAGCTTCAATGAAGCGGGTGGCGTGAACAGCTTCGCGCCGGGCGCATCGGGCATCGGGCTGCGCGGTCTTGGCGCAAAAAATACCTTGACCCTTATCAACGGTCGCCGCTTGGCAGCTTATGGTTTCGCTCAGAATATCAGCGACAGCTTTGTAGATATCAACTCGATTCCGGCATCTGCAGTTGATCGCATCGAAATTCTGAAGGCCGGCGCTTCCCATATTTACGGCTCTGACGCGATTGCGGGCGTGATCAACATCATATTGCGCAAGGATTTTCAAGGTCTCGAGCTTAGCGTTGGGGGCGGCGCGTCGACCGAACGCGGTGCGAACGAATACCGTGCCAGCCTCGCCGCTGGCTTTGGTGATCTGGGACGCAACAAATATAACGTCCTAGTCTCCGCTGATTACTTCAAGCGCGATTTACTCTTGCACACTGATCGCAAATACACTCGGGAAAACGACTGGCGTGATCAGATTGCCGGTGATTTTTCACGCCCCGGCATTGCCGTATACATACCTACGGGCGCAGCGGGAGCAGCACCGAATCCCAACCGTATCGCCATGCCAGGCTGTACCGGTCAAGTACTGACCGTTCAACAAATCAACCCTTTCACCGCTTTGCGCGGCAATAACTGCGTGCAGAATTTTGCCGAGTGGAACACGCTCAATCCGCGCACTGAACGTGCTGGTTTGATTGCGCGCGGCACCTTGGATATTTCGTCGACGTTGCAGGCATATGTTGAAGGCGGTTTCAGCACCAGCAAATCATTCCAAAAATTCCAGCCGCCTTTCATTGCGACGGGCAATACATTCCTGAACCCAGCAACCGGCCTGCCCACGAACGTGCCGGGCTTGATTCCTGCAACCAGCCCTTACGCATACGTGCTCAATGGCGTGCCAACCGCATCGTTGTTCCAGTACGTATTTACCGAAGCGGGCGGACGCGATTCCGACCTCGACAATGACACGTCGCGTTTCCTCGTGGGACTAAAAGGCACATTTGGACCATGGGACTGGGAGACTGGTGCCAGTGCGGCCAAGAACAAAATTACTTCAATCGGTTACAACCGTTTGCTCTCAGCGCCGACCATCGCTGTTCTTAACAACTCGACCTATAATTATTTTAATCGCAACAGCCCAGCGAACGCGCCCGTCCTTCGCGGCTTGCTGACATCGCTCACGCGCGTGGCAGAGTCAAAGTTGCAGACGCTCGACTTCAGGGCTTCAAGAGAGGTGATGCAAACCGCAAATGGCCCGGTTGGTTTCGCGATTGGTGCGGAAACACGCAAAGAATCGATGGTTGACGTACCAGATGCCTTATCGCGCAGCGGTGCCACGTTCGGTTCAGGCTCGGTAGCGGTCGATGGTGAACGCCGCAACACTGCTTTTTTTGCTGAACTTAGCGGCAAACTGGCGAAGAACCTGGAACTTCAGGCGGCTGTGCGTCACGAGAAATACAGTGACTTTGGCACAAAATCGGTTCCGGGCATTGGTGCCAAGTGGACGGTGACACCGGATTTGTTGGTCAGGGGAACCTATTCAAAAGGCTTCCGCGCACCAACGCTACCTGAAAACGCCAAGTCAAACGCGATATTCTTCATCGGTATTGCCGACCCGATATTGAACCTGAATTACAACACCAGCGGTGCCTTCACTGGTTCAGGGAACTTGAAGCCGGAAACGTCGGATAACTACAACTGGGGTGTACTCTGGGAGCCGTCCAAGGACACCACCTTTGGAATTGATTTTTACCGTATCAAACAAAAGGACATTGTTTCAACGGATAACTTCAACTTTATTTTAGCCAATCCCGCACGTTATCCGGGTCAGATTGTTCGCAGCCCACTTACCAACCAGGTCCTGTCAATTGAAGCGCGTTATATCAACTTAGCCTTGACTGAAACCAAAGGCTTCGACGTTGAGGCAAAACATGTTTTCAATCTGGGGGAGCAAGGTAAGCTGACGCTTGCGGCAAATTACTCCTACGTAAGGAGCTATAAGTTTGTACTTGCTCAAGGCGAAGCGCCGGCTGAAGCCGTTGACTCCAACGTCTTTATCACTTTGCCGCGTTTTCGCGGAAACATTTCGGCGAACTGGCAACGCGGGAATTGGTCCGCGCGCCTTTCCAACCGTCACATTGCGGGCTACGATCAAGCCGGCGCAACGGCTTTACCGCAGCAAACCCGTGTTGGAGCCAGCGATTTTCAGGACTTGTTCATCACCTATAGTGGTTTCAAGAACCTAAACCTGACCGCGTCCGTGTTGAATCTGCGCGATGCAATCCCGCCTTATGATGGTAACGCAGGTAATCGTTATGCGACATCGCTATATGATTTGAAAGGACGTTACGTCAACGTCGGCGCATCGTATAGCTTCAAATAATCAGTTAGCTTTATGGCACAAACAGAAAGGGGCTTCGGCCCCTTTTCTGTTTCATTTGCTGCATTTCAAGTGAGGAATGAGGATTTGCAATTGATCGCCAAGTGGCGATACTCATTTAATGTGAGGCCCCGAATTTGAACGCAGCATGACTGCAACAAACTGCATTTGAACCACCACGTTGCGTGACGATACGGAACGAATACAGGTATGATTTAGTGTTTTTTTAGTGCTCCTGAACGTATTTTTTCGGGGTCAGGTCGTAAAACATTTTTGAGGAATTATTTCTATGGGCTTTTGGAAAAATGCACGCTTTTTCAGTAGGGCCGTGACAGGTTTGCTTGGTGCTGCACTGCTGGCCAGTGCCGCAATAACCGCACATGCACAGCCGACACTATCGGTTGAGGATATCTGGAAGCAACCACAACTTACGACCCCGATTCTGTCGCCAAACGGCAAGTACATGGCCGTCACCATGCCATACAAAGAGCGCATGAACTTGACGGTGATTGACGTAGAGACGCGAAAAGCATTTACGTTGACGACCTATGACAGCTTCGACGTACAGGGTGTCAGATGGGTCGGTAATGATCGCCTCCTATATACCCTCGGACAAAGCAACTCACCAACAGGTGCTGGCCAATTCGATGGCGGCGGCTTGTTCGTGATTGGCCGCGATGGCAAAGGCTACCGCATACTTTCCGATACGGTTCGTGCCTCCCGCGCAAAGAACCAGTACGTCCACCGGGGATTCGAGTTTTTTCGTCGCATTCCCGGCAATGTTGATGAGATTATTGCCACCGGCAACATGACATCAGCAAACGCGCAAGACCTCTATCGACTGAACATCACAAACGGCAAATTCACCCTCCTCACCCAGGGGCGACCCTCGGATCTAACATCGAATTGGCTGGTCGACAGCAAGCTGGTGCCGCGCGTCGTTTCGGCCGGTATCAAGGACAAATTAACCAGAGTTGTCTATTACCGCAAGGACGAGACATCTGATTGGGTTGAAATCGCTCGCTATGAGGGTAACAAAGACTCCACGTTTGTGCCGCTTGCGTTTGACGCTAATGACCAGACGTTGCAGGTTGCCTTCAACGGCGGGCGCGACACGATGGCCGTATTCCGGTTCGATCCCAACACCAAGAAAATGGGCGAATTGCTCGCACAACATCCCCAATACGACATGGGTGCGGATGCATTGGGGGGCTTCACGGGCGGGGTGGTTACCGATCCGGAGACCGAGAAAATTCTCGGCTATAGCGTTGCTGCGGCAAAACCCGAAGTAACCTGGATTGACGAAAAGCGTGCGGCGATACAATCGCTGCTGGATCGCTCACTGCCCGGTCGTATCAACAGGTTTACCCGTACGCCAGACGGAAAAAGATTAATTGTCTCTTCTTACTCCGATACGCGACCGGTGCGTTGGTACTTTTATGAAGAGGAAAAGAGAACGCTAGAGGAAATTGGCGCGTCGAGACCTTGGCTGGATGGAAAGCTGGTCGACCAACGTCCGTTCCGCTACAAAACGCGCGATGGTTTGGAGATCGATGGCTACTATTTCCTGCCGAAGGACTACAAAGCTGGCACCAAACTGCCAACGATCGTACACATCCACGGCGGACCATTTGCGCGCGCGGACACTTGGGGCAACGGCTTTGGCGTAAATGAAGGACAACTATTTGCGTCGCGCGGCTACGCAGTTATCGTTCCGAACTTTCGCATTACACCGGGCCTCGGCTCGAAAGTCTTCTACGCTGGCTTTGGTTCTGTAGGCCGACAAATGTCGGATGACCACGAGGACGCATTACAGTGGGGAATTGATCAGGGCTTTGTGCAGGCCGACAAAGTTTGCATGTCCGGCGCAAGCTATGGTGGTTACGCAGCGCTGCAAGCGATGGTGCGGTCTAACGACAAATGGAAATGCGCAATTGCCGGGCTTGCTGTCACCGACTACAAATATCAACTAACCACGCTGGAAGGCGATACTGCGCCGAACGAAGCCGGCGTAACCTTCTGGAAATCGGTGCTTGGCGAGACTGATCTTGACTCCAAAATGACCCGCGAGATCTCGCCCGTGTTCAACGCGTCGAAAATCAAGCGCCCGGTGTTCATGTACGCCGGCATCGATGACATTCGCGTACCTCTGGGTCAAATTTCGCGGATGAAGCGTGAACTTGAAGCCACTGGCAATCCGGTCAAAGGATATGTGCTCAAGGAAAACGAGGGACACGGTTTCGGAAAACTTGAAAACAGGGTGGACAACTACAATCAAATACTGGATTTCCTGAAAGTTCAGCTTGGTCAGTAGTCGCAAAGCCAAACAAACGCGACACGCCTGCAGATTTTAAGGCAATAAAAAAGGGCACCTCCGGGTGCCCTTTTTTATTTGCTGCCGCAACAACATATTGTCGCAAACAAACCTGCTGTGACTAGATGTTGCACATATGCAACAAAAAAATGGCAAAGCGCTACAAAACGACATATAGGGGTCCTACAGGTGATTTTTGGCGGTATTCTTTCGCGGTGTGGTGGCATTGGATTCGGCTAGCGCTGTCTACTTTGTCTATCCGCCAAAAATGCGTGAACCAACTCGACAACGAAACAAAAAATGGTCTGGCAATGACGTGAGGAGGCGTTGTGTTGGAACAGTCGAGATGGTTCGGATTTTTCACTTAACCTAATCCAATTAGGAGACATGCATGAGTAAAAACAAGCAACCGACACAAGCCTTTGCAAGAAAGCAAAGCGTCATCGCCACAGGCTTTGCGCTATCGCTGATGGCGACGCAGTCGGTATACGCGCAACAAGCCGCACCTGCGGATGCCGCGCAGAAAACGGAAAAAATCGAAGTTACCGGTACGCGCATCCCACCGCCTAACCTCGAAGGTGCCAGCCC
>JANOQY010000254.1:0-2467 GCA_031414995.1 Betaproteobacteria bacterium
GTGAACGGACCGACTGCTTCGCCTTGTTGGCCGGTGAGTTTTTGCATCAGCACCGGCGTGAGAAAGTAGAACCAAAAGATCGCCATGATGAACGGGATCGAGCGGATCAAATTCACGAACCCTGCGGCGGGATACGAAAGAATCTTGAAGCTGGAAAGCCGGGCCAACGCGAGCAGAGTGCCAAAGAAAATGCCGCCAGCCAATGCGATTGCAAATAGCTTCAAGGACACCAGCAGGCCATCCCACAAAATCGGCAAACTCTTGATGATGATGCTGAAATCAAATTCACCCATGATCAGTGCCCTCCCTGCGAGACATAGCCAGGAACTGCGACCTTATTTTCCAGCAACCGCATGATGAAGATGACCGTCAGGGTGATCACGATGTAGATGAGTGTGGCAACCGTGAACGACTCGAAGGTGCGAAACGTGTATTCCGAAATCTGTCGGCTTTGCGCGGTCAACTCCAGAATACCGATCGTCAACGCGGTTGAGGAGTTCTTGAAAATAGTGAGGAATTCAGACGTCATCGGCGGGATGATGAGCCGGAATGCCATTGGCAGGATGACGTATTTGTAAACTTGTGGCAGGGTGAAGCCCATCGCCAAGCCGGCGTTGGTTTGGCCCTTTGGCAGTGATTCAATACCAGCGCGCACTTGCTCAGCAACCCGAGAGGCGGTGTACAACCCCAGACACAGCACTGCCGCGGTGAATTCCCACAGGCTAAACTGCGCAAAAGGCAATGTGATGAGATTCGGGTAGGTACCTTTAAGCCAATCGCCTAGCGCCGTCGGGACGATTTCCGGCATCACAAAATACCAGAGGAACATCTGAACCAGCAGAGGGATGTTCCTGAAAATCTCGACGTATGTGGTGGCGAGCAGGCGCGGAATTTTCAACGGAACGGTGCGTAGCACGCCGATGATCGAGCCCAGCGTAAAGGCGATGATCCAGGCTGCTACTGACACCAGCATCGTCCACATCAGGCCAGACATCATCCAGCCGAGGTAGGTCATGCCGCCGGATGGCGCTTGCTCCAGAAGAAATTTGAAATCCATATTGCGCTCCCGTTGCATCGCAATGCGCAACCCGCTGCGCCTGCAATTGCGATATTTGTGATCAACCCGCTACTTTTTAATGCGGACTATCTTTCATCAGGCGACTGCATAGCTCGCTCAATGGAATGAGCGGACCAACTTGCGCGATTATGTGTCCTCAATGAAAAAGGGGAACCGATTTCTCGATTCCCCTTGCCTGACTAACTTACTCCGGAAGCGCCTGGAGTTGGAAGCCGACTTTCAGAAGCGGGCTCATTGGCATGCCAATGGTTTCGCCCGACGGCAGTTTGCCTATAAACCATTTGTCGTAAATCTTGTTGATTTCGCCGGAGCGCATCAGTGCGGCAAGCGCACGGTTGGCGATGATCGCGAAGTCAGCATCGTTTTTCCTGAACATGATGCCGTACGGATCATACGAGAGGTAATCACCGACCACGTCAAAGTCTTTCGGCTTCTTCGCCTTGGCGATCAGGCCGTAGAGCAGCACGTCGTCCATCGCAAACGCAGCCGCACGACCGGATTCGACCGTCAGGAACGATTCAGCATGATCCTTGGCATTCAGGAATTTGATGTTTAGGTTTTCCTTGTCCGACAGCGCTTTGATCGTGCGCTCATTGGTGGTGCCCTGAGTCACAACGACTGTCTTGCCCTTCAAGTCTTTGTAGGATTTGATTTTGGCCGTTTTCTTCACAACCAGCTTGGTGCCGGTCACAAACGTGACTGGCGCAAACGCCACCTGCTTTTGACGGGTCAAGTTATTGGTCGTTGAGCCGCATTCCATATCGATGGTGCCATTGGACATCAACGGGATACGGGTCTGGGACGTCACAGGATTGGTATTGACCTTCAGCGTCGGCATCATCAATTCTTTTTTGACTTCCTCGACAATGGCCATGCAAAGGTCAATCGAATAACCGATCGGCTGCTGTTTGTCGTCAAGGTAGGAAAACGGAATCGAAGTTTCGCGGACACCGAGTGTGATGACGCCGGAATCCTTGATTTTTTTCAGCGTGCCGGTCAATTCCTGTGCAACAACTGGTACGGTGAGAAAGGTCGACGCCAGCAAGCCGGCCGTCAGTTTTGAAAGTGTTGAAAACTTCATGTAGTTGCTCCTGGTGAGTGTCTATTGAAACTGAGTGATGACTTTTTGCGGGCAATAACTACTGCTGATATTACGCTTTTATTCCAAATTCAGTGTATCGCATCTATTGCCAGCACGCTAGCCGATTAGCAGTGCGGCAGCGATTTGTCGGCCCTCGCTCATCAGCACGTTATAGGTGCGGCATGCGGCTGGCGTGTCCATTACCTCAAAGCCGATTCGGGCGTTAGCAAATGCGGCCATGATGCTTCGTTCAGGAAAGCGAAACACTGCACCTGAGCCGAATACGACCAACTCAGGCTTCAGGTCGA
>JANOQY010000255.1:0-28967 GCA_031414995.1 Betaproteobacteria bacterium
AAATTAATGGCACCGGCTTTTTCGCCGATGCTCAATATGCCCAGCCACAGCGTCATGATGCCCGCGAGTGGCAGTGCGATGTCCATCACAGCCACTTTCGCGGCGGTGAAGGTGCCATCAATGATGCGTTTAAATACTTCGACGTCGCCCAAAAACAGCCACTGCGCGAAAGCGGCCAGAAAGCCAACCAGAAAGAAGCCAGTCCAGATATATGTGAGGGTCATGGTGTCGAGGTCTTTTTCTTATCGGGCGCGCTGGGACATTGGAAGAAGGATTTCCGTACTTTACACGTCCATCCCTCGCTAGGTGGTGTCAGAATGTGTTTTGTGAATGTTGTGAATGCAGGGCAGCGCCTCTCGATTCCGCGAGGCAGGCTGTAGTGCCGACCTTACCGACCAACTGATTACGCCATGTCTCCCACGCTGCTGTTCTGCTTCGTTATCGCCTATTTCGTGCTCCTGCTAGGCGTTGCGTGGTTTACATCGCGGGGCGCAAACAACGAATCCTTTTTCATCGGCAACCGCAAAAGCAATTGGATGCTGGTGGCCTTCGGGATGGTCGGCACCTCGCTCAGCGGCGTGACATTTATCAGTGTGCCGGGCGCGGTTGGTGCCAATGCATTTTCATATTTCCAGATTGTCATCGGCCAGCTGCTGGGCTATTTCGTCATCGCCTTTGTATTGCTGCCGGTCTATTACAAGCTGAACCTCACTTCGATTTACCATTACCTCGATACGCGCATGGGCCCACGCGCCTATAAAACCGGGGCCGGTTTCTTTGTGTTGTCACGCACCCTCGGTGCTACGGCGCGCCTGTATCTCGTAGTGAAGATTTTGCAGGATGCCATTCTCGATGGTTTGCATGTGCCGTTCTGGGTGACGGCCTCGGTCATCCTCGTGATGATCCTGCTCTACACCTATGAGGGCGGAGTCAAAACGATTGTCTGGACGGATACCCTACAGACCGCGTGCATGCTGGCCGGTTTGGTGATTTGCGTGAACTATGTGCTCGATGGCTTGCATCTCTCGCTTGGACAGAGCCTGGCGCAATTAAATGCGCAAGGTCTTTCAACAATTTTTTCCACTGACATCGATAGCAGCAAATTTTTCGTCAAACAAATCCTTGCCGGCGCGTTTATCGCCATCGCCATGACGGGGCTCGATCAGGAGATGATGCAGAAAAATATTTCGGTAAAAACGCTGGCCGACTCGCAGAAAAACATCGTCACCTTGAGCATCATCATGCTCGGCGTGGTGTTGCTATTTTTGTACCTTGGCGGGCTGCTAACGCTTTATGCACCGCTGGTCGGCGTGACAGAAACGGGCGACAAGATTTTCCCCGCTGTCGTATTGGGTCATTTGCCCGCGATGGTGCAAGTCATTTTCGTTATCGCGCTGATCTCGGCACTTTTCCCGAGTGCTGACGGTGCCATCACGGCGCTCACATCGTCGTTTTGTATCGATATTCTTGGCATCAATCGCCGTGGCGACATGAGCGAGGTGCAAAAAACACGCATGCGCCACCGCGTGCATCTCGGTTTTGCCGCATTGTTCTTGCTGTTGGTGATGGTGTTCCAGTGGGCCGACAACCCGAGCATGATCTGGCTGATCCTGAAGCTTGCGGGCTATACGTACGGGCCGCTTCTAGGGTTGTTCGCGTTTGGGATTCTCACGAAGCGGGTGGTGCGAGATCGACTCGTGCCGTTCATCGCAGTGGCATCGCCGATCACGTGCTTTTTTATCGACAAATATCAGGGCGCGCTATTTGGCAGCTATGAAATCGGACTCGAATTGTTGATTATCAATGGGGCGATTACGTTTGCTGGGTTGTGGCTTACTTCAGACGAAGGTGGGAAATTTACCCCCTCTCCCTCAATCCCACTGCTTCGCTCCAAGCGTGCCCTTGTCCCACGAGGGGAGAGGGAGGCTTGAGCGCATCTACTTGATCGTCACCCAGATCGGTGCGAATTTATTGTCTGAGCGATGTATCACGCTCACATTTGCGCGCGACACCCATGGGATTACCTGACGGTGCAGCGGGATGACGAGCACTTCATTTTTGACCAGCTCCACTGCTTGATTAATCAGCGTCTGGCGTTTCGCCATGTCCATTTCACCTTCCGCCTTATCAATCAAATCATCCAGTGCTGCGTTCTTGAAATTGCCGTAGTTGGTGTCACCCGCACCCTTGTCGTTCAGACTGTGAAAGAGCGGCTTCAATGTAAACATGGCGTCGCGGTTGTTATCACCCCAGCCTTGCATGCATGCGCTGAATTCTTTCTTTGGTGTGCGCTGGAAATATTGTGCTTTCGGCATCGTTTCAACTTTTGTATTGATGCCAATGCGTGCCCACATACTGGCTAACGCGACGCAGATTTTTTCGTCGTTCACGTAGCGATCATTCGGACAATGCAGCGTAAAGCCAAAGCCGTTCGGGTAGCCTGCATCGGCCAATAGTTTTTTTGCCGCATCCGGGTCAAACGGGAAACGCTTGTCCATCGCTGCGGGAATGCCTTCGCCCAATGGGCTTGGTGTCGCGAGTGCTGTTGGCGTCGCGAGCCCGCGCATAATCGAGGTCTTGATGGCATTGACGTCGATGGCCTGATAAAGCGCCATGCGCACTCGCTTGTCCTTGAAGGGGTTCTTGCCCTTCACATCCGAGAACAACAGTTCATCGCGCGCTTGATCAAACGTGATCGAGATAATGCGCGTCTCGTCGCCCTCCCAAACTTTCAGGTTTTTGTCTTCCTTCATTTTGGCAATATCTTGCACTGCAGGGTCGAGCACAAAATCGATTTCGCCCGATTGGAGTGCTGCCATGCGCGTGGCGGGGTTGCCGATGGGGCGATACTCGATCAAATCAACATTGCCATCAAAGCGGCCATCCTTGATGCCCCACCAGTCGGTGTTTTTTGCGAGCACCGTTTTGATTCCCGGCTCGTACGAAACCAACTTGAACGGCCCCGTTCCCATCGCGTTACGCGAGGCGAAGGTCACCTCCTTAATGCTGAAATCCTGTGGCGTGACCGCATTATTTTTCTCCGCCCATTTTTTGCTCATGATCGGCACTTCGCCGAGGTAGATATGTCCAACTGGATTCGGTGCGGGGGTGGTGAATTCGATGGTGTGGTCGTCTATTTTTTTTGCCACACCCGCCGGAACCGCGTAGGTTTTGAACTGGTTCGATTTAGCCGCGCGTTCAAACGAAAACACGACATCATCGGCCGTGAGCGGCGTGCCATCCTGGAATTTCACACCCTTGCGCAACGTAACGATGCGCTTTGTCGGGCTCACCACTTTCATGCCGGTTGCTAACCATGGTGTGGCAAACATATCCTTGCCGGGCTGAAACAGCCGCTCGTAAATCATTTGGTTGATCGACTTCGTGAAACTCTCATCCTGACCGTGCGGGTCTTGCGTGGTCACATCACCCGAGGATGCCCAGCGAAAATTCTTCGCAGTTGCTGAAATGGAAAGCGCGGATGACAGCACCATCACGCCACACATCAATAGAACGCGGAAATTCATTACATCCTCCAGCAAGTAGGTTTAATTTTGTCGACCACAGATAGTGTATTCAACTCTGGGTGAATGCGCTAGATGTGGCCCGCCTTGTAGGACTCGGAGTAGGACGCAATTGATGCCAGATTGCCTTACGCTAAACCAGTCCTCGATTGCGCATTTACATGTAACCTTTAAGCCCGACGACCGTTATTCAGGTCGAACAAAACAGGTGCAACTAATTGCCTGCTGCACGCATCAAACGAAGTGTTTCAGGAGAATGTCATGCGTGTAAATCAGTTTGAGGGCTATTTGCCGCATTTGCTGTTGTCGCTAGTCTGCACATGTACCGTAATGTCCAGTTTCGCGACAACCAAGAACCAGCGCGTTGAAGCGATCAGAAGTGGCCCGCTGCTAGCAATGCCCACGTCACGCAATCAAAGCGTTGAATTTCCGCCGCTGTCACCAGGCGCGTTTCCGGTTGCGTGCTCCAATCTGGCGCACGACGTAACGCGCCTCAATCAGCTCGGCGGTACTATCGACGACCATTGGTCCGGTGCCAACGGCCACTATGTCGCCGACATCCTGCTTGAGCCCGCTAATACTTTAAAAGCCAGTCCGCGTGTGCCGGATAACGATCTATATCCCGCCCGCCGCAACTCGCTGGTCGATTTTGTGGTTGTCACTTGTTACCCAACCGATGTGTCCAACAATCGTCCGGATTATTTGTTGCCCGATGGCCAGCTTATTCCGCGCATGCAGCGTGGCGGCCAGACTGCGATCTTGGCCAGCCAGCCGTGTGTGGCAATTTTCCCGGCGCCCCCCGGGTGTGGGCGATGGCCAATGCTGGTGTTTTCACACGGACTGGCGGGCAGCCCCGTTGACGGCAAGTCGATTGATTTTCTGGTGCGGCTGGCGAGCTTCGGCTACATCGTCTCGGCACCATTCCACGGCGATGGTCGTTTCTCTCGCTTGAAGGTGGAGGAACTTGACGACCTCGTCTACATCGTCCGCAACTTTGATCTCATCGTCGAGATGCAGGCGATGCGACCGTTCAGCGTAAAAGCCGTGATCGATTTAATGTTGGCCCATCCTGATTTCGGTGCCCGCATTGATGCGACGCGCATCGGCGGCATTGGCGGCAGCATGGGCGGTGCTACGATGACGTGGCTGCTGGGCGCGCATCTGACCGACAGTTATCCGCGGCTCAGTGCCAAAGCCACCGTTCAGGACCCGCGCATCAAGGCGGCAGTTGGTTATGTGCCGTATGCGGGCCAGAAATTGCTGCCCGCGTTTGGGGATGACAACGCGACGGCGAAAAATGTCACGGCCCCGTACCTTTCTATTTCCGGCACAGACGACACGACAGCGCCGATGGCCATGATGGAGCAGGCAGTCAATAATTTTCGCGGCACACGCTATCAGGTGGCCCTGAGCGGGGTCGAGCATACGTACACGCCAATCTACGCGGACGACGTGTTTGGCTGGGCCATTCCATTTTTCGCCGCGCATCTCAATGGCGATAAAGCCGCGCTCGACAGATTGTCGCGGCAACGAAATGTTGGCGGTGGCCTCAATGATTTTCTGCGCATTGATTACCTCGCGCCGACGGCGTTGGTGAGCAGTGAATCGCTGGTGGAAGAATTTTTTAACAGCAACAGCAGGCGCTATTTCCTGACGGCTAGCGCAAGCGACAAAGATCTCATCGACCGTGGCGGCGCGGGCCCCGGCTGGGCGCGCACGGGTGACCAGTTCAAGGCATACACACTGCCCGGGCCCACAGAGTTACGCCCTCCGACACAAGGTCCAGTGTGCCGCCTTTACGCGCCTTTCCCCGGTCTCAATTCCCATTTTTATTCGGCCTCCGCCCGCGAATGCCAACTGCTGCGTGGCAGCACGGGCTGGAAAGACGAAGGCATCGCGTTCTGGATCAATCGCGCAGCACTGGCGAGCTGTCCGTCCGGCACGCTCGCCGTGACACGGTTATCCGATGCACGCGGGCGGGAACTCAACTCGAATCATCGGTTCACGACGAGTAGTTCGCGTGTCGAGGCGTTGAAAGCAAGCGGCTGGTATGAAGAAGGCGTGGTGATGTGCGCGCCGTTGTAATCGAGGCCGCTACTCGTCTTTCAGCATCGCATTGCCGCGAGCAAGAACGTCATCACTGACTGGCGCGCTCGGCTGCACATTTGCTGCGCGCCGCCGACCCATGACCCAAAGCAAAATCCCGCCGCCGATCAACAAACAAAACGGGCCAAACCAGAGCAAATACGTTTTGTTATCCACCGGCGGACGGTAAAGAACAAAGTCACCGTAGCGTGCGCGCAGGTGTTCCTTGATCTCTTCGTTCGATTTATTCTGGTCCGCCAGCAAACGTATTTCGCGCCGCAAGTCGCCAGCTAACCCTGCGGGTGATTCAGCCAACGTTTGGTTTTGACAAACGAGACAGCGCAATTCGGTCTCGAGTTTCTTAAGCCTGAATTCCAACTCGGGCGACATCGGCGACATCTCTGGCGTCGACATTTGTGCATGAACGGCGAAGGCAAAAAATTCGCATGAAAAAGTCAAAATCAAGCACTGGAGGGCCTTCCATGGCATAAATGCTCTGGAATGCGCGCCAATTCTAGTGTTTTGTAATTCTATATTCGCGGCGGCGTTCATGATTTTTTAAGCTCACGAATCACCGGTAGCAGCTTGTCACGCAGCACGGCGGCGTCTATCGGCCCGGTATGTTTGAAACGGATCAGTCCGGCGGCGTCGATAATAAATGTCTCCGGCGCGCCATACACACCGAAGTCGATGGCGACGCGGCCATCAAGATCGCTCACAGACATTTTGTACGGGTCACCAAATTTTCTTAGCCACGCCTTCGCATCCTCGGGCTTGTCCTTCCAGTTCAGTCCGATGATCGGCAGCAATTGCTGTTTTGCCAACTCATTGAGGAACGGATGCTCATAGCGGCAAGACACACACCACGATCCCCAGACATTGAGCAGCCATACCTGACCTTTCATGTCGGCATTGCCCAGCTTTTTTTCAGGTGAATGTAGTTGGGCAAGCTCAAAACTCGGCGTCGGTTTATTGAGCAGCGCAGAAGGAATTTCGCGCGGGTTCAGCGACAGCCCGGTGTATAGAAACCAGAGCAGACCGAAAAAAATGGCAAGCGGCAAAAAGTAACGCCAGGTGCGCAGCACGCTTTTATTTTCCATTACGGTTTCATCGAGCCGCTTGTGGGCCGGCCTTCGCTGGCGCGCCTTTGCGTCGCTTGGGCTTGATTGGTGTGGCAGCAGGAGGCGTAGGTGAGGATGGTGATATTGCAGGCTGACGCACCTTCACTTTCAAGCGGTAGCGACGATCCATTATTGCCAACAATCCACCCAGCGCCATCAGCAAACAGCCGCCCCAGATCCAGTTGATGAATGGCTTCACGTAGATGCGCACCCCCCATCCGGCGTCGTTTGCGCCTTCGACTGGTTCGCCGAGTGCCACGTAGATATCGCGCATAAAGCCGGAGTTGATCGAGGCCTCCGTCATCGTCTGGCCGGACGCGAAGTAGCGGCGCTTTTCGGGCAACATCGTTTCCACCACCTTGCCGTTTTTGCTGACCTCGAAACGGCCTTGCAAGGCCGAATAGTTGGGGCCGGGTACGTCAGTGACCGCGACAAATTTGAAGTCAAAGCCACCCTCGGTCACCGTTTGACCCGGTGCCATGCGCACGTCGCGCTCGGTCTCGTAACCTTTGACTAGCGTCACGCCGATCACGAACACAGCTATACCCACGTGCGCCAGATGCATGCCGTAATAGCTGGAACGATTGGCTGAAATCTTGGCCATCAAACTCGTCCCCGGCGTCGCCTGAAAACGATGCACCATCGCCGTCACACAGGCCGCAATGATCCACGTTGCCAGCAATAATCCCAGCGCAATCATCGCCGTCCATTTGCCCATGATCAGGGGAATAACAATGCCTGACGCGACCGAGATACCGAACGCCCACTTCAATCGCGAGACCAAATCCGGCAGCGTGGCATTACGCCAACGCGAGATCGGCCCAACGGCCATCAGGAACAGCGCCGGTGCCATAAGGGGATAAAAGACGGCATCGAAATAGGGGGGGCCCACCGAAATCTTGCCGAGTTTCAAAGCATCCAAAAATAGCGGATACAGCGTGCCCAACACAACGGCCAGCATGGCAACTACTAGCAATACGTTATTGGCGAGCAAAAGCGATTCCCGCGAAGTCGGTGAAAAATCACGCGGCACTTTGCCGAGGCCTAGTTGTGGCGCACGCCATGCATAGAGCGCCAGCGAACCACCGATGACGACTGCGAGGAAAGCAAGAATAAACACACCGCGTTTGGGGTCAGTCGCGAACGCATGCACGGAGGTCAGCACGCCTGAACGCACCAGGAATGTTCCAAGCAAAGAAAGCGAAAAAGCCATGATTGCCAGCAACACCGTCCAGCTCTTGAATACACCGCGTTTTTCAGTCACAGCGAGCGAATGAATGAGCGCTGTGCCGACCAGCCACGGCATAAACGACGCATTTTCCACCGGGTCCCAGAACCACCAGCCGCCCCAACCCAATTCGTAATAAGCCCAGGCTGAGCCGAGTGCAATCCCGAGTGTCAAAAAACACCATGCCGCAGTGGTCCACGGACGCGACCAACGTGCCCACGTGGCGTCAAGCTTGCCGCCAATCAATGCCGCCACCGCAAACGCAAACGCAACCGAGAAGCCGACGTAGCCCATGTAAAGCATCGGCGGGTGATAGATCATGCCCGGGTCTTGCAACAGCGGATTCAAGTCGCGTCCTTCGACGGCAGCAGGCAACAGGCGATCAAACGGGTTGGAGGTTAACAGCATGAACAGCAAAAAACCGACCATGATCAAGCCCATCACCGCCAGCACGCGGGCGATCACTTCCTGTGGCAGATTGCGGCTGAAAATTGACACCGCAAATGTCCAGCCCGCCAGCATCAGTACCCACAACAGCAGCGAGCCTTCGTGCGAGCCCCAGGAAGCGGTGACGCGGTAGTAGACGGGTAATTTCGTATTGGAATTAGCTGCGACGTTTTGCACCGAAAAATCGCTGCTGATAAACGAATAAATCAGACAGAAGAACGCGAAAACAATGAACACAAACTGACCGTGGGCCAATGGTCGCGCCAGCGATAGCAGGCGCGCATCGGCTCGGAATGCACCGACCAGCGGCAGGATGCCCAGCGACACTGCAAGACAGAGCGCAAGAATGAGAGAAAAATGGCCTAGTTCTGGAACCATGATGAATGCCTCAGTGCTTAAATCAATTGGATTTGGGAGCTTGCGTGGTGACGGCTTTTTGACCCGCGAACATATTGCCGTCAATAGGCTTCCCCGCTCTCTTCAGAGCCTCCGCAGCCTCTGGCGGCATGTAATTTTCATCGTGCTTGGCCAGCACTTCGGCCGCCCGAAATATGCCGTCTTGGCCGATCTTGCCTTGTGCAACCACGCCTTTACCTTCCTTGAACAGATCAGGAAGAATACCGGTGTAGGTGACGGGAATTATTTTGGCCGTATCGGTGACTTCAAAGGTTACGGTAAGCCCGTCGGGTTGACGCTTTACGCTCCCCGCGTTTACAAGTCCACCGATGCGAAAGGTACGATCAACCGGGGCCTTGTTTTCAGCGACTTGAGTTGGTGTAAAGAAAAACACCAGATTGGAATTGAAAGCACGCAATACCAGCGTGACGGCAACGCCAATCACGCATAGGCCAAGCGCGATCCACATAAAACGGCGATGTCTTGCTTTCATCGCGTGTGTCCTTTTACCTTTGCAACCATAAGTTCTTCCTCAATTTCAGTTTGAGCGCGTTTCCCGCGCAAGCGCACCAGTACGATTTCCAGAATGATCGCAATCGCGAACGCACCGAACGAACCCCAAACGTAGAACCCGCGCCCGTCCATGGAAAAAAACTCTGCCCAACTCATGATCTGACCGCTGCCTTCGCTGACAGTTCGCCCGCCAGCCAAACCGCGCTGCGCCCACGTTCCCGTTCACGAATGATGGCACGAACGCGCACCAGCGAAACCGCAATCGCGTACATCCAGCAGGCAATCGCCATCGTCAGCATGGCCCACAACATGATGGCCGCCATTTTCGGCGAGGCGTTGACCGATACCGATGCGCCCTGATGCAGCGTATTCCACCACTTCACCGAAAAATAAATGATCGGCACATTGACAGATCCAACGATTACCAATAACGCCCCCGCTTTATCCGCGCGTTTTTTGTCTTCAATCGCATTGATGAGGGCGATGTAGCCGACATACAGGAACAAAAGAATCAACGTCGACGTCATCCGTGCGTCCCACGCCCAATAGGTGCCCCACGTTGGTTTGCCCCATAGCGCACCCGTCCACAATGCGAGTGCGGTAAACATCGCGCCAGTCGGGGCCAGCGCTTCCATCATCATCGCGGACAAGCGTGTGTTGAAAGTGAGCGCCATCACGCCATACATCGCCATGACCAGATAAATAAACATGGCCATCCAAGCGGCCGGCACGTGAATGAAGATGATGCGGTAGACCTCGCCCTGCTGAAAATCTTCGGGTGCTGCGAATAGCCCCAGATAAAGGCCGACGATGCCAAAAACGGCAGCCAAGGCGGCAAACCACGGCACCAATTTTCCGGCAAATGGAAAAAAAACAGCAGGGGATGAATATTTGAACAAGCTCAAGACAGTCTCAATACGTCAATCCAGAGAAATTTTCACAGCCACAGCAACCGCAAACGGCACCACCAATCCACCAAGAAGCAATATTGCTCCGAGAAGAGACAAATTTGCCGACACATCAATTCCCACCATTGATTGTTCCACAGCACCTGCGCCGAAAATTAGAACTGGAACGTATAGCGGCAATACCAGTAGCGCCAGCAAAATCGACCCGCCACGCACGCCCAGCGTCAATGCCGCCCCAATTGCACCGATCATCGACAACACCGGCGTTCCCAGCATCAGACTCGCAAACAAAACGACAAGTTCGCGCGATTCAAGACCAAATTGCAAACCTAGCAAGGGGGAGAGCAACGCTAGCGGTAACCCCGCCATTAACCAATGCGCTGCTATTTTACCCGCGACAATTACCGGCAAGGGATACGCAGATAACGCCAACTGTTCGAGCGTCCCGTCGGCGTAATCGTTCGCCAACATTCGCGGCAGGGTGAGCAACACCGACAGCAGAGCCGCCACCCAAACGACGCCCGGCGCGATCCGCTTCAACAGCGCCGATTCGGGACCAATGGCCAGCGGAAACAAACTGACCACAACCACGAAAAACGCCAGGGCTTGAAACACCTCCCCTTTCGAACGTACCGCAAGCTTCGCATCGCGCATGAACGCGACGACAAGGCCGCGTTCTGGTGCAATCAATGTCGCATCCCGAGGCTGTTGTCCGACGGCAGCGAAGTTCATGTCGTGACTTCCGCGAGCGAATCGAGATTCAGCTCCCTCGCCGGTGGCGCAAGATTCAACGCAAGGTGAGTGGCAATGCAGGCCATGCCGCCGTGATCGAGGTGATCACTGATTAGGCGGTTGAATAGCGCGACACCGCTTTCATCCAACGCATTCGTGGGCTCATCGAGCAACCAAAGTGACTTGCGGGGCGCGTGGGTGCAGGCCAATGACAATCGCGCCAAACCAACACGTCGTTTTTGTCCTTGCGACAAGCGCCGCGCCAGCACATGGCGACGCTCAATCAGGCCTACTTTTTCCAGCGCGGCAAGAAGCGCGTCTGGCGTGGCATCCATACCGTCGATAGAAAGTGCATCGACAAGATTCTCCTGTGCGCTGAAGTCGTCCTTGAGCGCGTTGGTGTGCCCTAAATAAAGAGCAGCGTCACGCCATTTTGCCGACAGCGCCTTCAAGCGCTCACCGTTCCACGACACTGTGCCTGCATCGGGCAGCGTCAGTCCGGCTAGGATGCGTAACAGGCTAGTCTTACCGGACCCATTCGCGCCGCGCAGGACCAACACCTGCCCGGAGGCGATATTGAACGACAAGTTGCTGAGGATCGTGCGTGCACCGCGTTCCAGTCGCAAATCGCTTGCCGTTAATGTATCCGCAGCGGCCTGCGGTGAAAGCGCAGCGGCCTCCGCTGAACGCGAGACCGACGCTGGCAACATCAGGGCGCGACTTTCCCGATCGTTACCGTCACCCCGGACGCGCTGGGTTTGATCACACCCGTTATGCCTGACAAGTCGCCGGGCTGAAGCTGTGCATTGCCGGATTTTGAGATGCGCGCTTCGATTACCACTTCGGTAAACGAAGAAAGATTCAACCCAGGAGCCATGGCCATCGTGTCGTTTAGCTCAAACGGTAGCGGAAAAGCATTCGGCTTTGGCGCAGGCACACGCATGACAGCGAGCGGCATACGCGGCCCCTCTTTGGCACGCGCGAAAACGAATAGCGTGTCGCCCGGAGCCAATTTGCTCATGACATCGGGCGCAACAACAACTTTTCCTGTTACTTTGGCGCCGGATTTCGGGGCATTTTCTACCACTGCCTTATTGTTTTGGACGGACGGTGGTATCGCGACAGGTGCGGCAGCGGTGGCAGTGGGAGCATCTAGTTTCGTTGCTTTCACTTCTGCAATGATCGACTCAACTTCGCGCGCGTCGGCAGAATCCTTGGGCACCAACGTTTGCAGCTTCTCCCAGTGTGCAAGCGAAGCAGCGCGATTGCCCATGCGCAACTCTGCGGTGCCCGCCAAGGCGAGCGCTTTCATCCCATTCGGGTCGATCTTCAATGATTGCTTGATCAACGCATAAGGCTTGCCTTCAAATCGGCCTTGCTGGGTCATCACGGCGGCATCTGCAAAGTCGGCGAGGAGTTGGGCATCATTTGGGGTGAGCGCGACGGCACGTTCGAAGGCGGCGCTCGCTTCGGTGTAACGTCCCAATGCATTCTGCGATCTCGCCAACAGGATCCACCCGCGCGGATCGTTCGGGTTCTGCTGCATTTTTTGTGAGAGTGTGTCGACCATCGCCAGAATTTGCTTGTCCGACATCGGCGGCTCTTCACCATTCTTCCCGGGTACTTGGGTCGGCGCTCCGGCTGCTGCACCGGCTTGCGAGTTGGAACTGGGTGATGCGGAAGCAGCCGCGTCGATGGCCCGAGGTGCGCCAAGAACGCTGTAAAGCAAAACTGCACTCAAAGGAATGGCAATTGCCACCACAGCTACCAGCCACCAAAGAGGTTTGGCAGCGGCTACTTTGTCGCTGGAAAGCATTCGTTGTTCGGGCACTTCATCGACAACGCGTGCCGACAACTCACCAATGGCCGCTTGATGCTCAGCATTACTGATTGCGCCGCGCGCCAGTTCCTCATCAAGCTCGCGCCGTTGTGATTTATAGATGGCAACGTTGCTGCCCGCGTCCGAAACCGGTTCAGCCGCCGTCGTCTGGCGCACCAGCGGCACAACCACAAACGCCAACGCTGCAAGTAGCATTAGTAACGCAACGACAAAGAAAATTAGCACGGTCTGGTCAACCAAGTGATTAAAAACAAGAGGGGTAATAGCGTCATTGAATGCACGACAAACACGCGCTGGATTATAGCTTGCAGTATCGATTTCCGGTGCGCGCAGACCGGACGACGGTTAAGTTTTTATGACTCTGGCATACCGTGATCGGGGTTTGACTAAATATGAAAAACGGTTAGACTCAAAGCCTTGGTTTATCTAGGGTCTTTTGATTGGGTATGCCGGTTTAAAAGTTGGCAGTTGTGCAAGTTGCGAAGTTGTAAAAACGCTCGTGGGCGGAATTGAACATCTGAATCGATGTATTGCAATCCAGACATCGATATGGATTTCTACCGCAGGGTCGATGGGTCTACAGGGATGGCCGATCGAAAAATTGCCTTAGGGGGCCACAGTCATCATGCGTCATCGCACTATTCTCGAATATCGTGATTATCGATATTTAAAATTGGCAGTGTTTATCGTCTTGGCGGTGATTTTCGCCTACGGCTGGTACAAGTATCCAGTTGGTCACTACGGCGGCACACCGCTTGGCTACACGCTAGGCACTATTGGTGCGCTGTTGATTTTTTGGCTAATGTGGCTTGGCGTACAAAAACGCCGATACCGCACCACTGGTGACATCAAGGGCTGGCTCTCGGCCCACGTTTATCTTGGAGCGTCCCTGATCATCATTGCGACGCTACACGCGGGATTTCAGGTAGGGTTGAACGTACATACGCTTGCGTATGTGTTGATGATGATCGTGATTTTTTCCGGCTTCTACGGGGTGTATACCTATCTCAGGTTTCCGAGCCTGATGACCGAAAACTTGGCCGAGGACACGCTTGAGAGTCTGACGCTTAAGATCGCCGATATCGACCGAGAGGCGCGCCGTTTGGCACTCGGCATGTCCGACGAAGTCAATCGCGCCGTGCTTGCGTCGGTTCAGGAAACCAAAATTGGCGGTGGCGTGTATGCGCAATTGCGTGAGCACCCCGCCAATTGTCCAACCTCTGCGGCCGTCAAGCTTGTAAAGGCGCTTGCGGCGAAAGTCAAAGGCGAGGAAGCGCGCAAACATCAGGACCTTTACGGCATGTTATTGCGCAAAGAACGTCTGGTCGCACGTGCGCGCACTGACATCCGCTACAAGGCGATCATGGATATCTGGCTGTTTTTCCACGTGCCGATTTCTGTTGCGCTCATTGCGGCGCTGGTGGCGCATATTGTCGCCGTTTTCTTTTATTGGTAGCCTTCGATGAAAACCAAACTCGCGACCATTACCCGCAACAAGAAAGGCCAACCGGTCAGTACCGAGCAAACGGTGGTTGCCGAAACACTTCGCATTGGCCGTGGGGCTGATTGCAAACTGCATCTTTCCGATCCGCGCATTGCACTGTTCCACGCTGAAATCATTTGTGGTGTCGATGGAATTTCGTACATCGAAGCACGTGGTGGGGTAGTGAGCGTAGACGGCAGTTTTGAGCGCGCAGCCAAGCTTAAAGCCGGTCAACGGATGCTTGTTGGCCCGTTCGAGGTGATTGTTCTGCCGGCGCAACAGGATGTGGATCTCGCGCTGAGCGTCGAGCTCATCGATCCGCTCAAGGACGATCTTGAAGCCGTGAAGAGCCATGTAAGAGCTGGTTTGAAATCGACATGGCTTTCCAAGCGTACCTTTAGTTGGTTGGCGGGTGGGATCGTGTTGCTGGTTTTTCTTGTCTGGCCAGTACTGAGTGCGCTTGATAATGGGCACGGTAAAGCTGCTCCCAAAACGGCATTATTGACCGCAGATGCGTCCTGGGATGTGGGGCCGCTATCAAGTGCGCATACCAGCTTTGGCAGCAACTGCAGCGCCTGTCACCAGCAGCCGTTTGTACATGTGACAAACGGGGCCTGCGAAGATTGCCATAAAACCATAGGTTGGCATTTTGCGCTTGAGACAAAAGAAGCCAAAGCCATACACACGAGCGTTTTTGGCGATACACGCTGTTCTTCCTGCCACCGCGACCACAAAGGTCCAATGGGTCTGGTGCGAACCGATTCTCCGTTATGCACCGATTGTCATCAGAATCTGAAGTCGCAGCACCCGAAGACCGGTGTCGCCGATGTCGCTGACTTCACCAAGGATCATCCGCCGTTCAAGGTCTCGATGCTTCTGCCTGGGAAAACCGGGGCTGAGGCGCTTGTGCGCATCCAGCAAGATGATAAAGCGCGATTTGTCGAGGCCTCAGGGTTGAAGTTTCCGCACGATGTACACATGAGCCCCAAAGGCCTGCGCGGCCCGAATGGGAAAGCGCAGATGGAGTGCAAGAACTGTCACGTCGCTGATGAGACCGGTACCCGTTTCAAACCTGTGACGATGGGTGAACATTGCCAATCCTGTCACTCGCTCGAATTCGAACCCAAGGCGACGACCCGCCAAGTGCCGCACGGCAAAGTTGCCGACGTCATTGCGACATTGCAAGAACACTACGCACAAGCCGCGCTAACCGATGCGCCAATTGATGTGGTGCTCGAAGACGGTATCAAGCGTCCCGGCCAGCGTATTGGTGAAACCAAGCGTGAAGCAGCGCTTACTTGGGCTAGCACCAAAGCCGACAAAATTTCGCAGGAACTCTTTGAAGTGCGTGTCTGCTTTGAGTGTCACCAAATCAAACGCGGAGAGGCGACAGCAGATCCAGCGACCAGATGGCAAATTGCACCGATTGCCGTGACGCAGCACTGGCTGCCAAAAGCGCGTTTCCCGCATAGCCGTCACGATACTTATAAGTGTGGTTCGTGCCACGAGGTCGCCGGATCGAAGAAGAGCGCTGATATCGCCATTCCTGATATCAAAAATTGTCGTGAATGCCACGGTGGAAACGTGACGTCCAAAGATAAAGCACCTGGTACCTGCGAGACCTGCCACGGATTCCATACGGGCAGTCCAAAATCCGGCGTTCCACCTATCCTGCCGGGAAGTAATCAACCAAAATTGTTGCCGAAAACAGTCGCGTCCAATACGTATCACGCCGAGTCGCATACGCTGCTAGCGCCAAACAAAGCAGGCGGAGCGCCGCAATGATTCGACGGTTGTTAACGCTCAGTGCGGTCGTCATGATCGGACTGCTGGGGTCTTGTGGCGGTGGCAGTGGCAATGTCGGGACGGCGGTATGCACCGGCAGTTGCACGCCGCCCGCGACAGCGACCGATTTCCTGACCGTAGAAGATGTACAACGCGTCATCGCGCAGGCGGCAGCGGAAGCGACTGCGCGCAAATTGCCCGCGACGATTGCGGTGGTAGATCGCGTTGGCAATGTCTTGGGCGTGTTCCGCATGACTGGTGCCAGAACGAATTTCCGGATCGGCACTGTCAGAGGTGTTAGTGGCGGACTTGAGAACATCGACATTCTTCCTGACACGTTTGCGGCCCTGACCAAAGCGATTACGGGCGCGTATCTGTCATCAAATGGAAACGCATTTTCGACGCGGACAGCCAGCCAGATCGTGCAGGAGAATTTCAACCCGCGCGAATTCAACCAGCCTGCCGGGCCCTTGTACGGCGTGCAATTTTCTCAATTTTCCTGTTCGGACCTGATGCGCCGCGCCGAGCACGGTACCATCGGCCCGAAACGTTCACCTCTTGGTCTCGCCGCTGATCCCGGTGGACTACCGCTATACAAAAACAATCGGCTTGTCGGCGGTGTAGGGGTGATCGCCGACGGTATATACGGCCTTGATCCCGACATCACCGACATTGACCAAGACAACGATGAGTTAATTGCGGTTGCAGGCACGATTGGTTTTTCAGCGCCGGACGATATCCGCGCCAA
Organism: Betaproteobacteria bacterium; assembly: GCA_031414995.1. Classification (GTDB taxonomy): domain Bacteria; phylum Pseudomonadota; class Gammaproteobacteria; order Burkholderiales; family Usitatibacteraceae; genus UKL13-2. Next base: position 16,811 of record JANOQY010000255.1, read on the forward strand.
TCGGATCACAGCAGATGGCCGCACCTTCCGATTTGTCGACTCTGAGACACTACTTTCCAGCGGTGCAGTGCCCGCATTCGCTTCCTTGCCCGGCGCGGTGGTTACCATTGGCGGTTACTTTGACGGTGTTTTGCGGGCAGGCGTTTCGTTTGGCAATGCCGCATCAGGTTTTCGCGCCGACACCGGTGCGTTCGCGCCGCAAGGCGGCTTCATTCTCGTTGACAGTAGCGATCTAAATCGCTATCCGGTTCGCGACGGAACGGATGGACTACTGAAACTTGCTGAGGTAACAACAGTCATTCAAGAAGCGCTAAAAATCGCCAATCGGGCGCGGGCACAAATCCGTCGGCCTTTGGGTTCAGCAGTGCAAGTCACGATCTCGGTTGTCGATACGCAGGGGGAGGTGCTCGGTCTTGCGCGCACACCCGATGGTCCTGTCTTCGGTACCGATGTCTCACTCCAAAAGGCACGCTCCGCGTTGTTGTTCTCACATGTAAACGCCGCCGCCGAAATATCCGCACTGCCCACGGCGAATTACCTCGGTGCGAGTGGCAATCCAGTTCCGTCTTTCCGGACATTTGCCGCTTACATGTCAACGACGCGCCAGTTTTTTAATGATCAAACCATGTTCGCTAATGGCATAGCCTTCTCCAACCGCGCCGTTGGCAATATTGCCCGACCGTTTTTTCCGGATGGCATCAGCGGGACTGAGGCCGGGCCGTTTAGCACGCCATATAACAATTGGAGCCCGTTTCACCTCGGCCTTCAGCTCGATTTGAATTACAACGCGATCATTGCCTCAGCAACAGGTTCGCCGGTCGTTGGCTGCACGGGGCTTGCGCGCGCAAAGAACGGCATCCAGATCTTCCCCGGCTCATTTCCGATTTATAAAAATAATCAGCTCATCGGTGCCATTGGTATTTCTGGTGACGGTATCGATCAGGATGACATGGTGTCTTTTCTCGGTCTCGCCAACGCAGGCAAGATTCTCGCCAATGGCATCGGCAACGCGCCCAAGGCGATTCGCGCCGACAACCTCGCGCCGCGCGGAGAAGGCACACGACTGCGCTACGTGAATTGCCCGCAAGCGCCGTTCAATGATTCCACCGAACAAAACGTGTGCGAAGGACTATAGCGATGTCCTTGCCAATTTCTTTTCTGCCGCCTTCTGTGTCGATATGCACGCTGAATCGACCCATGATCAAGTTGATCGTGGCAGCGGTGTTGGGCGCTACACATGCAAGCAGCTTTGCACAAGCGACGGCACCCGCGCCCTCTACGGAACCCGTGAAGGCAAACGACAGCGCTGTTGATGACAATGTTGTGGAAAGGCTGCGCCCGCAGGGCGTGCCACTCAAATACGAATTGCCGCCTATCGATCCTAAACAAGTGCCGCCACCCACGCCGTTGATGCCGCGTGAATCCGTTTCGGTGCCGGACCGCTGGCGCATCATGGACGGTCTGGGGTTCAAATTCCCATGGTATGACCCTTACAACCACAACGTGTACAAGGGCGACAAACCGTACGAGCCGTTTGCAAAGTGGGGGCCGGATTGGTTTCTGGCACTCTCGGCCATTTCCGACACGTTGATTGAAACACGACGTCTGCCTACGCCACCCGGCGCGCAATCGTCGTTGCGTCCCGGCGCAAACGATCAGTTTGGGCGCTCACGCCAGACCGTGTTGGTCGAAACGCTGATCTTTTCTGCCGCTGTGTTAAAAGGCAACACAACGTTCAAGCCGCCAGATTACGAATTCCGTCTGGTGCCCGCGATTCAGATCAATCACGCCCGCATCGGCGAAGTGCGCGGGTTGCGCGTCGATCCCCGCGAAGGCAAAACACGTACCGATTCTCATCTCGGTATTCAGGAGGCATTTGCCGACGTGCACCTGCGCAACGTTTCAGATCGTTTCGATTTCGATTCGGTACGCGTCGGCATTCAGCCGTTCATTTCAGATTTCCGTGGATTCATCTTTCAGGATGTGCCGGTCGGCATCCGGTTATTCGGTATACGCGACAACAATCAGTTGCAGTACAACCTCGCGTATTTTCGCCGCATGGAGAAAGACACCAACAGCGGCCTGAACGACGTTAGCCAGCAAGTGCGCCGCGATCATGTCCTCGTTGCAAACGTGTACAAGCAGGATTTCCCTGTTTTGGGACACACCACTCAAGCGACCATCATTCACAACATCAATCGCGAAGCCGGGCGCGATTACTATGACACCAACGGCTTCCTGATCCGGCCGGCCGTGCTGGGTGACGTGCGGCCCCACAACTACCGGGTGACGTATCTTGGCTTGAACGGTGACGGTCACTTCGGCGTCTGGAATCTGACATCGTCGATTTACGCTGTTCTCGGCACCGACGACCGCAATCCGATCGCGCAACAAAAGCAGACGATTCGCGCGGGATTTGCGGCGGCGGAATTGTCGCGTGATTTTTCATGGCTGCGGGTACGGGCCAACGCGCTGATCGCAACCGGCGACAAGAATCCATTTGATGGCAAGGCGACTGGTTTTGATGCTATTTTGGAAAACCCTCAATTCGCGGGTGCCGATACCAGTTTCTTCATTCGGCAGGGTATCGCCCTTATCGGCGGCGGCGGTGTCGCGCTGTCCGGTCGTAATGGCGTGCTGCCATCACTACGCTCAACGAAGGATCAGGGCCAGTCGAATTTCGTCAACCCCGGATTGACGCTGTTTGGCCTCGGGGCCGATGCAGATATCTCGTCGGAACTTCGCCTGCTTGCCAATATTTCGAAGTTGAATTTCGTGAACACATCGGTGCTTGGCGTGCTGCGGAACCAATCGCCGCCCTCAAAGGATCTTGGCGTTGATGTTTCTATCGGCGCGCAGTACCGCCCATTCATGTCGCAGAACGTTGTGTTCAATGCCTCAGCCGCCGCGCTATTGCCGGGCAAGGGTTTGAAGCAACTATATGAAGAAGACAAGCGCGGCCCCCAATATTCGATTCTCTTGAATTTGTTGTTGACTTACTGACATGATCCCACACATGCATATCGTAAATACTAGCATTGGCGAGGCTTCTGGCGGCATATTGCTTGGAAAAGCCCGCCAGTGCTTGACTTTGGCACTTTTACCCTTTTTGCTCGGTATTTCAGGCGCCGTGCACGCGGCTGACGGTGAGAAGGCGCAGGTCATCAAATACACCAGCCACCCGGCAGCGCCCGAACGCCAGACAGTGCAGGACGCCGACAAGAAGTCTGCCGGCTGTGTGTCATGCCATACCGGCACTGACCGCCACACGATGCATGCCAATCCTGGCGTAGTGCTGGGCTGTACCGATTGTCACGGCGGTGATGTGGCGGTGAAGAGGCCGAAAGACGCCGAGTACAAAGGTAAAGACGAAGCGCTTTACGGCATGGCGATGAACCGCGCGCACATCAGCCCGCGCTTCCCGAAAGTCTGGAACACGCCGAATTCGGCTAATCCCAAAGGCTCCTACGCCAAACTCAACAAAGAATCAAAAGAGTTCATCCGCTTCATCAATCCGGGCGATTTGCGGGTCGCGCGTGACGCGTGTGGTGCTTGTCATCTGGAGACAGTGCAGCAGGTCGAACGCAGTCTGATGTCCACCAGCGCGATGCTGTGGGGTGGTGCCTCGTACAACAACGGTATCCTGCCCTACAAGCGCTACATTCTTGGTGAGGCGTACACCGCAGATAGCGTGGGTGCTTCACTCAAGAATCCGGTGCCGGTCACCGAGCATATGACAAAGATGGGTATCCTGCCATCGCTGGCGCCATTACCTGCGTGGGAAACGATTCCGCCGGGCGATATTTTTCGCGTTTTTGAGCGCGGTGGCAAGGTGATTATCAGCGGCTTTCCGGAAGTCGGAATACCAAATAGCTCGGGTGTTTTGCAAAAACTGGACGAGCCAGGACGTCCCGATATTAAGCAATCCAATCGTGGTCCGGGAACTGGACAACGCATCGCGGTGCCGGTCATCAACATCACCAAAACGCGCTTGAACGATCCGCATCTTTGGTTCCTGGGCACCAACGAACAACCGGGCGACTATCGCTCTTCGGGTTGTACGGCCTGCCACACCGTTTATGCGAACGACCGTGATCCGACGCGCTCGGGTCCGTATGCCAAGTTTGGTCATGAAGGTAAATCACAGACGGTAGACCCGACGATTCCGAAAGATAAGTCCGGCCATCCGTTAAAACACGAATTCACCCGCGCCATTCCTTCATCGCAGTGCATGGTCTGTCACATGCATCAGCCAAACGTGTTTGTGAATAGCTTCTACGGTGCCACGATGTGGGACTACGAAGCTGATGCGCCGTCGATGTGGCCGAAGAAACAGAAATATCCAACGGATGCCGAGATGCGCAAGATTCTGGATCGCAATCCCGAAGAAGCTTCCATTCGCGGCTTGTGGGGCGATCCTGAATTTTCAAAGAAGGTCTCAGAGCTTAACCCCACGCTCAAAGATACGCAGTTCGCCGATTACCACGGCCACGGCTGGAACTTCCGCTACATCTTCAAGCGTGATCGCAAGGGAACGCTGCTCGATAAGGAAAACAAACCGGTCGACGACACCGATCCGAAGAAATTCCAGAAAGCGGTGCATCTCACCTCGATCCATCTCGACATTGGCATGCATTGCGTTGATTGTCATTTCTCACAGGACGCACACGGCAACGGCCACATCTACGGCGAAGTCGCCGCGGCAGTAGAAATCGATTGCGCTGATTGCCATGGAACGGCAAATAAATATCCGACATTGCAGACCAGTGGTCCCGCTGCCAAACCGGGCGGGCGCGACTTGCTCACGTTGCGTACGCAGGATGGTCGAAAGCGTTTTGAGTGGATAGGCAGCAAACTGTTTCAGCGATCGGCACTCGACCCAAAACTCGAATGGCAAATGAGTCTTGTCAAAGATAGCGTTACGCCAGGCCACACGGATTACAACGAGAAAGCCGCGCGCGCCAAGCTGATGCATTCAGGGCAAGAAGGCCGCGATGGAAAATGGGGTCCACCCGGTGCGGATGGCAAGACCGAGTACGCGCATGCAAACGAGAAGATGACGTGCTACACCTGCCATTTGTCTTGGACAACATCGTGTGCCGGCTGTCACCTGCCGATTCAGGCCAACTGGAAAACCGAACGCCTGCACTACGAAGGCGGCGAGACCCGCAATTACGCGACCTACAATCCGCAGGTTGCACGCGACGACATGTTCCAACTCGGCAAGCACGGCCCGGTCAAGGGATCTCGCATCGCACCGATTCGCTCAAGCTCTGCCTTGTTGCTTAGCTCCACCAACTCCAATCGTGAGCGCATTTACATTCAGCAGCCGCCGATAGCTTCAAGTGGATTCTCCTCACAGGCATTTGCGCCTCACTATCCGCATACCGAACGGAAAACCGAGACCAAGACCTGTAGCGATTGCCATTTGAGTCAAGCCAATGACAACAACGCCATCATGGCGCAGTTGATGTTGCAGGGAACAAACTTCGTCAACTTTGTTGGCTTCAACGCGTGGGTCGGTTCTGCCAAAAACGTCGAGGCGGTCAAAGTAACGGAATGGGATGAGCCGCAGGCTGTGATTGGCAGCTATCTGCAAAAATACGCATACCCAGACTGGTTTGCGGATCACCAAAAACGTGGGCAGGAATTGCCTGAGGCGCATAACCACTCCACCGTGGGCGCGGTACGCTGCCTGATGCTGCGTGGTGAATATCTGTTTGTGGCTGAAGGCGCTGGCGGATTCCGCGTATACGACGTCGCCAATATTGCCAACAAGGGAATATCTCAGCGCATTATTTCCGCGCCGTTTTCACCGCTCGGGCATGACGCTCATATCGCGAGTAAAAATGCCACCTGCATGGCTCTCCCGACCAATCAAGCCATCGCCCCGGAACGAAACAAGGGCGATCTGATGCGTGTCACCAACGAGGAGCAGCCGTTTCACCCGATCTACAACTATGCGTTCATCGTCGACGCTGAAGAAGGCCTGATCGTCACCGATGTGAATACGTTCGCCGACGGCGAGCCACGCAACAATTTCCTCAAACGCGCAATCACTTGGAATGAGGGCGGCGTATTGAAAGGCGCGCGGCATATCACGATGGGCGGCTACTACGCATATGTCGCAACCGATGCAGGCTTGGTGATATTGAACCTCAATGATCCGCTTAAGCCGACGGTCGCTGCTACGTTACCGTTGCGCGATATGCGGGCCTCGGCGCTACAGTTCCGCTATCTGTTCGTGACGACTGCAGAGGGTATGCAGACCATTGATGTCACCTCGCCTGAAAAACCTGCGCTCGTGGGAACGGCGAATGTGTCGTTGCTGAATGCACGCGGCATTTACCTCGCCCGCACCTACGCCTATGTCGCGGGTGGCAAAGATGGCCTTGTCATTATCGATATTGAAAAGCCACATGCGCCGAAGGAGCTGACGCGCTTCACCGCAGATGGAAAGCTGAACGACGCGCAGGATGTGATCGTCGGGTCCACCAACGCATCGCTGTTTGCCTATGTTGCCGACGGCGTAAATGGGCTGAAAGTTATTCAACTGACATCGCCTGATTCGCAACCGAAGTTTTATGGTTTTTCGCCAGAGCCCAAGCCACAGTTGATCGCCTGGCGCAAAACAAAATCAGCGGCGCTTGGTATGGCCAAAGGGCTGGATCGGGATCGCGGTGTAGATGAAACCGGTGGACAGATTGCGGTCTTCGGGCGGATCGGTTCGCGACCATTTTCCAGCGACGAGATGGCGCGTTTCTATCGAAATCCCAACGGATCGTTGTGGGCGGTGAAGGACGAAATTGATCGGGCTGGATTTGTTGACGCCAAGCCCGCGGGAGCAAAAAAATGAAGCGATGGATGATGTGGTGGTCGACACTACAGACCGCGTCGAAACTTGTCGCAGGGGCAATCCTGCTGGCGGTGCCGCTTGCGGCCATGCACGCCGGGGCGCAGCCGCTGCCGTATCAGTCGCCTCATGAAACGCTCGGTACTGTCACCTGCGCATCGAGTCTCTGTCACGGTTCCGTCAAGCTTTGGAAAGATTCGACCGTGCTGCAAAACGAATACCTCACGTGGTCGCGCACCGACAAGCACGCACGTGCCTACAACGTCTTGTTGAATGAGCGTTCGCGCCGTATCGCCGCCAACATGGGGCTGAAGCAGCCAGCCCATGAAGCCAAGATCTGTCTTGATTGTCATGCACACGTGGTGCCGGAAGAACGTCGCGGAGAACGCTTCAAAATTACCGATGGCATTACCTGCGAAGGCTGTCATGGCCCGGCGCAAAAATGGATCAAAACGCACGTAGAGCCCGATAACCCTGCGGCTGCACAGCACGCCAAAAATATTGAAGACGGCATGTATCCAACGTCGGACGCCGTCGCCCGCGCCAAGCTGTGCATGTCATGCCACTATGGCAATCAGGATAAGCTCGTCACCCACCGCATCATGGGCGCTGGGCACCCGCGCATGAGTTTTGAGCTCGATACATTCACCGAAATTGCGCCTAAACATTTTGTGGTGGACAAGGATTACAGCGAACGCAAAAAAGTTTGGGACGGCGCGAAAACATGGGCGATTGGTCAGGCGCTTGCAGTGAGCGAGACCATGAGTATCTTGGCCGATCCGAAACTTGGTCGCGATGGCGTGTTCCCGGAATTGGTGTTGTTCGATTGCCATGCCTGCCACCACCCAATGTCGGAAAACCGCTGGAAACCAAAGACGGCATTTGGCCCAAGCATTTCACCGGGACTGGTGCGCCTGAATGATTCGAACATGCTGATGTTGCGTGCCATCACGCGCGCGCTTGATCCGAAATTGGGTGATCGTGTCGTTGCACAAACACAAAAACTGCACCGGGCAATCGCGGGCGAGGGCGATGCCTTTGTCGAAGCTGCAGCACTGAAAAAACTCGCGCAGGAAACCATACCAGTAATGTCAGGGGCGACGTTTTCGAATCAAACGATGGCTGCAGTGCTGTCGCGGCTGATCGAAGACGGGATTCAGGGCACCTATAGCGATTACGCGGCAGCAGAGCAAGCGACGCTGGCCATCGGCAGTATCGGCGCGTTCCTGGCCAAGCAAGGCGCCATGGCTGCCCCGCAAAAATTCAATGCCAGCCTGAAAAAGCTCACGCTCTCGTTGGCCAAGGATGAGCAATACAAGCCGCAGGAATTTGAAAACCTACTCAAAGAGTTGCGCAATCAAACAGGTACCGTCGTCGCTACGGCAGAGCCTGCTGCAGCCAAGAAAGTTGCAGCAAAAGCCGTCGCCACCGGACCAACGTCAACGGGTGCAGGAGCAAAACCATGAGTGACCAATTCGACATCGCCATCATTGGTTCCGGTCCGGCGGGCATTTCCGCCGCGGGACACGCCGCCGAATTAAAGCTGTCGCACGTATTGCTGGAGGCGCAGAAAGACCATTTCGCCGACACCATTTACAAATACCAAAAGGGCAAGCATGTGATGGCCGAGCCCGGCATCCTGCCGCTACGCAGCCCGCTCGATTTTGCCGAAGGTACGCGTGAAAATATTCTCGGTATCTGGGATACGCAACTCAAAAAACACGGTGTGAACCTCCGCTATGGCTCGGAAGTTTCGGCGATCAAAGGTGCGAAGGGCGATTTCCAGATCATGCTCGCAGACGGCGGCGAAGTGCGTGCCAAAAACATCGTGCTCTCGATTGGCCTGCAAGGCAATCTTCGCAAGCTCGGCGTTCCCGGCGAAAATTTGCCTACCGTTCAGTACCAGTTGGATGATCCGGCCGAGTATGAAGATGAAACCATCATCGTCGTCGGCGCAGGTGACGCTGGTATCGAAAACGCGTTGGCGCTGGCTAAACAGAATCGCGTCATCCTGATCAATCGCATCGATGAATTTGTGCGCGTGAAGGACGGCAACATCGCACTCATTCTTGCCGCAGACAAAGAAGACAAGTGCGCCATCCGCTACAGCACCACGGTCGAACGCGTCGACGCGACCCCGGTGACAGATGACAATAAATTCCCGATGGCCTTTATCGCCAATACCAAGACCGGGCAGGAAGTCATCCCCTGTCACCGCATCATCGCCCGTCTGGGCGCGATTCCGCCGCGCAAACTGGTGGAGAGCTTCGGCATCACCTTCCCGAACGCCAACATGGATGCCGTCCCCGCGCTGTCGTCGCACTATGAATCCAATGTTCCCGGTATTTTTATTGTGGGCGCGCTGGGTGGATATCCGCTGATCAAGCAGGCCATGAATCAGGGTTACGAGGCGATCGAATATATCCTCGGCAATGACGTTGAACCTGCCGATGAGCCGGTGCTGAAAGCCAAATTCAAGAACGTCAAGATCACCACCGTGGCCGAGGCGGTTTTGCATATCCAGAAAAGCGTGCCGCTGTTGTCCAGCCTGACGCAATTGCAATTGCGCGAACTGCTGATGGAAAGTGAAATCCATCGCCCTGAAGAAGGCACCGTCGTTTTCAATCAAAACGATTACACGAATTCGTTTTATTCCATTGTCGAAGGCAGTGTCACGGTCGAATTGCTGGACCAGAAGGGCAACCCGGTTAAATTCGAATTGACCAAAGGCGATTTTTTCGGCGAGCTGGGGCTGCTGTCAGGACGACGTCGTGCTGCGACCATTCGCGCCGGCATGCGCACGCTGTTGCTCGAAACGCCGCGCCGCAGCATGTTGAAGTTGCTGGCCTCCGTCGAGTCCGTTCGCAAGACCCTCGACGCGGTGATGATGAAACGCGCAGTGCGCCAATATCTCTCGCAAACGCTACCTGAGCGCGAAGTTGATTACCTCGTCGAGAGCGCGTCACTCAAACGTTACGCGGCAAATGAGGCGCTGTTCACCGAGGGTGACAGGGCCGACGGGCTATACCTCATCCGCCGCGGTTCCGTGACCGTCTCGCGGCACATCGCAGGTAAGGAAATTGTGTTGTCATACGTCGCCGCCGGGAACTACGTTGGCGAAATGGCCTTGCTATCGGACGCGCCGCGATCCGCGACCGTCCGGGCTGCAGTGCCGACTGAAGTCATCATGCTTGAGGCCAAGCGCTTTACGGAAGTGATGTCGTCGCACTCGACCATTCAGGCGCGGATGGGTGCGCAATCGATGGAACGGATAAAGATGAATCAGGCGATGGAATCGAAATCAGATTCCGGCAACCTCATCTCGTTCCTGATGCAGCAAGGTCTTGGCGAAGCCACCGACGTATTGCTGATCGATGAGGCGTTATGCGTTCGTTGCAATAACTGCGAGAAAGCCTGTGCGGAAACGCACGATGGCACATCGCGCCTCAATCGTGAAGCCGGTCCCACGTTCGCACAGATTCACGTGCCGACTTCCTGCCGCCACTGCGAACACCCGCATTGCATGAAGGATTGCCCACCGGATGCCATTAAGCGCTCACCCAATGGTGAAGTGTTTATTTCCAGCACCTGTATCGGTTGCGGCAACTGCGAACGCAACTGTCCGTACGGTGTGATCCAATTGGCACCGTTGGAACCGAAAAAGAGCAAGCCATCGCTGATGTCATGGCTCATGTTCGGTTTGGGCGAAGAGCCTGGCGTGCATAAAAAGAGCAAAGATAAAACGCTGCTCAAGAAAGCCGTCAAATGCGATATGTGCAAAGACCAAGCTGGCGGCCCTGCCTGCGTTCGTTCTTGCCCGACCGGTGCTGCACTTCGTGTGGCACCAGAGAAGTTCCTCGAGTACACAGGCGGCTCAGAGGCGTAAACTCAAGTGCTGGTGACTACATGTACGGGTAAATAAAAGCCGCCTAACCAGCGGCTTTTTACTGCCAGCCGTCGTTACTGAATGGAGGCTTGAAAACTATGGAATGGGATATCTATTGGGGCGGTGTTGTGGCAGCGGTGGTTGTTTTCTATTTAATGCGCGTTGAATTTGCGCTAAGAAAAAACACCAGTGCGCTCAATGAAGTTCAACAGTTGTTGAGCGAGCGCTTGTCAGAGTCAAAAGTTAACTTGTCGTGAGCGGATACATGCCCCATCAACCTTTACCGCCGTGCTCGGTGTGCAGCGACACCAGTACCTGTTCGAGCGAAGCGCCACGCTCGTCTTCGAAAATGATCTTTACCGGCAGATAATATTTATCCTTACCCGTTCCCAGCCACAGGTGTACTTTGGATTCACCTACCGAAGCCTCACGAGCGTAGTAGACGGTGGGAATGCTTTCCTTGTTGATCAGTAATGTCGGCGCACCAATTTTGCGGTAACGATACAGTTCCGCTTTCTTGCCCTGGCTCATCCACAAGCTTACCTCGGCCGTGCGCGGGACATTGAACATGAATTGATACATCGCTGAGACGCGATCCTGCGTGTTGGCAGGCAAATCAAAAACTTCATCTTCGTCGTCGTGGTGCGACACGATCTGACGTTTGCTCCAATCGAAAACCGCCGAAATATTTTTCTTCTGGTTATCGCGGCGCGTGAAATGGTAGCTGTTTGGTTTGAGACCGCCAGCATCAATCGTGCCCTCTGACGTTACCTTGAGTTGGTCGCGCAGGAACAGCCGTAGCGGCCCGGCGGTTTCGGTGTCGGAAACGAGTTTGTAGTTTTTGCCGTCGCGGCTGAACTGCTCTTCGATGGTGCCGATCAAGACGCCAGCTTTGTAAACCTTGTAAGTCGATTTCACCAACGTCGGCGTGCTGTCGGCCGCTTCTGCCAATGCTGCTGCCGCGAACGTCATCGTGGTAACGAACAGTAGTGCGGCCATCATAAAAATCGCGGAGCGACTTTTAATTCGGAATGGAAACCACAAACGCAACATAACGCTATTCTTTCGGTACGAGGAAATGTTGATCCTCAACCCTTGGGGAAACGTTCAACCCTCGAATTTCGACGACATCGTTGGCATTGAACACGACGCGGCCTTCTGCCAGCCAACGCAGAGCCTGCGGGTAGATTCGGTGTTCCTGCGCAAGCACACGTTTGGCAAGTGTGCCTTCATCATCGCCCGGCAGCACCGGCACCGCCGCCTGAACGATGATCGGCCCGTGATCGAGCTGCGGCGTGACGAAGTGCACCGTGGTGCCGTGAATTTTTACCCCCGCCGCCAGCGCCTGACGGTGCGTGTGCAGGCCGGGAAATGCGGGCAGCAGTGACGGGTGAATATTGATGATGCGCCGTGGATAC